>CAJTUQ010000040.1:394-12403 GCA_910579335.1 uncultured Dorea sp. | reverse complement strand
CAATAGTCGTCGGAGAGGATAATGAGGAGATTAAGAGCGTGAAGGATTTGTCCGGAAAGACAATCGGCGTAGGCTCTGGTAATTCCATGCAGCAGACCGTAGAAGCGATGTACCCGGACGGTGATATTAAGTTTGAAGTATATACGTCTGCTACGCTTGAAGCAATGTTTGATGATATTGCATACGGACGTATTGATGCGGTACTTGCGCAGGATATTCAGACTTATATGGCTATGAAAGGAAACGGCAGCTTAAAAATCAAGATGTTAGAGCCTTTTGAATATGCGCCGGCCGCAATCGTATTTGATAAAAAAAATACTGAGCTTAAGGATGCGATGAACAAGTTTATTAAGGTAATCAGGGAAGACGGAACTTTACAGAAGATATCCGAGAAATGGATAGGTGAAGACATTACGGTAGAAAAGGATTAGGTATGAGTTATATTACGGATACATTTATCCCATATGCAAAGATTCTGACACCGCTGCTTTTAGAGGGATTGTGGATTACCATTTATATTTCGGCATTTGCATTTGTGATTAGTGTCATACTAGGTGCGATATTGGCGATTATTCAGCATTTTCATGTAAAGCTGCTGAGTCAGATGGCAAGAATCTATGTTTCTTATTTCAGGGGAACGCCCTTGCTGATACAGTTGTTTTTGTTTTACTACGGACTGCCGATGGTGTTTGATGTTATGAAGCGGTGTCCGAAGACATTTGCGCTGGTATTATGCTTAGGGCTTAACAGCGCAGCTTACATATCTGAGAGTATCAGGGGAGCGATAGAAAGTATTGATAAAGGTCAGTATGAAGCGAGTCTTGCATTCGGGCTGTCGCATTATCAGATGATGACAAAGATCATACTTCCGCAGGCGGCGGTGGCGGCGGTTCCTCCCATCGTAAATTCATGTTTGGATATAATTAAGATGTCTTCGCTCGGAATGACCATCGGTATTCAGGATATTATGGGAGAGGCCCAGCTGACGGCGGCTACCTATTACAAAACATTTGAAACTTATATTCTTGCAGCTGTGTTTTATTGGATATTGGCATTGGTTTTAGGCATGCTGCAAAAAAAAGTTGAGCAGAAAGTCGGGTCTGCTTATCAGAAATGACTGCGTGGGGATGTCTGCAATGCAGCATCCCTTTGTACGTATTTTAGGAGGAATATATGCTGGAAATTAGAAACCTGTCTAAAAGATTTGGGAATCAGCAGGTGCTCGATCAAATCAATTTAAAGATTGAAAAAGGGAAAGTAGTTGTTGTAATTGGCCCGTCGGGTACTGGAAAGTCAACTTTGCTAAGATGCATCAATGCATTGGAACGGCCGGAAAAAGGGACGATTAGCTTGGAAAATCAGATAATCGATTATGAAAATATAAGCAAATCCGATATACATCTGCTTCGTACGAATACTTCCATGGTATTTCAAAATTCCAATTTGTACCGCAATAAAACGGCGCTTGCGAATGTTACGACACCGCTGACATTGGTAAAGGGGCTGCCGAAAGCCGAGGCGGAAAAAATCGGACTGGAGTTTTTAAAAAAAGTCGGCATGTTAAAGAAACGGGACGCTTATCCAGAGACGCTGTCCGGAGGAGAGCGGCAGAGGGTCGGTATAGCAAGGGCGTTGGCTGTCGAGCCGGATATTATATTATTTGACGAGCCGACATCAGCGCTTGACCCGGAGCTGTCGGCGGAAGTGCTGGATGTGATAAAAGAACTGGCGAGGCAGCATACTACGATGATGATTGTCACACATGAAATGAAATTTGCAAAAAGCGTGGCAGATGAAGTTGTTTTTATGGAGGGCGGACACATAGTAGAACAGGATGCGCCGGATGTGTTGTTTGAGAATCCAAAAGAAGAACGTACAAGACAGTTTTTGAACAAAAACAATCAGGGATAAAGCGGGAGATATAAAAAGAACAGGTCTTGATTGGCTTCGGGTCTTAAGTTATAATCATGGACAAGGGTATAAAAAGGAGGACGTTTCTATGACAAAAGCTGGACAAAGGAAAATTATCAAGGCGGAACACGCATACGGAGGCGAAGGGTATATTACAAAGGAAATGCTGATATCCGACGAGGCGCGCGGGGAGCATTGCAAGATGTATGCCAAGGTTACGGTGCCGTCAGGCTGCGAGATTGGTTATCATGTACATCAGGGAGACGAGGAAGGGTATTATATTCTGACCGGAACCGGGGTTTACAATGACAACGGCACAGAGATGCCGCTTGAGCCGGGAGATTCCTTCTTCTGCAAAGAAGGCGACGGGCACGGGATTAAGAATACAGGTGATGAGGATATCACTTTTGTGGCATTAATTTTAAAGAAGTAACCGCAATTTTTAAATGTGCAAAGGTATTTTGCAATAAGGACGAGCCGGATGCGGCCTCCCTCAAGTATATTTAGAGGGAGGCCGATATTTTTATATGCTCTTTAATATTTGCAGTAGTCTTTCGTTATCTTCCGGCCTCATAATACAGAAGCGCACAAATTCCCCGTCAAGGCTCTGGAAGGAGGAGCAATCCCTTATCATCAATTTTTCTTTTATTGCCGTTTCAAATACTTGAAAGGAAGTGACTCCATCTTTTAAGATGCGGAGCAGAATAAAGTTGGCATAGGGCTGGTATACTTTGAAGGTGTTCAGGGATTTCAGCTGTCTGCACAGCCTGTCGCGCTCAGAGCCAATAAGCTGTCTTGTCCGCTCAATAAATTCCTCGTCCTGGAGCATAAGCTCCCCGGCATAAGCGCCGATGCTGTTTAGGCTCCAAGGGTTTTGATGGGTGAAAAGCATGGAAAGAAATTCGCGGCTGCTTGTGATGCCGTATCCGAAACGCAGCCCCGGAGCAGCGAAAAATTTGGAGACTCCGCGGATTACCATGAGATTGTCATAGCGTCCGGTTAAGGGAACAGCGGTTATCCGGGCTATATCCGGAACAAATTCCACATATGTTTCATCCACCATGACAAAAATGTTTTCTGTACGGCAGAATTTAACAATTTTTTCCATATCGGCCTGAGTGACAGCGGAAGACGTGGGATTGTTAGGGTTGCAGATGATGATGAGGTCTGTGCCGTTTGGAATGGATTTTATAAAATCTTCGGTATCCAGTATAAAATCGTCGGATTCCTTCAAATTATAATAGGAAAGGGAACCGCCTGTCAGAGCGAGCTCTCTTGCGTATTCTGAATAGGTCGGGCCTAAAACGAGCGCCTTTTTTGCAGAACGCTGGCTGATAAGCAGGGATATGAGCTCTGTGGAGCCGTTGCCGACGACGACATTATCCGGACTGCATCCGCAGTAACGGCTGACGGCGCACTTTAAGCTTGTGTAATTGCGGTCGGGATAGCTGCTGATAATGTCCAGATGTGCGGCAAGTGCCTCCTTTATATTGTCTGAAAGCCCGATAGGATTGACGTTCGCTCCGAACTGGATAATATCTTCTTTTGGAATCTGATAGTAGTTTGCAGTTTTTTCAAGGTCACTTCCGTGAAATTCAATTTTTTTTGACATTTCATCTCTCCTTATATATACTATATTAGCAGTTTTATACATAGTTCGACAGATATTTTTAAGATTTTGTGTTTCGGCATTGCCATAAGCTATAAAGTAATGCTATAATTTATTATAGTGTGTTTTGAAAAAAAAGCAACGAAAGAAGCAGGTGTCAGGCTTGAAAAATAAGATTCAGAAATTTTCCAAAGGGGATTTTCGACTCGTCAGGCCGGAAGTAGAGTTTGAGGAAACAAATCTGGTACTGATTATCGGCGAAGGCGAAGTATATAAGGCAGGTTTCCAAATCAGGAGCAAGAATGATAGTAAAGTCAGGGGACTCATCTACCCCTCTTCTTTTCGTGTCTCTTTTAAGGATCAGGGATTTGAAGGGAATCCTGCAAGGGTGGAATTTACTTATGACGGCAGGGGACTGAAGCCGGGACATGTCGAGAAGGGGAAATTTACGGTTGTATGTTCCGGGGGGGAGTATGTCCTTCCCTTTACGGCAATTATAGAAAAGCCATATATTATGACGGCTTACGGCAAGGTGCAGAGCACGGATGACTTCCGCAAGCTTGCCGTTAAGGATTATTCGGAGGCGGGGCGGTTGTTCCGTTCAAAATCCTTTTATGAAATATTAAAATACGAAAACGAGCGTATTTTCTATCTGTATGACAATATGCGGCGCTGGTCTCTCGGCGAGCAGGCGATGGAGGAGTTTTTGGTCGGCATTAAGCAGAAGGAATGTATTTTCCTGACGCTTGCCGGAGAGGGAATGCTTTTTGAGGATATAAACGAGCCGACGAAGGGTATCATATCCGTAATGAAGAATACGTGGGGATATATGCCCATTAAGATAAAGGCGGAGAGCAGGTTCTTAAAGGTGCTGCGTCCGGAGATTACGACAGAGGATTTTGTCGGCAATACGCTTGAGGTAGAATATCTGGTGCGTCCGGAATACCTGCATGGAGGGCGCAATTATGGAGCGATTCAGTTCATTACACCATATGAAGAAATCACATACGAGATAGAAGTCCTGCAGAGTATGGATTATGATGAGAACCATCATCTTCCGGAGCTTTTGTGCGCACAGGTACTGAAAGAATATATCAACTACGTGGGCGGAAGGAAAGAGCTGAAAAGCTGGGTGGACAGTGCGGAGGAAAAGGTGGCGTCACTTAGGAAGCTTGATCCGAACAGTGAGCTTTACCAGCTTCTTCAGGCGCACATATATATTAAGGGCCGTAAGATGGAAGAGGCAAAGTGGATTTTGGAAAATTTCAACTATAACCGTTTTGCCATCGGCAAAGACCCAATCATTAACTGCTATTACTTGTACCTTACAGCGCTGATTCGCGGGAAGGGAAGCCACACGGAGCGGGTGCTCGATGAAATCGGCAAGACCTATATGCGTTACCAGGACAGCTGGATGCTGCTTCAAATGTTGATTCATCTGGACCGGAGGTACAGAAATCCATATAAGAAACTGGAAGTGCTTGAGCAGCAGTTTGAGTTTGACTGCCATCAGGTGATGTTTTATCTTGAGGCTTATCTGTGTTATCAGGAGAAGCCGATACTTTTAAAAAAGCTTGGAAGATTTGAAATCCAGGTGCTGGAGTTCGCTTCAAAGTACCGTTTGATGTCGAAGGAGCTGGCGCTTTACGTGTCGAATTTTGCCAGCCAGCAGAAGTCGTACAGTGAGCCGCTGTTCCGTATTTTGGTACGGATTTATGATATGTATCGGGAAAAGATGATACTGAATACGATTTGTACGCTCCTGATTAAGGGGAATAAGATGCAGAGGAAATATTTTATCTGGTATCAGCGTTCCGTGGAGGCAGGGTTAAAGATTGCGCAGCTGTATGAATACTATATGGTTACTCTTGATACAAGCTCTGTGAGGGGAGCGCTCCCAAAGTCTATTTTCCTGTACTTTATGCATGGAAATTCACTTGATTACAAAAAGACGGCCTTTTTGTATGCGAACCTCCTGACATACGAGGTGGGAGGGGAGGATTTATTTCTCAATTACCGGGAGCAGATGGTTTCTTTTACATGGGAGCAGCTTATGAAGCGGCACATTACAGAACATTTGCGGGTGCTTTATAAAAGATTCTGCGTGAAGGAAGAGATGAATGACGAGCGAATGGAAGCGATGCGTGATATTTGCTTTTCCTACAGTGTGACCACGAAGGTTTCCGATATGAATTATGTGCTTGTAATTGAAAAGAACGGCGAGGCAAAACAAAAAGTCCCGTATGAGCATGACGGAACTACGATTATCTGCCTGTACAACAAGGAATCGCGCATTGTGTGGGAGTCGGTTTCAGGACGCTATTATACGGACTCCATACCCTATGAGACGAAGAGGCTGTTTTATGAACCGCGTTTTCTTGATATGTGCAAGAAATATGAGGAGACGGAAGGCAAGGGCCAGGAAGCTCAGCAGCATGAAGAGCTGACGCTTCAGAATGTGAGGGAAAAAGGTATCGGCGCATTTGATGAGCAGGAAGTGTTCCGCTTCTGCAGCCGTCTGGTGAGAGATACGAATTACAAAGAGGAGGAATATCTCACATACCTTTGCTTTGAACTGTTTCGGATCGGGCAGTATGACAAAGCGACGTTAATGTACCTTGCCAACTGGTACTGCGGCGCAACGGACGACATGAAGAAATTGTGGGCGGTGCTCAAGGATTATGAGATTCCTGCGTACAAAGTAGGAGAGCGGATTATTACTCAGATGGTTTTTTCGGAGAATCTCTTTGACGAGGAAAAGATATTCGAGGATTATTATTTGTCCGACAATACGTATTTCCGTTTAAAACAGGCATATCTTGCGTATGCTTCCAGAGAGTACCTTGTTTTTGGCAGGGAAGTCGAAAAATGTGTTTTTGACATTATTGTGAATGAATGTGAGCAGGGAGAAGAACTGCCTGATATCTGCAAGGCGGCGCTGCTTAAGTATTTTTCGGGACAAAGCTATGCGGCCGATTATGAACCGGTGCTGCATCAGGTGCTGAGGGAGATGTGGATTATGAGGAAACATGGCTGAGAGAGCTGCAGCTTTATGACAAGTCAATCGTATTTTATCAGGGAGAGCCGGGAAGCAGCGTAGAATTATATTACAAGATGAAGCGGGGCAAAAGAGAAGAATTGGGATATCATAAAGAAACACTTCTTCCGCTGTTTGATAATCTGTATGTGAAGCAGTACGTGCTGTACGATGATGAACATGTCAGCTACTATTTTCAAGAGACGAAGGGAAAAAAGGTGACTACGTCGGAAAAGTCGGTTCTTTCCGGCAGGAAGAAGACAACGGCCGGAAAATATGGAAGGCTTAATGCATTGATCCGTATGTCCCCTGCAAGCCGTAAGAAGATGATGGCAGTTTATGAGGAGGATGAAAGAATGGCGGAAAGGATGTTTAAAATATATTAAGTGTTGTTTTGAGGAGGAAATGGGATGGAGAGAGGGAGTATCCTTGGATATGACCTGAATGAAAAATACTGCCAGATCAGTTATTATAATGAAGCCAAGGAAGAACCGGAGACTCTGGAGGTTTCCTCTGACAACTATCAGATTCCTCTTTCACTTGGAAAAATGGACGGACAATGGGTCTATGGCCTGGAGGCGGAATGCCTAAAGGCAGTGGATGAGAGTCTGTTTGTGGAGGATTTGTTCACCAAGGCGTTTTACCGCAGGAAGGTAGCTGTCGGGAAAAAAACCTATGACGCTGTGTGGCTGCTGGCAAAATTTATCCGGCTTACGCTGGAGAGATTCGAAGAGATAGATTATCTGACATTTACTACGCCGTTTACAAGCGTTGACATGTCGAAGATGTTAAAGAGCATCGGAAAGCATCTTGGAATCCCAAAAGACAGGGTATATGTGCAGGATTACAAGGAAAGCTTCTGCCAATACATGTTCTATCAGCCCAAGGAGCTGTGGCAGTATGAATCCGCCTTGATTTTTTGTGATGCGACTAAAATCAAGGCTTATATGCTGAGAAGGCTGAATGTGGTGAATAACCGTGAAAAGGAATTGTTTGTTACCGTGGATGAGGTGGCAAAAGCCCATATCAAGGAGCTGGAAGCGATTCATCTGCTGATGGATGATGAAGAAAAGGCGAGAAATGCGGACGAGAGCTTTAAAGCATTTATACAAAGCGTATTTGAAAAAAAGGTTATTTCATCCGTATATCTGACGGGAGAGGGCTTTGAGAATAATTGGTATCCAAATTCTCTTAAGGTGCTGTGCAACGGGCGGAGGGCCTTTGTAGGGAATAACCTTTACAGTAAGGGAGCATGCTATACCTCCGTGCGTATATGCAGGGATGACAATGACGGCCCGATTTATTTGGATGAGACAAAGATGACGCAGCGCATCTCCCTGCGTATGCGGGTGAATGGCAAAGAAGGATGGTATCCTATTGTGTCGTGGGGAACCCGCTGGTATGAAGCGGACGGAGAGTGGGAGGTGCTTCTTGAGGATGATTCGGATTTGGAAGTCCACATAGAGTCCCTTGCGGGCGAGGAGCTGCAGGTAGAGAAGATATCTATGAAGGGACTGCCTGAGCGGACGGATTATTCTCTCCGGCTTAAGATAGAGATTATGTTTCTGGAGGAACGGCTCTGCAGGCTGACGCTTAGGGATATCGGTTTTGGGGATTTTTATCCTGCAACCGGGTTTTGCGTTACAAAGGATATACATTTAGGAGGAATCAATGGGCAGTTTAATTCTATGTCATAATGTAAGGGCAAAACAACCTTATGAAATTGGGCGTATCCATCTGCGCATTTATACGATAGAGGAGCTGTGCTATTATGTATGCAACAATCTTTATCTGATTGACCATACGATTATGAACCGGCAATTGTGTGCGTGGATTTCCACGGAACTGCATCTTCCGAAGCTTGCAGAGAAGCTTCGGGAAGAGATTTCGAAGAACTGTTCGGAAGAGCAGTTTGTGATTGCGCTGCTGCGCGGATCTTATATCTATGGACAGTCGGAAATTAATAAGATACAGGGACTCTTAGAAAACCTGCGCCACCAGAAGGAAGTGGAAAAAATAAAGTTTAAAGGAGACACGCTGCTTAAGAGCGGGGAATACTCGGCGGCTGTTTTAGTCTACCAGTCGATTGTGAATGCCGAGTGGGATGATTCTGCGGGGAAAAAGTTCTACGGGCATGTGTATGGATGCATGGGTTCTGCGTACGGACATCTGTTTCTGTATGAGGAGGCTCTTGCCGCCTATAAAGAGGCGTACTACCTCTGTGAGGAACCGGATATGCTGAAGGCTTACCTGTATTGCTGTTATCAGACCTATTCAAGGAAGGATTATACGAAGATGCTTTCGGGAAATCCGTTGTTTCTTAGCATGGCTTCAAAGCTGAAGGAAGATATCAGGGAAGTGCATGAAGAACTGGATCCGGACGTGCCGGAGGAAAAGCTTGCGCAGTGGAAGAGTGATTACCGTCGGCTTAACAGCCGTAAGGGAATGAGGAGAACCGGTAATGGATTATAAAATAGCAATTAACGGAGGAAAATGATTATGACAAACGACAGATACCAAAGTCCGCTTTCGGAGCGTTATGCCAGCAAAGAGATGCAGTATATCTTTTCGCCGGACAAGAAATTCTGCACCTGGAGACGATTGTGGATTGCCCTTGCGGAGACGGAAAAAGAGCTGGGGCTTAATATTTCCGATGAGCAGATAGAAGAACTGAAAGCTCATGCGGATGATATTAATTATGACGTGGCAAAAGAGCGGGAAAAGCAGGTGCGGCACGATGTAATGTCCCATGTGTATGCATATGGGCAGCAGTGCCCGAAAGCGAAGGGAATAATCCATCTTGGGGCGACTTCCTGCTATGTGGGAGACAACACGGACATCATTTTGATGTCCGAGGCATTGGAGCTTGTGAGAAAAAAACTTGTAAATGTAATTGCTGAGCTTGCGCGGTTTGCCGGGGAATATAAAAATCTGCCGACCCTTGCATTTACTCATTTTCAGCCGGCGCAGCCGACAACCGTCGGAAAGAGGGCGTCGCTCTGGCTTCAGGAGTTTGAGATGGATTTGGAGGATCTGGAGTATGTCAAGGGAAGCTTGAAACTTTTAGGCTCAAAAGGCACTACGGGAACGCAGGCAAGCTTTTTGGAGCTTTTTGACGGGAATCAGGAGCTTATTGATAAGATTGACCCGATGATTGCGGCAAAGATGGGGTTTGAGGCATGCTATCCTGTTTCGGGCCAGACCTATTCCCGCAAGGTAGATACAAGAGTTCTGAACGTGCTTGCAGGGATAGCTGCCAGCGCACATAAAATGTCAAACGACATCCGGCTTCTTCAGCATTTGAAGGAGGTGGAGGAGCCGTTTGAAAAGTCTCAGATCGGCTCATCGGCTATGGCTTATAAGAGAAATCCCATGAGGAGCGAGAGGATAGCGTCCCTGTCGAGGTATGTGATGATTGATGCGCTGAATCCGGCCGTAACATCTGCGACACAGTGGTTTGAGAGGACGCTTGACGATTCTGCAAATAAGAGGCTGAGCGTGCCGGAAGGCTTCCTTGCTGTCGATGGTATCCTTGACCTCTGTCTGAATGTGGTGGACGGGCTCGTGGTTTACCCGAAGGTGATTGAGAAGCGTCTGATGAGCGAGCTGCCCTTTATGGCAACTGAGAATATAATGATGGACGCCGTAAAAGCCGGAGGGGACAGGCAGGAGCTCCATGAGCGGATTCGCGAGCTTTCTATGGAAGCGGGGCGTAATGTGAAGGAGAAAGGGCTTGACAATAATCTTCTTGAACTGATTGCGGCGGAACCGGCATTCGGCCTGTCGCTTGACGAGCTGAAAAAGACAATGGAACCTTCCAAATATGTGGGGCGTTCGGCTCTTCAGGTAGAAGCTTATCTGGAAAAAGTAATACGTCCCCTTTTAGAGAAAAATCAGGATATACTTGGGGTCAAATCAGAAATTAATGTATAAAAATATAAACGGTTTAGTATGTATGCAAAAGCAGCCTGGCATTTCAGGCTGCTTTTTTTGAAGAAAAATATTCAAAAAGCACAAAAACGGAAGAAATATGTTGCATTTTTTGTTGAAATAATATATTATAGAGATGTCAAATAATTAACGATGAATTATTTAAGATATCTATAGGAAAAAGGGGGAATTACAGTATGGAAGCATTAAATAACATCGTACTTACCATTCAGCATTATCTGGCAGATTACATTTTAATTGTTGCGCTTCTTGGAGGCGGTGTCTGGTTTTCTGTCAAGCTGGGATTTATTCAGATTAGAGGCTTCAAGGAGGGTATAAGAAGAACCTTTGGCGGCCTTTTCTCCAAAAAAGGAGAGGCGGGAGCGGACGGAATGTCATCCTTCCAGGCTCTTGCGACAGCGATTGCGGCACAGGTAGGTACCGGTAATATTGCCGGTGCGGCGACAGCGATTGCCATCGGAGGTCCGGGAGCCATCTTTTGGATGTGGATTGCGGCATTTTTGGGAATGGCGACGATTTTCGGCGAGGCAGTTATGGCGCAGAAGTACAAACAGGTAGGAGAAGACGGAGAGATCACCGGCGGGCCGGTATATTATATCCGGGCGGCGTTCACAGGGACGTTCGGAAAAGTTCTGGCGGCTATTTTCGCTGTTCTTCTGATTTTTGCACTTGGTTTTATGGGCAACGCGGTTCAGGCAAATTCAATTGCAGCAGCATTCAACACCGCATTTGGCGTACCGCAGATTGCTATGGGCGCAATTCTGGCAGTTTTGGCGTTGTTCGTATTTATGGGCGGCATGAAGCGTATTGCAAAGGTTACGGAAACTATCGTTCCGATTATGGCGGCTTTATATATCGTTGGTGCGCTGATTGTTATTTTCTATAACTTTAAGCAGATACCTTACGCATTCTATTCTATCGTCGTAGGTGCATTTGCTCCTTCTGCAATCACAGGCGGCGCTGTGGGCGCTACTATCAAGCTGGCTCTTACGAAGGGTGTCGCAAGAGGTCTGTTTTCCAATGAGGCTGGTATGGGTTCGACCCCTCACGCTCATGCAGTTGCAAAGGTTGACCATCCGGTAGAGCAGGGATTTGTTGCTATGATCGGCGTGTTTATTGACACATTTGTAATTCTGAACCTGACGGCGCTTGTTATTATTACAACCCAGTCGATTCCGAGCGGGAAGACGGGAGCGGAGTTAAGCCAATATGCTTTCTCTACACTTTACGGCAAAGGCGGAGACATCTTTATTGCCATCTGTATGTTTTTCTTTGCTTTCAGTACGATTCTCGGATGGTATTTCTTCGGTCAGGCAAACGTGAAGTATTTGTTCGGGGCGAAGGCGGTTAAGGTTTATTCCGTACTTGTTGCCGTATGCGTATTGCTCGGATCTCTGGCACAGGTAGACCTTGTATGGAATATGGCGGACTGCTTCAATTCCATGATGGTTATTCCGAATATTATCGCATTGTTTGCTTTGAGCGGAACGATTAAGAAGGT
>CAJTUQ010000040.1:0-384 GCA_910579335.1 uncultured Dorea sp. | reverse complement strand
ACGACTACTATAAAAATCATTAAAAACAATTAAGCGCAAAGTGAATATACATAAAATTGAATACATATTTTTGTGCAGAATAACCAAAAAGTAATATAATAAAATAAGTAGTTGAAAAACAATTAACGATAGGTTATTATAGAGATAGGCAATAGAAATAATCGGAATTGTCTATGAGTATAACCAAATAGTGGGATGATGTTTTCCGAGAGAGACTCAGAAGTATTGGGCGCCGAAGAGGCAAGCTTCGATGTGCTGGCAGCATATTTTAAGAAGTGAAACTTTCAGGCAAAAGGACCGGAAAACGTACCACATTCTGAATCTTGTGCTGTATGGTAAGCGTTTGAAAGACCAATTATCAGGGCAAAAGACAGGAAGGGCGGT
>CAJTUQ010000039.1 GCA_910579335.1 uncultured Dorea sp. | reverse complement strand
AAATTTCTTTTAGAAAAATGTCCTTAAAGTGCTTACTGTATTAAGTTGACTCATGTACCAATCAACGCATTATCAGGCATTATCCCGCATTATGCGTTGCAAATTTGTTGCAATTTTGTTGCAAAATCTGAATCGAAGTACCGCAAACCCTTGAAAACACTGGCTTTATTTGTCTAATGACTTCATCGTCGGAAACAGCAGTACGTCCCTTATCGCCGCCGAATCCGTCAGCAGCATGCACATTCTGTCAATTCCAAACCCGATTCCGCCTGTCGGAGGCATTCCGATTTCTAGAGCATTCAGGAAATCTTCGTCCGTCGTGTTGGCTTCTTCATCGCCCTGGGCCAGAAGTTCTTCCTGCGCCTTGAATCTTTCCCTCTGGTCGATGGGGTCATTTAATTCAGAGTAAGCGTTCGCCATCTCCCAGCCGTTCATAAAAAATTCAAAACGCTCCACGTAATCCGGATTGTCCGGCTTTTTCTTTGTAAGCGGGGATATCTCTATCGGATGATCCGTGACAAAGGTCGGCTGTATCAGATGTTCCTCTGCAAACGCTTCAAAGAAAAGGCTTAGGATATCACCCTTTTTATGTCTTTCTTCGTATTCTACATGATATTTGTCCGCAAGCTCTCTCGCCTGCTCTAAAGTCTCCACCTCGTTCCAGTCGACATCCGCGTATTTCTTTACGGCGTCGACCATCGTGATGCGCTCAAACGGCCTGCCCAGGTCCATCTTTACGCCATTGTAAACAATCGTCGTCGTTCCAAGAACCTCTTGCGCTACATGGCGGTACAGATTTTCAGTCAAGTCCATCATTCCGTTATAATCCGTATAGGCCTGATAGAGTTCCATCAACGTAAATTCCGGATTGTGCCTCGTATCAAGCCCCTCATTCCGGAATACGCGCCCAACCTCATACACTCTCTCCAGCCCGCCGACAATCAGCCGCTTTAAGTAGAGTTCCAATGAAATACGAAGCTTAAAGTCCTCGCCGAGCGCATTAAAGTACGTCTCAAACGGTCTTGCCGCCGCCCCGCCGGCATTGCTTACAAGCATAGGGGTCTCCACCTCCAAAAATCCCTGTCCGTCCAAATATCTTCTGATTGCGCTGATAATTTTGGAACGCTTGATAAACGTATCCCTTGACTCCGTATTCATTATCAAATCTACATATCTTTGACGGTAGCGCATGTCCGTGTTCGTCAGCCCGTGATATTTCTCCGGAAGGATTTGCAGACTCTTTGATAGAAGCTTCACAGAAGACGCATGGATGGAGATTTCCCCTGTTTTTGTCTTGAACACTTCACCTTCCAGACCTACTATATCTCCGATGTCCAATTTCTTAAAATCTTTATATTCCTCTTCACCGACGCTGTCTCTCGCCACATAGGACTGGATATTCCCGCTCTGGTCAAGGACATTGCAAAAAGACGCCTTTCCCATAATGCGCTTCTGCATAACGCGCCCGGCCAGCGTAACCTGCTGTCCTTCCAATTCCTCATAATTTTCCTTAATGTCCGCCGCATGATGCGTTACATCATACTTCGTAATAACAAACGGATTCTTTCCGTCCGCCTGCAGCTCAGAAAGCTTGTCCCGGCGCACCTTCCGAAGCTGGTTCAAATCCGCATCCTTTGCATTGTTCTGCTGATTGTTCTTCTGTTCTCCCACTTTTATCTCCTTTCCGATTCTCCATCATAAGCCAAATGAAACCCCTCTTATACGAGGGGTTTTTATACCTGCATCTTACACTTAAAGAAAGCCGCTACACCGTACGGTCGATAGCCAGCACCTTATACTCCATCATTCCGGCCTGTGTCTCTATCTCTACAACATCATTGACCATCTTTCCCATCAGAGCCTGTCCGACAGGAGACTCATTGGAAATCTTGCCGGCCAGGCTGTTTGCCTCCGTGGAGCCGACAATTTTAAATTCCATCTCTTCGTCAAATGTAATATCAAATACCTTTACCGTACATCCTACGTTAATTTTATCATAGTCAACTTCATCCTCCACGACAACTTCCGCATTCTTAAGAATACTCTCTAATTCTTCAATACGAGCCTCTATATCCCTCTGCTCGTCCTTCGCTGCGTCGTACTCTGCGTTCTCCGACAAATCGCCCTGTTCTCTGGCTTCTTTGATTTTTTGGGCAACCTCCTTGCGCTTAACAACCTTTAAATTCTCAAGTTCATCCTCCAGTGCCTTCAGGCCCGCATACGTAAGTAATCTTTTCTTTGCTTCCATTTGTCTAGCTCCTTTTCTTTCTTCGTTATCACGCAGTTCATGCGATTTTTGAACCAAGCAAATCCTGCATACGGCAGTTGCTGAAAAAGTAACGAACACTTATGTAAATAAAGATATTTTCACAATTTCAATATTATACATAATGCCCTCTGCAATGTCAACATCTTCCGAACAGAAAGCATACTTTTAGCCACAAAAGGTTTCATACTTTCTTGTCCGGCACTGATTCATTATATGCAGGATAAAAAGTTTTTATTATACCCTCTCATATAACAGTCTCTCCAACTCCTCATAAGATTCCGTTTTGTTTATTTCATCTCTGAGCTTCGCCGAACCTTTCAGTCCCTTCGTATACCATGCCACATGCTTTCTCATCTCACGGATTCCAAGATAATCCCCTTTAAATTCAATCTGCAGCCTTGCATGTCTGAGCATCATATTGCGAATCTCCGATGCGTCCGGGCGCTTTGGCATCTCTCCCGTCTTTTCATATGACAAAAGCTCTGAAAAAATCCACGGGTTCCCCTGGGCGCCTCTTCCAATCATTACCCCGTCACATCCGGTCTCCCGGCGCATTCTGACTGCACTTTCACCGGACGTCACATCCCCGTTTCCAATGACCGGAATAGACACCGCCTCCTTAACCTGCCGGATAATATCCCAGTCCGCCTTTCCTGAATAATACTGTTCTCTTGTCCTCCCGTGGACAATAACCGCCGCCGCCCCTGCGTCCTCTATAATTTTGGCAATGTCCACCGCATTTATATGCTCATCGTCAAAGCCTTTCCGGATTTTGACTGTCACAGGCTTTTTAACCGCTTTCACAGTCTTTGACACAATCTCGTAAACCAGCCTGGGGCGTTTCATAAGCGCAGAGCCTTCCCCGTTTTTCACCACCTTTGGAACCGGGCAGCCCATATTAATGTCCAAAACCTGAAAAGGCAGTTCTTCTATCTCCTGGGCCATCCGGCTGATAATATCTGCGTCCGCCCCGAATAGCTGCAGGGATACCGGATGCTCCTGCGGATGAATGGACAGAAGCGCTTTTGTATTCTTATTTTTATATTGAAGTGCCTTTGCACTAATCA
Organism: uncultured Dorea sp.; assembly: GCA_910579335.1. Classification (GTDB taxonomy): domain Bacteria; phylum Bacillota; class Clostridia; order Lachnospirales; family Lachnospiraceae; genus MD308. Next base: position 20,090 of record CAJTUQ010000039.1, on the reverse strand, counting down.
TCTCCATACAGAGAAGTCCCGCTCCCTGCTCTTTACAGAGCAGACGGAACGGAAGATCTGTAACGCCTGCCATAGGCGCAAGTATATAAGGATTTTCAAGTTCTACATTTCCGATATTCATAGCAGCACCATCTCTGTCCTATATTTTTACCGCTTATTTTTTTCATAAATGATTCGCAGGCCTTTCAAAGTAAGCTGCGGGTCGTAGACATCAATGACTTTGGTCTCCTTCGCAATGATATTTCCAAGTCCTCCGCTTGCCACGACTTTGGCCTGCGTATATCCGGACTCTCTGCGTATCCTGTTAACGATATATTCCACCTGCCCAATCTGGCCGAACACGATTCCCGCCTGCATGCTTGACACCGTTTCTTTCGCAAGTATCGTAGCCGGTTTTTTGATTTCAATCGCAGGAAGCATGGCTGCCTGCCCCCACATTGCCTGCGCGGACGTGCGGATTCCCGGTGCGATAACGGCCCCTTCAAAGGTAGCGTCAGGGCCTACGATATCATAAGTCGTAGCGGTGCCGAAATCGATTACGATTACCGGTCCGCCATAGAGCGTATATGCGGCAACCGCATCCACGATACGGTCCGCCCCCACCTGTTTCGGGTTCTCTGTCACGATGCGGATTCCCGTCTTGATTCCGGCAGACACAACCACCGGCTTAATCCCGAAATATTTTATCATGGCGCTTCCAAGAGAATGCATAATGTCCGGCACAACAGACGCGATGATAACTGCGTCGATATCTTTGCTTGAGATTCCCTGTCTCTCCACCAGCTCTTTCAGCATGATTCCATACTCGTCGGAAGTCCTCGGAAGCTTTGTCGTCATACGGAACGTTCCAAGCAGCTCCTCCTTCTTAAACACGCCCAGCGTAATATTCGTATTTCCCACATCAATGACTAATAACATAAATCCCCTCCCAAAAAGAATACCTTGTAATACATCTGCAGAGCCGTAAGCAGCTCTTCCTTCTCTCTTTGGAGCTGCTTAATTTTAAGACGGCTTCCAATCTCGTCAAACATCGGGTCAAATTCTTCGGACGCAACCTCAAAATTCAAATCCCCCTCCTCGTCATATACGAGTGTCAATATTCCGCCTACATCATTGACATACAGCACGCACATAATCTTTAATTCATCCTTAATGCTATCCGGAAGTGCGTCAAAATCCGGATTCAGATAATATTTTTCCTCGTAAGAATTAGCACCGCACAGCACAATTTTTTCTTCGTACATATTCCCTCCAGTTACACTGCTACACATATCCATATATGCCGCGGACCGACACCTCCCCGGCAAAAATCTGTTTCTCCTGCCCGCCGGGAAGCTTGACGATAAGCTCTCCATATTCATTAATCCCTTCTGCAAAAGCTCTGTACTCATTCCCCGGCTCTAACACATTCACTTCCCGGCCGCAGTTCACTAAGACAGCATCATATGCCTCTTTGAGTCCGGACAGGTCGCCGGCCTGAAGAAACACAGCGTAATTTTCTTCAAACCGTTCCAGTACGGCCGCAATCAGTTCGGAACGCCTATAAGTCTTTCCTGTCTCTTTATAGAGTGATGAAGCCGTCCTCGCAATGTCCTCCGGAAACCTCTGCTGATTCACGTTGATGCCGACGCCTATCGCAACATAATTAATATACTCCATCTCCGTCGCCATCTCTGTCAGGATTCCGCACACCTTTTTCTCATTAACCACGATGTCGTTCGGCCATTTAATCTCTGCTTTGATTCCTGTCATCTTCTGTATTGCCTCTGCCACGCTCAGTCCCATAACCAGCGTCAGCATCGGCGCCTTGTCCGGTGCAAGCTGCGGGCGTAAAAGGAGCGTCATATAGATGCTTTCTCCCGGCGGAGAGCTCCACGCCCGTCCTCTCCTGCCTTTTCCGGCACGCTGCGAATCCGCGGCGACAAGCGTTCCATGTGCGCCGTCCTTTTCACCGAACTCCTTTGCACGATTATTCGTTGAATCCATCTCACTAAAATATACGATTTTCTTTCCCGCCCACTCCGTATTAAGAAGGCTGCTGATTTCCGCTTCCGATAAAACGTCGGGAGAACTTATAAGGCGGTACCCTCTGTTCCTTACGGCTTCGATTGCATAGCCTTCCCTTTTGAGCTGCTCCATCATCTTCCATATAGAAGTTCTTGACACCTTAAACTCATCACATAGCCGCTGTCCGGAAATATATGTACCGCTTTCCTTCATCAGCCGCAGTATCTCATTTTTCATTCACAATCATTCCTTACAAAGCCACTATAATGCGGCACCATTACCCCGTCAATACGCAGTAATGGTGCCTACAAAAACATAATTCAATTCTTATTAAAACGGCAGTCTTACTCTTCCTTCTCCCCTACTTCCACGACGGATTTAACCAGTCCGGCGATTCCCTGAATCTCGGACGGGATAATAATCTTCGTCGCCTTGCCGTCCGCCGCCTTTTCAAATGCCTCCAGGCTCTTCATCGTAAGAACCGCTTCATCGGCTTTCGCATCCTTTAAGAACCGGATACCGTCTGCATTCGCCTGCTGTACCTTTAAGATAGCCTCAGCTTCGCCTTCCGCCTGACGGATCATCGCCTCCTTCTGCGCCTCCGCGCGTAAGATAGCCGCCTGTTTCTCCGCCTCGGCATCGAGGATTGCGGACTCTTTGTTACCTTCCGCAACAAGTATCGTAGACTTCTTCTCACCTTCCGCACGCAGAATGGCCTCACGTCTCTCGCGCTCCGCCTTCATCTGCTTCTCCATCGCATCCTGAATCGCCGCCGGCGGTATGATGTTCTTAAGCTCCACGCGGTTCACTTTAATTCCCCACGGGTCGGTGGCCACGTCCAGAGAGGCTCTCATCTTTGTGTTAATCGTTTCTCTGGATGTCAATGTCTGGTCTAATTCCAAATCGCCGATAATATTACGAAGAGTTGTAGCCGTCAGGTTTTCAATCGCCATAATCGGGTTCGCGACACCATAGCAGAACATCTTCGGGTCAGTTATCTGATAAAACACTACCGTATCAATCCGCATCGTTACATTATCTTTTGTAATAACCGGCTGCGGCGCGAAATCAACTACCTGCTCCTTTAAGTCGACCTTCCTCGCAACCCTGTCAAGAATCGGCATCTTAAAATGCAGCCCTGTACCCCACGTCGTCTGGTACGCTCCCAGCCTCTCTATAACAAGCGCCTGCGCCTGTCTTACAATCCTGATACAAGACGTCAGGATCACAAGGATCACAACTACTACAAACACCCAAAACAAACTGATAATTACACCCAATACGCCACTCATCATCTAGCCCTCCTTTTCTCTGACAATCAGTTTGACACCTTGTATTCCTTCAATTACCACAACGGTATCCTTCTTAATCTTTCCGTCCGGCTCATCCGTCTTTGCCGACCACTCCTGCCCGTTGACCTCGACCCTGCCCGCCGCCTTAATCGTATTGACGTCCTCTGTCACCAGAGCCGTATGTCCAATCAGGCTTTCGGCATTCGTCTTCTGTCTCTCCTGATTAAAATACTTTACCGCAATCGGTCTTGTCATCACAAGAAGTACAATTGATACCGCCAGAAATACAACTACCTGAACCGTAACCCCGAAGCCTATCACTCCTGCAGCGAAAGCCGCCAAAGCGCCCCCTGCAAACCAAATCGTCGTAAGCCCCATCGTCACGATTTCAATAATCAGCAATGCTACGAATATCACCAGCCAATATACTGTCTGCATATTCTTCCCTCTTTTCTTATGCCTTAGTATTTCTTGTTTATGATTCTACTATACTTTTTCTTATAACGCAATGTTCCTGCAGGAATGTAACACAATGTAACAGGAATGTAATATCCGTTTAAACCGGCTCAAATATTCCGCCTCTGTCTCGCCGCCTCAAACATGAGCACGGCTGACGCAGCGGCTGCATTTAAGGATTCCACCTGCCCGTGCATGGGAATCCTGATATACATGTCTGCACATTGAGCGATTTCCTCTCTCAGCCCGTTGCCTTCATTTCCGATAAGGAACGCACTTTTCCCACGGTAGCTGACCTCGTCATAGGCACTGCTTCCCGCAAGGTGCGCAGCGTAAAAGAAGATTCCCTCCTCCTGAAGCCCCCGAATCGTCTTTGCAAGCTCACGCACATAAACAAACGGCACGCGGAACACCGAGCCCATCGTAGAACGAATCGTCTTCGGATTATAGATATCCACGCAGTCTGCGCTCATAATAACCCCTGTAATGCCCGCCGCTTCCGCCGTTCTTATAATCGTGCCGAGATTTCCGGGATCCTGTATATTGTCAAGAATCAAAAGCAGCGGATTTTTTCCTCCGGATATCTCACCAAGCTTTTTCTCTATCCGGCGCACAACGCATAAAATCCCCTGCGGCGTCTTCGTGTCCGATACATACCCGAATACCGGGTCGGCCAAAATTTCTATCCGGATACCCAAAGCCGCCATTTCCTTCAAAAGCGCTCCTTCCTTTTCTAAAAAAGACCGGGACACATAAATCTCTGAAACCCTGTCTTTGGGCACCTCCCTGAACATACGGATACCTTCCGTAAGAAAAACCTTTTCCATATCTCTCAGTTTGCTTTTCTTCCTGAGATTCACCAGACGCTTTACTTTTGTATTGGATGTACTTGTAATCATTTTATTTACCTGCTTTATACTTTGAATCGGTATCCTACTCCCCAAATGGTCTCAATATACTGGGGATTTGACGTATCCATCTCTACTTTCTCACGGATTTTTTTAATATGCACCGTAACGGTGGCAATATCCCCGATGGATTCCATGTCCCAGATTTCACGGAACAGTTCTTCTTTTGTATATACGTGGTTCGGATGGCTGGCAAGAAATGTGAGAAGGTCAAACTCTTTTGTAGTAAAGGTCTTCTCTTCCTCGTTTATCCATACCCGTCTCGCCGTTGTGTCTATCTTCAGCCCTCGTATTTCGATGACCTTGTTCTTCTGCGCCGCACTTCCCGTCAGGCGGTCATAACGCGCCAGATGCGCTTTTACCCTTGCCACAAGTTCGCTTGGGCTGAACGGCTTGGTCATATAATCATCGGCTCCAAGCCCCAGGCCCCGTATCTTATCTATGTCGTCCTTCTTCGCCGACACCATGATAATCGGCGTATTCTTTTCCTCCCGTATCTGCCTGCATATGTCAAATCCATCCACGCCCGGCAGCATCAAATCAAGGATAAACAAATCATAATTTTCCTTCAAAGCCTTTGAAAGCCCGCTTTTCCCGTCATTCGCCACCTCGACCTTAAATCCGCTGAGCTCTAAATAATCCTTTTCAAGATCTGCAATCGCTTCTTCATCCTCTACAATTAAAATTTTACTCATTTACCGGCACCTCCTGATATTTTCTAAGCACAAAATACATTGTCGTTCCTGTTTCTTCCCTGCTCGTAGCCCAGATTTTCCCGCCGTGCTCCTCGACGATTTTTTTCACAATGGAAAGCCCTATGCCGCTTCCGCCTTTTGATGAATTGCGCGATACATCCGAACGATAAAAACGGTCGAAGATATTCGGCAGATCCTTTGCCGCAATCCCTTTTCCATTGTCCTCCAGCTCGACTTGTATAAAGTCTCCTACGTCCTTTACGCGGAGATTGATTTTTGCTTTCGGCTTATCCATATATTTTAATGAATTATTGATAATATTGTGGACGACGCGCTTAATCTGCTCTGCGTCGGCAATTACCTTAATCTCGGTATCCACATAATTAAAAAATCCAAATTCTACATTTTTCGACTCCAGTTCCAGCGATAAATCTTCCGCACAATCATTAAAATACTCATTTACTGAAAGAATATTAAAATTATACGGAATCCTGTTCGTATCTATTTTCGAATAGAAGGTTAGCTCGTTAATCAGCGTATCCATCTCATTCGCCTTGTTGTAAATCGTACGGATATACCTTTCCATCTTCTCCGGCGTATCCGCCACGCCGTCCATTATCCCCTCCGCATAGCCTTTAATCGCAGTCACCGGCGTCTTAAGGTCATGGGAAATATTGCTGATAAGCTCTTTGTTTTCCCTGTCAAACGCAACCTTTTCCTCCGCGTTGCTCTTGAGCCGCTTTCTCATATCTTCAAGATCCATACAGAGCTGTCCAAGCTCGTCATCCGCCTCCGGACACAGATCAAAATCAAGATTTCCTTCCTTGATATTCTCCGTCGCCGCCTGCATCTTCTTAATGGGGCCCATAACTCCCCGATAAATCCAAAAAACCAAAAGGCATGCGCTTAAAATCAGCACAATGATAATGCCAAAAAGCATATCAACAAAAAACTGCTCTACCTCAGGAATCATGTTGCTGACATCCGTGACGATAAACGCGCTGCCTTCCTCACCGCCCGGATAGCTGAAATCTATCTGTCTTACTAAAGATTGTGCGTCTCCCCCGAAATAATCGACATTTTCATAAGACGCCCCCGCCTCCCCATAGGGCGGGAGCTGGCCGATAACCGGCTCCGCCTCATCGGAATCCGCACCGATAAAAATAATTGTATCATTTTTTCTTACTAAAAGGTACGTTTTTTTCTCCTTAAGTTTCTGATTAAATTCCTTCAGATAAGTGGCGTCCTCCATGCACTGCGGATTATCCTTTACCACCTGCCGAAGCTCATGATAATGCTTCTGCGCGAGCCTTGCAAGCACCTCCGTTGAATTTGACAGCGACTCTACCGTCGTACCGCTGATTCCGTAAGCTTTATCAATCGCGCCAAGCTGCAGTTTCGCAAATACGGCGACCAGTGTTACCGATAAAATAATCGGTATGACCGTAATTGTCAAAAATGCAATTAAAAGCCGGTTCCTCAACTTCATAAGCCATCCTCCGAATCTCGTCTTATCAAAAAGTATAGCATGAAAAAAGGCGCTTCACACCAAAGCGCCAATAAATATTTCTAAAATTTCTATAAAACAGATTCATCCGCGGATTTACTTCAAGTACCCTTCCAGCACATCCACTTTGTCTGTCTTTTCCCACGGCAGCTCCACATCCGTGCGCCCAAAATGGCCGTAACTTGCCGTCTGCTTGTAAATCGGCCTTCTAAGGTCAAGCATCTTTATAATACCAGCCGGCCTTAAATCAAAATTCTCCCTGATAATGTCTACAAGCTTTTCATCCGGAAGCTTTCCTGTCCCGAAGGTGTCTACCATAACAGAGGTCGGATTCGCCACGCCGATTGCGTAGGAAAGCTGAATCTCGCATTTGTCCGCAAGTCCTGCGGCAACGATATTTTTCGCCACGTAACGCGCCGCATATGCTGCGGAACGGTCAACTTTCGTACAATCCTTTCCGGAAAACGCCCCGCCGCCGTGACGAGCCATTCCTCCGTAAGTGTCTACGATAATCTTGCGTCCCGTAAGCCCGCTGTCGCCGTGAGGTCCGCCGATAACAAAACGTCCTGTCGGATTGATAAAGAATTTCGTATTCTCGTCTACCATTCCGTTTGGAATCACCGCGTCAAATACATATTTTTTAATATCCTCATGTATCTGCTCCTGTGACACATCCGGGTCATGCTGGGTAGAAAGAACGACTGCGTCCAGGCGCTTCGGATTCCCGTCTTCATCATATTCAACCGTAACCTGCGTCTTTCCGTCCGGCCTCAAGTATTTGAGCGTCCCGTCCTTTCGAATCTCTGTAAGCTTGATGGCAAGCTTATGCGCAAGAGAAATCGGGTAAGGCATAAGCTCCGGCGTCTCATTGGACGCATAGCCGAACATCATCCCCTGATCTCCTGCTCCGATTGCCGCTATCTCCTCCTCGGACATCTTATTTTCCTTTGCCTCAAGCGCCTTGTCAACACCCATAGCAATGTCGCTGGACTGCTCGTCAATCGCAGTGATAACTCCGCAGGTCTCTGCATCAAAACCATATTTTGCGCGGGTGTACCCGATTTCCTTAATCGTATCGCGCACGATTTTCTGAATGTCCACATATGCATTTGTAGTAATCTCACCCATGACAAGTACAAGGCCTGTCGTCGTGCTCGTCTCGCATGCCACGCGGCTCATTGGATCCTGCGCCATAAGCGCGTCCAGAATGGCGTCGGATATCTGGTCGCACATCTTATCCGGGTGTCCCTCCGTCACAGATTCCGAAGTAAATAATCTTTTTTCCATTTTTTTCTCCTTTCCTGCCAAAAGAAACGTCCCCCCGTTTCTTTTGCTCCCTTTCTCTTAAGGCAATTGGCTGCCGGAAAAGAAATCTCATTCTTCCCTGCTATTCAAAAAACAGCCCGCAAAAGCGGACTGTTTTATAATCACATAAACCAATCCTCTTATTGTTCGATGACTCGCTCAGGTTGGCACCTTCCACTCATAAGGGGGTTGCCGCAGCTTCACAGATCCTTTGTATCTCCACTGCTCTGAATAAGAGAAAGCTTGCATTATTAATTTTTACAAATAAACTTTACTAGGTTTTGGCCGTAATGTCAATACCATTCCGCAAATTAATGATTCTTCAGGGAGCCATTCCTTTTACCTACCCTACCCTACGATACGGTAATATTCTCTCGCCGTCACGCCAAAGACGACTGCATAAAATACTGCAAACACCGCCACCGTTGCAATTGTACACGAAAAGAATAACGGCACGTTTACCATGTTAAAAATTGTCAAAAGCTTTGTGATTACCTTAAATGCAACTGCAATATGAAGTACCGACACAGCAAGCGGCAGGAAAAACACCATCAGCACCTGGCTGCGGATCGACTGTCTGACCTCTTTTTTGCTCATGCCTACTTTCTGCATGATTTGATAGCGCTCTCTATCGTCATATCCTTCTGATATCTGTTTATAGTAGATAATCAAAACCGTCGCCATCAGAAACATGAGGCCGAGATACAATCCGATGAAAAACAGCCCGCCGTATAAAAGATAAAAGGTCTCCCGTTCCATTTCACGCCCGTCGCAGTAAGAGTCCGGCACCTCTTTCTTTATGCGCTCCTTAAGCGCCGCTTCCGCCCTCCGGCAGTCCTCTTTTGCACCCTCCAAATCCAGACACGCCTTGTACTGTACCTCTATCGTGCCAAGCTGCGGATTTTCCTTCTTGAGCCTTTCGTATGCCGCATTTAGAAATTCCTGTATCTGTTCTTTATCTTTTACGACGACGTAATATCCTCCCACGATTCTGGAAGCATTCTTTTCCTCCAGCGAAAATGCCTCAAGCTCCTCTAAAACCTTGTAGGAAACGCCCTCTATCCAAACTGTGTTTCCCATTTTTTCTGCATTTTTATCCGGGTTATACAAAAGAACTTCATCTTCTTTAAGACTTACGTTTTGTCCTTCCAGCGCATTGTAATCTTCAAGCGGAATCATCTCAAGCTCATAAATATCCGGCTTGCCGCTGTACACGTCGCCATCCACCGCAATCTTAAATTCATTTCCCTTCTTAAGAGTCGCTACCCCTCCGTAGTGATACCCCATTTGAGCCTTTGCAGAAACACCTGCTTTCTTCACCTCCTCATCAATAATTTTGAGGATTTTTTCTTCCGCCTCTCCGTCCGGATAAAAGCATGTCACCTCGAACTCTCTCGGATAGCGGGTCGTCAGGATGTCGTCCATTCCCATATACATACAAATCGTCGTGGAAATCATTACAAGAACCATCGTACTTAAAATACAGATATTTGCAAGCCCTGCCGCATTCTGCTTCATGCGGTAAATCATGCCGGATACCGCTGTAAAGTGTCTCGTTTCATAATAAAAGCTCTTTTTCTTTTTTAATAGTTTTAAAAGCGCAATACTCCCTGCGGCAAACAGCGCATAAGTGCCAAGAATCACACATAAAACCGCCACGAAAAACAACTGAAGCGCCTGAAGCGGAGACTCCGTAGTAAGCGCCACATAATAGCCAAAGCCCACAAGAAGGACCCCCGCCGCCGCAAGAAGACGTTTCGTCTTCGGCTCACGCTCTCCCGCATTGCCGCCCCTTAACAGCTCCACAGGGTTCGCAAGCTTAATCTGCCAGAGGTTGTATACAAGCGTCATCCCAAAGATAGCCGAAAACAGCATCAGCGTATGAGCGGCCGCCGTCCCCGATACGGCAAAATCCATATTTACGTCATAATGCAGGATTTTAAGAAGCACAAGCCACATCAATTTCCCAAGCAGGATTCCTCCGGCAATTCCCGCTCCGATGCTGACTGCTGCCGTTATCAGGGTTTCCACGGAAAACATCTTTGCAATGTGAATCTTACCCATGCCAAGAACATTGTACATGCCTACTTCTTTCTTCCTGCGCTTCATCAAAAAGCTGTTCGTATAGAATAAAAAAATAACAGAAAACACCATGACTACCATGACCGCATAGGAGAGCACCAGTCTTACATCCTGCCATCCCACGCTTTCATTTCTTGAAAGCGCATCTAAAATGTAGTACATCATAACGGTAAGCGCCGCCGTAAGAATGTACGGAATGTAAGTCTTATGGTTGTTTTTCAGATTAGTAACCGCAAGTCTTGAATAAATGGAGCTATTCATGCTTACCACCTCCTGTTGTCAATACCGTCAGCGTGTCGGAAATCTTTTGATACATCTGCTCATTGGAAAGGCTGCCCCTGTAAAGCTGGTGAAAGACCTCGCCGTCCTTGATAAACAAAATCCTGTCCGCACTGCTTGCCGCCTTCACGCTATGCGTAACCATAAGAATCGTCTGCCCGTCCTCATGTATCTTGACAAACAACCGCATAAGCTCATCCGCAGCCTTTGAATCAAGCGCCCCTGTAGGCTCATCCGCAAGAATCAGCTGCGGCTTTGTAATCAGCGCTCTGGCGACCGCCGCCCTTTGTTTCTGTCCGCCGGATACCTCGTACGGATATTTTTCCAAAAGCTTTGTAATCCCAAGCGTCTCTGCAATCGGCGCAAGCCTCTTTTCCATCTCGTCATACTTCCTTCCAGATAATACCAGCGGAAGAAAGATATTGTCCTTGAGAGAAAACGTATCCAGAAGATTAAAGTCCTGAAACACGAACCCCAGGTTCTGCCTCCGAAACGCCGCCAGCTCCCGCTCCTTTACATGCGCCAAATCCCGCCCCTTAAGAAGCACTTTGCCTCCGCTGGGCCTGTCAAGCGCCGCCAGTATATTCAGAAGGGTCGTCTTTCCTGAACCGGATTCTCCCATAATTGCCACGTACTCTCTAGGCTCCACGGAAAAGTTCACGTCCCTGAGCGCCTCCACCTGATTGCCGCCAAAACGTGCCGTATATATTTTTCTTACATTTTTTACATCTAACAAAGCCATTTCCATACCATCCTTTCTCTTTCATTTTCTGGTTCTATTATAAAAAAAGAGAAAATGTATATCCATCGAATTAGATTACATTTTCCCCATCCAGCCTTACATGTCTGTAAGGTTTTGCAAATCCTTTGTCCGGTCCGAAAAGTCGATATAAGCTTTTGTCCCTTTTCCTACTTCCGATTCAAGCCGGATTCCATGCTTTAACTTGTCCGTAACCGTCTTGCACAGGTACAGGCCGATTCCGGTCGATTTTTTGTCCTCTCTCCCGTTGTAGCCGGTAAACCCTTTTTCAAACACCCTGGGCAGGTCTTCCGCCCAGATTCCGATGCCCCCATCCTCAATCACAAGACATTCCCCTTCCGTATAGATAGAAATCGCGCGCGTTTTCTGTCCCGTATACTTAATAGCGTTGGATAGAAGCTGCTCTATCACAAATGTCAGCCATTTTTCATCTGTAAGAACCATTTTCTGTGCCGGCTCATAATTAAGCTTTATTTTCTTCCGTATAAACATCTGAGAATACTTCTTCACCGCCTGCCTGATAATGCCGTCCAGCTCATGCCACTCAAAGACAAAGTCCGACGTCATATCCGAGGTGCGAAGATAGACAAGCACCATTTCCACATACTGCTCGATTTTAAAAAGTTCCTGCTTCATCTCCCTGGCAAGCTCTAAAAATTCATGTTCTGCATACGTCTTTGAGCTTTCGTCCTTAAGACTTCCGTTTTCTTTTGTCAGAGTATAGGACTGGAGCAGTACCCGCAGCGCCGCTATAGGCGTTTTGATTTGATGCACCCACATTCCATAGTAATCCGCCGTCTCGCACCGAAATTCCCTGCCGGCCGACTCAAGCTCCACCTTCTCCCTGTATACCTTCTCCAAAATCCTCTGATAATCGCCCTCGATGAGAGAATCCGCCTTCGGCATTCCGAAAAGTTCCGACGGCGTCTTTTTCTCGACCTCGCATAATTTTTCATGGTGCCTGAAAAATCTGACAGCCCGCATAGCCTCCCAGGCAAGGAACCAGGCAAAGGCCAGCAAAAAGGCATACTTAACAGCATCTGTACGGATATTATAAAAATAAAAGATTATAGGGAAGATTAGCATAAATCCCAGATACATGATAAATTCGGACAATTGCTCTTTTAAATATGCGATAAAGACTTTTATCGCGCCGTCTCTCTTCCTGTTCATCGTCCTGCTCATTCTATAATATATCCTATCCCTTTCTTTGTCCGTATCAAATCCGACGCCCCGATAGAACCGAGTTTCCTCCTGAGCCTTGTGACATTTACCGTCAGCGTGTTGTCGTCGATAAACTCATCGCTCTCCCACAGCTTTTCGATAAGCTCGTCCCTTGAGACAATCCGGCCCGCTCTTTCCATCAAAAGCCTCAGAATACGAAATTCATTTTTCGTAAGCTCCTTTTCCTCTCCCTTAAAGTTCGCCACGGCGTCATTCAGCTTCAGCACCAGCCCCCGGCACTCGATTACTTCCACCGGCCCTAAAAAGGCATACGCCCTCCTTAAAACCGCCTGCACCTTCGCCGTCACCACATTCAAATCGAATGGTTTTTCAATAAAATCATCGCCGCCCATATTCATCGCCATAACGATATTCATGTTGTCGCTTGCAGATGAGAGGAAAATAATGGGGACCATCGAGATTTTCCGTATCTCCTGACACCAGTGAAAGCCGTTGAAAAACGGAAGCATAATGTCAAGGAGCACCAGCTGCGGCTCAAACTCAAGAAACCTTTCTACGACATTTCTGAAGTCTTTTACATACTCCGCCTCATAATCCCATTTTTCCAAATGTCTTACCAGTGCCCCGGCTATCGTCATATCATCCTCAACAATAAAAATCCTGTACATCGTCATCTGCTCCTTTCACAGATAACAGTATACAGGATTCTTGTTGATTTTTAAAGTCCAAGACACATCAGGCCGTTTATATGACGCAGCGGGCTTTGCTTTTCAGCTCACTTTCAGCTTAAACTTCTGAATCTGTCTTTCTGTCTCCACCTTCTCCATCACGGCTCCGATACCGCGCAGCTTTTCATCAAACCGCTCATATCCTCTCTGGATATATACGATGTCATCCACAATGGTAATTCCGTCCGCCGCAAGCCCGGCTATGCAAAGCGCCGCTCCTGCGCGCAAATCCGGCGCGCTTACCCGTGCGCCCGAAAACTCTCTCACACCCTCAATTGTGGCAGAATTTCCTTCTATCTTTACATTGCCTCCCATTCTGGCAAGCTCATCTAAATATTTAAAACGATTTTCAAATATACTTTCCGTAATCGTACTTGTCCCTTTACACAAAGCTAACGTCACGCCGATCTGCGGCTGCATATCTGTAGGAAAGCCCGGATAAGGAAGCGTCTTTACATGCGTGCTGCGCAGTCCGCCCTTGGACACCACACGCACCGCATCATCAAATTCTTCTACCTCGCACCCGATTTCCAAAAGCTTCGCAATCGTCGCCTCCAGATGCTTCGGAATCACATTCAAAACCGTTACGTCCCCTCTGGTCGCCGCCGCCGCAAACATAAACGTCCCGGCCTCAATCTGGTCCGGTATCACAGAGTAGTCCGTCCCGTGAAGGCTTTTTATGCCGCGAATCTTAATCACGTCCGTACCTGCGCCGCGGATATTGGCTCCCATGCTGTTGAGAAAGTTTGCAACGTCTACCACATGCGGCTCTTTTGCCACATTTTCCATAATAGTCAGCCCTTCCGCCATCGTAGCCGCCATCATCACATTAATCGTAGCGCCGACACTTACGACATCGAAATAAATATGCTTCCCCGAAAGCCGCTCTGCCTCCGCCATAATCTTCCCGTGTTCGATATCCACGTCCGCACCAAGTGCGCGGAATCCCTTCAAATGCTGGTCTATCGGCCTGCTTCCGATATTGCATCCGCCGGGAAGCGCTACCTCGGCATGCTTATACTTCCCAAGCAATGCGCCAAGCAGATAATAGGACGCCCGGATTTTTTTTATATAATCATACTCTATGCTGAAATCCCTGATTCCTTTTCCATTAATCGTAACCGTATGGCGGTCGATGCGGTGTACGTTTGCACCAATTCCCGCAATTGCATCCAGAAGGACATTTATGTCATTCACATCCGGAAGATTATCAATGCGGACCGTATCATCCGTCATAATACCTGCCGCCAAAATCGCAAGCGCCGCATTCTTTGCCCCTCCGATTTCAACTTCTCCTACCAACGGGTGTCCGCCTTTTATAATATACTGCTCCATATATGCACCTCGACACAACTAAATTCTATATCTGACTATCTGCTCTTACTTCGTAAGATATGTAATTTACTATACTCATACTTGTTCATTATATCACAAAATTTATGATTGTAAAATCTTTTTTACAATTGTGTAACTAATCCGTAACAATTCTGCGATCCTTTAATGTATTAAGAACAAGCTCAAATGTATCTTCCAGACCTATACCGTCCTCACATATTGTGATATCCGCATATTTTTCAAAAAGCACTGTCCGCTCATGATACAACTCCTCAAGCGTCTGGTTTTCCCTGAGCACTACGCCGCGTTTTTTGGCATTCTTTAGTCTTGTGCTTATTGTTTCAAAAGAAGCTTTCAAATATACGATGATTCCGATTTCTTTGTAATGCCTCATGGCATTTTCGCAATACACAACGCTTCCTCCTGGGGCAATCACCGAACGCTCTGCAGAAACTCCCGCATTGATGCGGTCTTCAATTTTCAAAAACTCTTCTAAGCCCTCCTGGGCAATTATATCCTTTAGAAGTCTCTTCTCCTTTTCTTGAATCAGCAAATCCGTGTCAATAAAATTATACCCCAAATGCTTTGCCGCCACGACTCCTATCGTGCTCTTCCCCACGGCAGGCATGCCGATAAATATAATATTTTTCATGTCTGACTCCCCTTATATCCCCTCCGGGCACCTCTTAAATAAATGCCCCGCTGACGGAACGTGTCCGTCAAAATATAATCCGAAAGACATTTTAACACATCTTTTCCTGTACGTCTACCACAAATCTGTGAGGGACTGCGCACATATGTTTGCAAAGTTTGGCACAGCCCCGTCTTTAAAAGCATTATCCCTGTTAAAATTAATACAGTTTTTTTCGGTAATGCCTATGCTCGCATCGTCTCTGGCACAGCTCCTGGAAAGCCATGACCTGTATCAAATCCATCAGCCATTCTCCCGGAGCCTCTTCCTCCTGCTTTGCCTTATCGTATATTCTCCGGCACATCAGCCTAAGCTGCAGCTTATCCGGATACTCGTCAAACATCATGCTGCCGTCATATTCGAGACGGTCGCATTCTTCTTCTATGAATGGAAGCAGACGCTTTGCCGTATCGGGATACGCACTCTTCATATAAGCATAGTCTCTGCGGATAATCCTGTCATCATCGCTTTGAACCGGCATTTGGTACACCATATAAAAGGGCAGTCTCTGGTCCATATATAAACACTCCTTGCGCTGGTATCTGTTTTATTATATGTAAAATATCGAAAAAGGTTAGCAGGCGCAAAAAAGCTTCCGTCCAGACTCTAACACAGCCTGAAAGGAAGCTTTTTTAAATTTCTGATTAATCCTGAACGTACGGCATCAGAGCGATATGGCGCGCTCTCTTAATCGCTACAGTAAGGGCTCTCTGATGTTTTGCACAGTTCCCCGTGATTCTTCTCGGAAGGATTTTTCCTCTCTCAGAGATATATTTCCTTAATTTTGCTACATCTTTATAATCGATTTCATTGTTCTCTTTGCCGCAGAACACACAGACTTTTTTTCTTCTGCGTCCGCCGCCTCTTCTTTTGAAGCCGCCTTCCGGACGGTTCG
The DNA here is from genome assembly GCA_910579335.1 of uncultured Dorea sp. Classification (GTDB taxonomy): domain Bacteria; phylum Bacillota; class Clostridia; order Lachnospirales; family Lachnospiraceae; genus MD308. Next base: position 3,965 of record CAJTUQ010000039.1, on the reverse strand, counting down.
CTTTATCGTAAGCCATCTTGGATTACCTCCTTATATTTCTTAAATTAGATTGTTCGCTCTGCGAACGACCTTCTCACTAACCTCTCACTACGCCTCTCGGCTTGTGCTCGCTTTTAGATTGTTCGCTTTGCGAACGACCTTCTCACTAACCTCGCACTGCGCCTCTCGGCTTGTGCTCGCTTTTAGATTGTTCGCTTTGCGAACGACCTTCTCACTAACCTCTCACTACGCCTCCCGGCTTGTGCTCGCTTTTAGATTGTTCGCTTTGCGAACGACCTTCTCACTAACCTCGCACTGCGCCTCCCGGCTTGTGCTCGCTTTTAGATTGTTCGCTCCGCGAACGACCTTCTCACTAACCTCGCACTACGCCTCTCGGCTTGTGCTCGCTAAGTGTTCAGGTCAATTAAATGGTAATTCTTCATCTATTCCGTCGGGAATGTTCATGAAGCCGTCACCTGCATCGGATACGGGTGCTGGTGCCGGTGTGGGCGCTGACTGGCGGAATCCTCCTGCATTAGCATCGCTCACCGCTTTGCTCTCGGCAAATTCCTGGTCTTCCACTACTACATCCGTAGTGTACACCTTCTGGCCGTCTTTGTTCGTATAACTTCCCGTCTGAATCCGTCCGGTCACGACAACCTTAAGCCCCTGGCGGAAGTATCGCTCGGCAAATTCAGCGCTTCTTCCGAAAGCTACGCACCCTATAAAATCTGCGGTCTGCTCTCCGTCATTACTGCGTCTGAATCTCCGGTCAACCGCCAGCGTATATCTCGCAATGGCTGTTGAATTTTCACCCTGCGAATACCTGACTTCCGGATCTCTTGTTAAGCGTCCCATCAAAATTACTTTATTCATATTCTACCTCTACTTCCCGCTTATGCTTCCTGTCTAACGCATAAATATCTGATAACGTTGTCCATGATGCGAATCCTCTGCTCGATTTCGCCTGGAGTCTCTGCATCAGACTCGAAGTGGATGAAATAATAATATCCTTCTTTCATCTTCTGAATTTCGTAAGCCAATCTTCTCTTACCCCATTCATCGACGTCTGAGATCTGGCCGCCGAAACGCTCTACCAGAGCTTTTACCTTTTCGATAACCTGTGCTCTCTCGTCATCTTCGATTTTTGCACTGACAACAACAGCTAATTCATATTTATTCATGTCGTCTCTGCACCTCCTTCTGGTCTTTTGGCTCCTGCTTTCCCACAGGAGCAAGGATATCCCTGCCGGGCGCAGACTGCATCCGGCACGGATTCAATGTATCACAATTAGATATGTTAACATACTCCAATACCCGTTTCAAGCCTTTTTACGCAAATCCCTCGTATTTTTTTCCACCAGCCTGCGGGCAATCATAATCTGATGTCCGCACCCTAAGCATTTCAGCCTGAAATCGGCGCCTACGCGCAAAATTTCCCACTCTCTGCTCCCGCACGGATGCTGCTTTTTCAACGTTACAATATCTCCAACCTCATATGTGTAGGACGGCATCTTTATCACCCCTTTATCCGCCGCTTTATTCTTCTATAATCTCCTCCGCCTCTTTCACGCCGTGAACCACAAAACGATGATTATCGCTGGACTTCGTACAAGTGGACAATGTAACGACTTTATCCGCCGTCCGCACCTTTACCCCCGTCTCATAAAGAGAATCCTTTTTCGTCTTGTCTATAAACTCCTGATATACTTTTCCGTCTGCGAAGTCTGTCTCATATGCCTCCGACATATCAAGCACCTCTCCCGCCGAGTAAATCCGGTAAGTAATCACCCGTCCGTTAGGGGTATAAATGTAAAAATGAGGATTCTTTTTCCAGAACTCCTTTTTTTCATAATCCTGCAGATGGCGGAACATGGAGCCGTCCTTCATCCGGTGCCCGTATATAATGGAATGCTTATCGTTAAAATCACTGCTGTTATCCACATTTAAGAAAATAGCTCCAAGGCCGTTTTCATTCTTTGAAAATGTCTTGTGCAGGTACTCCTGGTTATCCCTTCCCTGTACGATAGGATAGTTTATTACCGATGGTTCAGGGTCAAACCGAATCCATCCGATAACATCCGGATTTTTCTTGGCAAGTTTTTCAAAATCTACAAGAAATTTTTCCTCTCCGTCCTTCTTATCCTTTTTCTTCTTCGTCGCTTCTTCCTGAAGCTCTTTGTAATCCTTCCTTCCATCCTGATATCCCTTTCCTATCCTGAACAGTTGAAATGCCGCCACGACAAATACGGCAAGGGATACCGTCAATACAATATTCGAGACCAAATGGCTTTTTTTCTTCTTTTTCTTACCCATATCTATTCACTCCGTTTCTCATTTCTGCTGCATGATATCTACAATTGTCTCTTCTGTCTTAACCATTCCCGGCGAAGCAATCATTCCCATATATCTCATTGTGTCTTCCGGAGTCCTGCCGTTAATTCCATGCATCTTTCCAATGCCTATCCCCTGCATTGCCAGCTCCACCGCACGGTACGCCGCATCCACGGAGACGATTCCCTTCATGGCGCACCCGTGGTTTCCTCCGTCGCAGATCATACCCGTCAGCCCGCTTGCCATATTGCGGATAACCATATCTATCTGGGACTCATTCGCCCCTCTTAAGAAAGCAAGGCCGCAGGCCATACCACAGCCCGCCGCAATGCCGCAGCCGCAGAAGGCCGAAAGCTTTCCGGAATATTCTTTAATATACATCGTAATCAAATAGCTGAGCGCCGCAGCCCGTAAAAGGAGCACATCCCCGATTTCTCCGTAATTTACCTGGAAATAGGCAAACAGCGGCATCGTCGCAATAATTCCATGAGCGCCGCTTCCGGTAATACTCATAGCCGGACGGTTCAGCCCCAGCACTCTCGCTTCAATCGCCCCGCTGCATAAAAGCTGTGCCGTGCGCAGCGCATCCTCTGATATGATTTGATTATTATTTTCCTTTAACAGCTGCTTTGTGATAACCGCCCTCTGAGAATGCATCCCTTCTTCTAAAAGCTCCATATTCATCGAAAAAGCCTCGCGTATAAAGCTGATATCCCGCTCCGGAACCTGCTTTGCGTACTCTAGCAGCTCATGGAGCGTATATTGATGGATTAGGGGTATCTCCTCCGTCTTGCTTCCGTTTTCCCCCGAAGCGTCCGCCAAATAAATGGTTTCTTTATTTTTTTCAATGCTGACGATTCCCGTGTGGCTGTCGCGGATATGGACAATGACTTCATCCTTTTCCGTCACAACCGCTGCATCAATGGTAATCCGTGAACCGACGTGATCCATCGCCACCTCGACCCTGCCGGCTTCAACCAACTCAGCCGCCCTTTCATTATCCCTCTCTGTGATATTTGCCAGTGATTCTAACCCAAGCCCGGCTTCTGCCGCCACCGCCCCAAGCGCAGCCGCATACAAATTCCCGAATTTATCGGAATTAGGTATTCCGCATGTAAAAGCATTCTTATACATCCCTGAATTAAGAGCCACTTTTACTTTCAATATCTCTCCTTCTGCATACTCTCTCGCCGTTGCCACGGCAAATGCAATCGCTCCCGGCTCCGTCACGCCAAGCGCCGGTTTCATATCTTTTTTTATAAGTTCCGTCAGTCTGTCCATATACTCCTCCCACTGCCAACGTATATTACATCCATGATACCTCTTCATATATTATCACGTATGATAGCCCGTAAGCAACCGCCACAATTAATTTATATTTTTTTAATAACAGGTTTATTGACTTTCCCCTCCCGCAGCGTATGATAAGATATTAGAATGAAACGGTTTTTACTCATCCGATCAGGGAGGCGTATATTTTGAAGGAAAAATTTATTCGTTTTATGTACGGCAGATACGGCATGGATTCCCTCGGCAGATTTACCATCGCCGCAGGGCTTTTTTCCATTATTTTGTCTGCTTTTATACACTGGCGCATTTTGCCGCTCATTTCGTGGCTTAGCATCATTACTGCATATTACCGTATGTTTTCA
>CAJTUQ010000038.1 GCA_910579335.1 uncultured Dorea sp. | reverse complement strand
GATACAAATGGGCTTCATTAAAATTCAGCACTTTTGAAGCCGCACCCTCTTTCTCCGGCAGTACCCCAACGGGCAGTTCGAGCAGACCGTTTTCAAATATAAACTGTCCGTTCATCGGCTTTTCTACCGGACGTATAGAATTATAGCTGGCGTCCGCCGCAACTTTCTTTTCTCTCAGCTTCTTTAGAAGCGCTTCTCCGATGCGGTACTCGCCGCCCCTGAATATAACCGGCTCGCTGTCCGTACATTTGCGGTACTGCTCCAGACAGTAATCAACCAAAAATTCAGAGACAGCCTCGTCCTCATACCATGTATAGTAACTTTCTGCCGCCCTGGGGAAACGGCTGCGCACCTGCTTTTCCAGAAGGTTATAATGACAGTGGATTTGAAGGTCATGCCCCCGCGATACTATATATCTTCCTGCCTGTATAATATCCTCTCCATAAAGCTCTGCTTCGGCAAAATCAAGAAAAAAAGTCAATTTGACCTGATGCTTGTTTGCAATGTCCATCATCCTGCCAATGCCCCATTCCTCGCCGCCGAAACGGCCGTAAATTAAATTGTCCACATGATTCTCCGGCGCGCGCAGAGTCAGAGCTTCCACATCCACCGTCAATATGCATTTGGGTTTATTCATTATTCTCAATTTCTCCTTGTGTCATTAAATATATGCGTATCTTGTTTTTTATCCACCGTAATGACTGCAGTAATTTCACCTGCCATAGAGTTTTCCGCCACTGTGTCCAGCAATATTGTCGGCTCTATCTCATTGTATTGTTTTGACTGTACTCCAAAATTCATTGTTGTTACAATGGGCGTCTTTTCTGCCGTAATTTTATATTTGATGCTGTATTCTCCAATATTTGTTTCAAATGTTCGTTTACAAACTGTAAATTTTGATACGCCAAGAAATTCTTTTGGCAGTACAAAACGTTGACGCATATTTTGAGGCGTCATACACGTCCAGCTGTCACGCACTTCTATACGCTCCGGCTCCACGATAATATTGCGGCGCACTTTAATCGCACCGTTATCCATTTCGTATCCTCCGGATATATAACAGGTTGTCCCATTAAAATCAAATCGCTCAATTTCAGAAACATCCCGCCTGTTCAAGTATTCTCCTAATCCTAATTCATCTGCAAATATGGGAAATATACCGCTGTGACCGCCGCTCGTCCGAAGATACCGATTAACCGGATGAAAACGGTCATAATTATATTGTCCCGTATCTAACGCAAGGTCATAATTCTGAAATCTTGCAGTAATAGTTGTATCGTCGACATGCGTATGACTTTGCAGCGTGGCTTTGCACTTAAATGTCAGATACATATCACCCGTTTTAACTACACAAATGCCTGCATGCGGATATAATGCAGAAGCATTATTATGCTTTTTAAGGAGCAGCTCTTTGCCATCTCCAATAATCGGATAACTGCCGTCGCTATGCGCAAAAGAATCAAACACCTGCTCAACACGCTCAAGTTTATCTTTAAGCGCTTCCAAACCCGATATATTATATGCATCGCAAAATTTTAGTATTTCACGGTACTCAACTATATTATGTCTAAAATAACGTAAACTTCCTTCATTGTTGAAGCCGTCATTATAAAAGGCAACCCCAAATAATTTTTGCACCCGCTCAACCGCATGCATTTTCCACCCTTTTGCTTCTTCTAATGCTCCAAAAAACACCGCCAAATGCAGCAATGCTAAATCTGTAAATAACCCATGATTATTATCATCATAATAATTCCTATCATCATTACAATAATCCGCACACTTATATAAATATTTTATAATTTTATTTTTTAGCGGCTCTTCATAGGAAACAACGGTAAAAGATTTGATAAACATTAATGCATGAGCGTGAACAATCATGTCATCCTCTTTAACCGGAACAAACATGCCCCGTTCATAGTAATCAAAAAATTGCCTGACAATACTCAAGAACTTCTGCAATAATTTTTCATCGCCGTTTTCACTGTATACAGTCAATACTGCAGATAAATAGTCCATCGCAAACAAATATTCCCGATTCAAAATTGCATCGGCGCTAAAAACAGTTTCAAAGATATTTTGTGCTACCGGCTCAAAATAAATATCTGAATAGAGATATACTTTATTTTTAAGCAGATTATCTGCAATTTTTATACAAGACTCTATTTTCCCTGCACGATTTGAAAAATACTCCATTGGACATATTTGAAAATCTTCCATACGTCATATCCTCCCAAACCTGTTACTTCCCATAACTGCTAATAATCCCGTCCTTCGACATGCTTCCCGGTTCTAACACGTCGCAATAGTCACGATTCTTTAAAAACCCGATTTTTTTTAGGTTCTCCCGTATTTCTGAAAAAATCAGCTGTGCACATACGATAACATAATGTCTTTTAGGTGAAACCTTTGATTCCTCAAAAGTCATCCTGCGAAATATAAAACTTTACGTCAAGCGCTGTGAAAATATCATGCGTTTCAACAATTTTATTTTCTATCCAGCCTCTTCCCCACACAACAATTTGACGGCCAACAGCCTCTTTTTGTATCTGCTCCTCCAAAGATTTAAGCTTCCCTGACTCCATAATGGAGTATAAGGAAGACACTTCCGCAAATCCCAGCTTTTTTGAAAAACATTTACTTTCCAACTGCACCGCCTGCGATGCGGTAATAAAGTCAATCTTATTATGAAACCGAGCCAGAAACTGTTCAAAAAGCTCCGCAGCATACCTGTTCGGTCTGTCCAAAAAACCTTTTGTTTGATATCTTTTTGCATCATAACAAAAAGACCAGCTATGCATTACCAGACTAGCGATGGCATCCGCCCCGTAATATCGGTAAAAGTCGCAAAAAAATCTATCATATAATCCCAGAATCCTATCCGTATCGGCTTTTATCCTTGGATACAATAACTCTAAATTAAAGTTTAATGTATGTACGGGATTTTCTCCCGGCAAAACAGCAACCGGCAATTCAAAAATCCCATTCTCAAAAACAAACTGTTTTGTTATCGGCAGCGGATTCGGACGCAGACAATTATAACTTGCATCCGCCGCAATTCCTCTTTCTTTCAATTTTTTAAGAAGCGCCGTTCCAAAACGGTATGCCCCGCCCCGAAAGACAATCGGCGTCTTATCCGTACATTTTTTATATTGCTCTAAACAATAATCCACCATAAACTCCGATATCTCATCATCCTCAAACCAATCCGGATACCGTTTATGTATATGTGGAAATTTTTTATTTACTGTTTTAATAAAGCAATCGGCATGACAATGTATCTGCAGGTCATGTCCTCTTGAAACAATATACTTTCCCACGCCTATCATTTCATCGCCATAATATTCCACTTCCGCAAAATCTAAGAAAAAAGTGATTTTAACGCCATACTTATCAGCAATATCCATCATTCTGCCGATTCCCCACTCTTCACCGTCAATATGGCCGTATACTAAGGTTTTTATATAATTGTCAGGAGCGCGCAGAGAAAATGCCTCTGTATCCACAGTCACTATTAATTTAGGTTTATTTATCATAACTGCTTCCCTTTAATCCCCACATTTCAAATTTAACAATCTGTCTTTTTAAATAGAAAAATACCATAAGTCTCCGAACGAAATGCATAATCTACACATTGCATTACATTATGGTATTTTGTGATAAAATCAAAAGCATTGTAGTTCCCCGTACAATAATTAAAAGAAATTACCAATTGTCCTCCTGATTTTACTGCGCGAACAGCCTGTTCTATCAGCCATACTTCATAATCCACATATCCGCTGACTCCTACTAATATTACAACGTCAGCTTCAATCTCCGGAAATTGCTTTTGGTTAAAGTCAAAGACTAATGTATTCCCAGTAAGCTGCTTATAGTCAACCGGATAATATGCTACTCCTTCAGGCAGTAACGGACGCATCGGCTCTGAGCCGCTTCCCAAATCCAACACCGACTCTGCCCTTGTCCAATCAATCATTTTTGCTACAAGCTCGGCTCTCTCATGGGGAACTTCATTCTGATATTTTTGTCGCCATGCCCCTTCATCCTCTTTCCAATATTTCGATTTGCGGCATTTCCACCATACAGAGTGATTCGGATAATGGTTATACATTCTCCCGATCCATTCAAAATGTTTTCCTCTTTCAAATCCCATCTGCCTTAAATCATATTCGATAGAATATAGTTGTCCGAACGCAGTAATAACAATAAAAACATCATCCTTATTTTCTTCCGGCAAAACGTCCGGCCGTTTAATTTCTCTGCCCAGATATTCTTTGCCCGCTAACTCCTCTGATTTATCAACAATATAATCAACATGCTGAATCAAATCTTCATCAATAAGGTCTTGCATATATTTTGACGCGCCATATAAAATATATCTCATAATCAATATCCCCTCCCGTCTCTACTTCAAGCACCAATACCATTTACATGACTCTTTCGTAACAGCATCGTATTTTTCATAGCAGCGTACATTTGAAAAATAGCTTAAAAGCTGTTTACTAAAATCAAGCTCTCCGTAATGCCGAAATGTGCCAATCTTATATTTCTCATAGTTGTCTTTGCCATACCATCCCGTCGGGTCTTCATGTACCACTGTTTTGAAAGTACCGCTCTCAAGTACCCATATAAGAGCAGCGCCGCCTTTTTTTAAGACTCGTTTTATTTCACTTAATGCGCTATTATCATCATATACATGATTTAACACGCAGCTGGCAAACACCATATCAAAAGATTCTGACATAATATCCGGCATATCGCATATATCTGCAACAATATCTGTTTTACATTCCGGCCGAATATCAACAGTAATTGTATTAGCTTTCATATTTTCAAAAAATAAACGTTCGGTTCTTGTCGGAGAAATATGTAAAATTTTCATTTTAGAAATACCCATCGGCATATTCTCATTTAATAATTCAGAAACCGTACGCGTACGTTCTAAAGAACCGCAAGAAGAACACCTGCGGGCTCTATCCGAATTGTACGTCTCAAATACGTTGCCGCCGCAGATAGGGCATCTGACTTCCTCCGTTGTTTGTCTTCCGCTTGACCGAAATGTGGGAACCTTTTTTTGAATAACAAAATAATCCTCAAACTCCTTAAATCCTAACTTTTTCAAGGTTTCTCTAATCTCAGGGAAGGTGGGCTGCGCCAACACTAGCACAAAATCTTCATCCGGCGAAATATGAATATCCGAAAATTTATAAACGGGCTTCCCTCTCCATTCCGAACGGCTGTCTGCATCATTTGAAACATAATAAGCGGTATTTAAAAATTGATGCAGATTAACCGTCTGAAAAACAACGGATTCTATCCATCCTTTCCCCCAGATTATCACCTGCCTGTCTTTAGCTTTTTCATTAATAAAATTCTTTACTTGAGTTATATTGTTTTTAGAATAAAAGGATTCTTTAGAAAAAATTGATTCAAAATCAACTTGTTTTAATTTTTCTGTCTGTATTTGAGTTACTGCATCTAAAACACTAATAAATTCCACCTTTTCATTCATTATTTCAAGAAAATAATCAAAAAACCTTACCAGCAAATCATTTTCATCTTCAAAATAATGCGTTTTTTGAGATTGCTTCAAAAAAGACCAGCTGTGCATCAGTACCGTGGCAACTGCATCATCACCATAATAATTATAATATTCATCAAATAATTTTTGATATTCACGGATAACCGTTTCAAAATCGCTCTCTACGGAAGGTTCTAATGCAGGGGAATTAAAATTGAAGCTCTCTTTAGCAGGCAAAATACTAATAGGTAATTCTACGATCCCATTTTCAAATAAGAATTGTCTGTTTACAGGTAATTTTTCCGGCCTTACACAGTTATAGCTTAAATCCGCCTTGTATCCGTTTTCTTTTAACGCTTTCAATACACCGATACCGAAACGAAACTCCCCGCCCCGGTATGCAGCCGGTACTCTCCCCGTACATTTCATATATTGTTCTGTCACATAGCCAATCATAATCCTTGCATCATTTTCGTTTTGGCACCATGAATAATAGTTTTCACTCATCGTAACCCAAGACGGCTTACCTACGATTTTATCCAGCAAATCATAGTGGCAATGCACCTGCATATCATGCCCGCGGAAAACAATATATCTTCCTGCGTCAATGATTTTGTCTCCATACAATTCACATTCTGCAAAATCAACAAAAAATGTCATTTTTACATTATGCTTATCTGCAATATCCATCATTTTCCCGATACCATATTCTTTTTCGCGGATTCTCCCATAAACCAGTGTATCAACATGGTCTGACGCCGCCCTTCTTGGCAATGCTTCTACATCAACAGTCAGCATGCATTTTGGCTTTCCCATTCCCTCTTCTCCCTATCATTAATTTTGAAACTGCCAAATCCTAATGGCACACTCTTTCAACAACTAGCAAATAATTTTTTATTTACAAAGAATAGGTTTCTCCGCCGACACATCTGCGGGTGTCCAGCACAACTTTGTCTTTCACAAAATCAAACCGCTTAATGATTTCCTTATGCCCAACCATAATGACTATCAAATCTACGCTTTCTGCAAACTCCTCAAATCCGAACGCCTGCCTGTCGACAATCTGCGTTTTTATGTACGGGTCATAGCATAAAAGCGGAGGCGCAAGATGTCTTTTCATGCATTCCAAAAGCTGCAGGGACGGGCTTTCCCGCACATCATCCACGTCCTCTTTATAAGTCAGGCCGTAAAGCCCTACCCTTGAAATATCCGTCATATGATTCTCCTGCATAATTTCGTATATCCGCCCCAGTACAAATTCAGGCATAGAATCATTAATTTTCCGCGCCGCCAGAATAATATTGGCAAGCCCCGGATAATCTCCCACTAAAAACCACGGGTCAACGGAGATACAGTGTCCGCCTACGCCCGGTCCCGGATTTAGAATATTCACACGCGGATGATTGTTTGCAATACGGATGATTTCGTATACATCCATCCCGTCAGAACGGCATATTTTCGCCAGTTCATTTGCAAAGGCAATATTAATATCCCGAAACGTATTCTCTACGACCTTTGACATCTCTGCCGAGCGGATATCCGTTACTATAATCTCCCCCTTGCAAAAGGAGCCGTATAGTTCCTTTAATGCATTCCCCGTTTCCGCATCATCCGTGCCAATCGTCCGGGAGTTATGCTCCAATTCATAAATCATAGAGCCCGGAATAATCCGCTCCGGCGCATGTGCGATTCTTACCTCTTTTTCACTCTTATCCGCAAGCGGCCGTATAACCTTGTCAATGCTTCCGGGAGATACCGTACTCTCTATTACAAGAATGCTATTTTCCGGACACACTGTCAAAACGTCCTCAAAAGCAGCCGCCACATAGCTCATATCCACTTTTTTGCTGGCCTTATCATACGGCGTAGGCACGGAAATGATATAGACGTCCGCAGCCGGCATCTCCGAGGTAAATAGAATGCCATTGTCCGTCGCACGCTCAAAAAGCTCTGTCATTCCTTCTTCACGGAAAGTCAGTTGACGGTTGTTAAGTGATTTTAAAATTTCTCCGTTCTTGTCTGTGCCTGCAACCTTATTCCCGCTTGCGGCAAGCATCAGCGCTGTCGGAAGCCCTATATATCCAAGTCCTACTACACCAATCAATTCTTACACCTCTCTCTGTCTTTTCTGAATTTTTCCATAACAGAGGCAATTGCAATCGACTCTTCAGCAGGAAAATAATTACTGTTATGGCCAAGTATCGCACGAAGAAATTCACTGATTTCATAGCGCAGCCCTTCCCCCAGATATCTGCTGAAAAAGACTTCGTCATTGGCCGGATTCTCATAGTGGACGCCAAATTCCGTCGTTTTCCACCAGGGTGCTTTTACTTCAATAAATCCCCTTGTACCGGATATCAGCATACTGCCCAGCGACTTGACGCCGATTCCCACCTTCACAGTCGCCGCCGCATTCGGATACTTTACATATGCTTTCGAATAAATATCCGTCTGCTCTTCATTTCGAAAGCTCTCAAAACGCACGGCTTTATAATTCGTGCCAAGAATCTTCATTATCCCCAGCAATGGATAGCTTGCCAGCTCAGAAAAAGCCCCTGCATATTGTCCCGTCCACTCTCTTGAACCTATTGGCACAAGCTTCGTAAAGCATGCCTCTACATCATATACCGTACCGATAATTCCGCTTTGAACTACACCGATAAGCTGATGGAATCCCGGACAATATGCCGTTTTTATCGCCTCCATCAAAACCAGCTTCTTTTCTTTTGCCAATGCATATGCTCGCTTTGCATCTTCTTCTGAGAATGCAAGGGGCTTCTCACACAGAACATGCTTGCCCTCTTTGAGCGAGCGCATGACATAATCTATATGGGTTTCGTGGGGCGATGCGATATATACCGCATCGACTTTTGAAAGAAACGTCTTCCAATCATCCTCGTAAAACTTGAGGCCGAATCTTTCTGCAAAATTTTTAGCACCCTCCAGGCGCGGATTAAACACGCTGACCGGCACGATTCCGCTTACGTATTTGATTTCAGGCATAAACCGGCTGGCAATGCCGCCGGAACCCACGATTCCTAAACGTACCAAATTAAAATTATTTGTCCGGAGCATCGTGCTGGAAATATCCTTTGTGCGCTCCAGATAAATAACTTCGCAATATTTTCTAAAATGGTCAAATTCACCTATCCAGTCTGAACCAACTGTTAAAATATCCACCTGATATTTTAAAATGTCTTCCGCTTTCTGCCCGATATGGTCTTCCACGATAATCTCATCCGCCAAGCCGGTCTTGCGTACGGATTCCATTCGCTCCGAAAGAGAGTCGCAGACATTCAGCTTCCCTCTGGATTTGTCATACTGCTCCGTCGTAACGCCGACAATAAGATAATCCCCTAATTGCTTTGCACGCTTAAGCAGGTTATAATGCCCCCGGTGGAAAAGGTCGAACGAGCCATATGTAATTACTTTTTTCATCCCCTTACCTCCTTCGCTTCCGGAATTTTAAATTCACTGATGCGGTGATGTATCTTCTGCTCCTCCTTTGGCGGCAGCTCCAGATAATTTCCAAATTTGAAAGTCAGGTATTCTTCATAATCCCGCACGCTGGTAAATACTTCTCCTTCAAAAGTGATATCAGACATATCCTCGTACCATCTTCGGCGGTATCCATATTCCCGGTTTGGCGTGGGAAACGTAAGAATACGCACCCAGCTTGTCCGCTTCCTGTTTCTTCGTTTGATGTATTTTTCAAAATGCTTCTGCACCGCCGAGACAGGTACTTTCGACATTGCTGCATACGCAATCCGTTTTGCCGGATTTTTTTCCCGGTATTTCCCCGACGCAGAATACATGAATTTACGAATCAAAAAGCAATGCAGTCCGCATAACATCCGTCCGATATGACTGTCCGGGACATTATCCAGAGGGAAGATATCAATCCAGATTCCCTGCTCATACGGCAGCCCTTCCGTACCGCATATTACATAACGGCTGTGTTTGCGCCGAAGCTTGCCATAACCCCAGCGGTATCCCTTTGTGCACGTATGATCCTGAAAATAAAAACGGCTCGTATCCAGATACTCATCACACGCCTCCCGGAACTTTTCATACTCTTCCCTGAGCATTCCGATATCCGCATCGTCATCCCACGGAATAAACCCGCCGTGACGGATTGCTCCTAACAAAGTTCCTGCAATGACGGTATAACGGATTCCGGCCAATTCACAGACACGGCGTACTTCACAGAGGAGTTCAAGAAGCACCGACTGGATGGCTTGCGTCTGGCTTGGCGTCAATTCTGTTATTTTATTCATAACGCTTATATGGCAGGACGCCTTCCGTCTGCTCCGCCACGGGCACCATCTTACCGCCGCATTTATCCATCTCGCTTTCATCACGCAGGTATACCTGATGATTGCCGCTGCAATATGCCATCCCTGGAGAATAGCTCTGCAGGAAATCTCTCAAATCCTCTTTTGTGTATGATTTTCTACAATCAAACGAATTTCTATTATCATGCGGCACCCTATGTAATGCTTCAAAATGAGCCAATACTGTACATTGATACAGCTTCCCATTTAGGAAATGAAGATCTCTGCATACACATTTCTCGCATTTTTCCCGAATGCTTTCCATGTCAACTGTCTCAGGTTCAATTGTCTGTCCTGTTATCTGCCAATAAACCATATATTTTGAGTAATACGGGATTCCCGCTTCATTCAGCTGCGAAAATAATTCATACTGTTTTTTTGAATGTATTCCATACGGCGAAACACCTACCCGCCAAAATAATGTATTTTCTTTTATCGCTTCAACCACTTCATCTGATAACAATAATGTCCCATTTGTCGTAATATTTGCACATACAACTCTTTCCTGTGCTTTTCTACTATTAAGAAATGAAATCAGCTTGTGAAGTTTTGGATGAAGCAGCGGTTCGCCGCCAAATATTGAAAGATAGGGAATAAAATTTACTACATCCAACAAATGATCTAAATTTTCAATGATCTCATCCATATCATAATTTCTTTTTTCTTCCGCACGGTAATACGGCATTTGCGTGTAACAATACCTGCAATTTAAAGTACATCTATTATTAACGTCAACCATTAAATTTCGTAACGGAATCCCTTCCGGAACCCTCTGTTTTTGCATAACAGAATATCTGTATGTAAGGTAAGCATCCGATACGTTATTTAGATTTTTCTTAAACCAATCCCAATCATACTCATTACTAACGTCATTCCCGGAGCAATCAAATAAAATATCATCCAATAATAAAATCCTGTCCTCAGGATATCCGCACGACTCAATAAGCATTTTTTTCAGCTCATTGTATCGAGTAGAAATCGTCAGAATCACATACGCATCGTGAAAATTAGACCACGGAAAAATCGGGGTTCCCTTATATCTTGTATGCTGCAGACGATAATCCCTGTCGAAAAACATTGCAACATCAACACCATCCTTTTTCAACATATGATATGTCTGAATGCTCGTAAATGTTATTTGCCCGATTGCTACTCTTTTCCCTGTTAATTCGGAACTTTTTATTTTATAATTTTTCGTATCTGCATTTTCTGCAAACCCTTTTGTATGATTCATAAATACCTTGCCTTTCAAATATTAATAGCTCTGTCTAAATATTTTTTTGAATTTTCCACATACTCATGAAGCGAGTATAATCTTGCGTAATCAATATTTTCTTTAAAAGATATTTCTTGCGAATGCTGAATCCTTCTGTCACCCAATTCAAGCTTCCTCAATAAGGACTCTACCCTTTCCGAACCCGTTTTCATAATCGTATGAAACTGCTTTTTAAAAATTATGGAAAAGGCTACTGCGTGAAAGGACGCCGCCAGCACATATGACGAATATTTAACTAAAGACAAAAACTCCGAAGGCCCTATATCTGCCCGCAATCGTTCTCCGTCACTGCTATAGAGACATCCGTCTCCTTTTAACACAACAGTCCGCAAACCTGTTTTCTGCCGCACCGTTTCTGCGGCTTCAAACAATTTTGTCCCCAGCTGCCGGTTATAAATCACCGCATACTCGCCAGATATAAGCCGTTCGGACATTACCTTAAAATAATCATTCTCTGTAAGCAGAAAAGTCGGATCACAGGTGTGTATAATCGTTTTCGAAGTAAAATTCTTCAAATACTCCGCCAGTACATCTTCACGCACCGAAATTGCATCAAAGCTATCAAGATGCTTCCGGAACAATTCATCGCTTTGTTCTGAAAAATTCTTCAGCGTGCCGCTTGCAGAATATGTAATTCTTCTTTTCGCTTTAAGATTACCGGAACCCCAGTAAGTACTGTCGTACCCAAACCCTTTATAATATTCCCAAATTGTATCTGCGCCGTATATTATTAAATCGTATTCCTCTTCAACACTGCTAAATGGCTTAAGATACTTGTCAATAAATTTGTCATATGCTTCGTTTCTAAGCGGATACATCGACGTATGATGTTCCGGAAAGTAATCGATTGCCCGTGCAGCAATCCCCATTTTTTTTAAATAAGTAAGCAAAGAGTATGTCACCATAAGAGCCCCGTAATTTTGAGAACGGTGAAAATTTATTGTACCGACTTTCATTGTATCAACCCCTTCATATTTTTATGAATCTTGTTTCCGCAATCGCCGCTGCCCCTATTTGATTTCCGATTCCTATTTTTTAAATTACCCTCCAATATTTTTTTCAAATTTACATATCCCGACTCACTGGCGTATTGGTTATACTCACTAATACCTCGAAGCATCTCTAAATTATTTTGCTTGGGTATCTCATTTTCCTTAAAAATCATCTCCACCTTCAGGATTTCCATACTGATCGTATCAAACACATATAAGTCTCCGGTCAGATAAGTTGTCATTAAAATTTTATCTCCTGCCGGACAAGCCGAATATATTCCTTCTCTTACCGGAATCTCATCGATTTCTTTTGACTTCATATGTATTCTGTAAAAAAAGGGTTCCGTCGTTGAAAAATAATATATGTACTCGTTTATTTTACAAAAGCTCGACGAATGATTTATTTTTGCCATTTTATCCAAAAGCTGCGTACGAGAGTCATATCGGGAAATAAAGCCGTCACCATCAGGCCGGAGCCATAATGTACCCTCTTGATTTACTATATCTGCAAAACAATCTGGGCTATCAGACGCAAATGAAATAAATTCATACGAAAAATCAGTCAGGTTTATCCGAAGCATTCCCTTCGTTCCAGAACCGGGACAATATAAGCTTTCATTGTATATGCATCCGCTTAAAATATAGTAATCAAAATGAATTTCCTGATGCTTTATAATTTCTTTTATCCAATCCTCAATATAAACAAGCTTATTTGTTTCGGTATCCAATTGCACAATCGTATTCGCCCTGCCGCCCTGTAAATAAACATATTTCCCAGACGCCAAAATACCGCAAAACTTTTTATCTATATCTTTTATATCTTCCCTTAAATCTATCGTACTAAATTTAGCCGAAGCTTTATCATAAACAGCAATGTGCTTTGCATTATGCGGGCAAAAATACAACTTCCCCCCGCATTCTGCAATTTCGTAAAACAGCCTGAACCCTTCCGGGTTTTCATCCGGGAACTGCCCCATATGCTTTATCTCATATGTATCCGGGTTTATCCGGAACAAGCCGTTAAATTCCAGTGCGGTTCCCCATACATACTCTCCGTCATAATAAAGTCTGTCCGTGACAAACCGCTTTCTGTAATCCAGGATATCTGCATTCTGCCACAGTACAGGCTTTCCCGTCGCCTGATACAAAAGCAGCAGGCTGCTGTAGTCCCCATAATACGCATCACTCACGGCAAACGCCGCATGAAAATCTGGGGTCTCATCATAGATGCCCCAGCCCTCCTTTTTATATGTCTCTACGATTTCCCTATACTCCGCCCAGAGCTTGGGGCGCATGGACTCTATTGTCGCCTTTACCAACGGATGCGGCCGCCATAAAAGTGTGCACGTTTCCCTGTTTTCGTAAAAAATCCGGAGGACGCTCCGTATCTTCCGGTTCATCTGTTCGTCATACTGCAGCAATGCGTTTAAGCTTGTATTATAAAAAACTACCTGTTTCCTGCTTCCATCCGGTCTCTTAATAAGCCCTTCCCACTCATTTGGTATGCTGAGCTTATCTATATCCTCATGAATCACCTTGTCATATTTCGGCGACCCTAGGGCAACGATTTTCTTCTCCCAAAATTCTCTGTCCATACCGCGGTATGCAAGCAGCGCATTGATAACGGCGCGGCGGAAATTTTGGAGAATGACCTTATCTGCATTGAGTATTCCGGACGATACATATCTGGAGCAGAACTCGATGGTCTGCCTGCTGTTAGGCAAAGCCGGTTCCTCGTATACGCAATAAGGGACATACACTAACTGCTCCGTATACTCCTTCAGCTTATAGGAATAATACTGCGGTGCGACACTTGTCACATAGTTGTGCTCATCGTACGGATTATGGATATATAGAATATCCGGCCGCCTATGTTCTAAGTGATACGTATTGTAATCTACGATTTCCACATAATCCGGAAACTCTCTTCCTTCATAATGATACCGGCCAAGCGTATAATCCGGATTCCTGTCATAGTAAGGAATCGGCACGACATACACGTCACAATCCGAATCCTCTTTTGCGACTTCCCAAATACTTTCAAGAGAGTCCCACATGCTTGCCTTGTACGGCATAAATGCAATTTCAAACTTTAGCTTTATATCATTTTTTATACTGTTCTCAACTTTGATGAGAAACTGCCGCATCCTTTTATGTATTTTATTTGCAGTTACTTCCTGATTCCCCGCAATCTGCTCATGGATTCGATAAAGCATCTCACAGTAGTCTTCCAGCAAGGAAACGGACGGATGGTTTTCTCCCTCCGTTTTTTCTATGAGGCCTCCAAGCTCGATAGCACCTCTCTGACACTCGCCAAGAAGTGCGGATGCCGCTTCATAATTTCTATTTTCAATATATTTTTTTAACTCATTATGCGCATCTGCAAGAAGATTTAAAAAATCTTCCGCTTGTCTTTTCTGAGCTTTTCTCATATTATCCACCTCAAGCCATCTAGCAGCTTATTATTATCATATGGATTATCGGGACGTTTCCGTCTGCGCACTCTCCGTAATATACAAAGGTGCGCTTCGCTCCGCATAAGCCGCGGTCCTGGCATACCCGAAAGCCGTATATACGGCTTAGCTAATGCCGACTTTTTGCTGTATGTCAATGTATTTTTATCTGAAATCCGTTATGCGGTAAAATCGTCTATCGACCATTCATTCTCAGACAGATACAAATCAACCGTTATAACCGTTATATTTCTTTTGAATATTTTTTGCGGAATTTATAGCTATGCAGGATTTGAACCCGCAGCTGCCGCATTCAAATTCCAATCCCTGTCGTTTCCCCTCTGCGCCGCATATAGAACATACCTTTCCGGTTCCCCTGGAAGTTATCTCTACCAGTTCTATAGAATTGACTCTGCACTTATAAGCCAGCCGTTCTCTTACAAAGCCGCCAAAGCTGCGCGAAAGCCTTCTGTTAACTGTTTTTGAATAAATTTTTGTCCTGTTCTTTACAACAGGTCTGGCAATTACAACTCTGAAAGGCTTTTCTTCCCTGAACATCCTGTTAATCTCAGAATTGATGAAAGTTTCTGTCCTGTGTCTTTCTTTTTCCTTCTGCCGGTCATACTTACATCTTCCCAGATTATTTTTTTCGATGTTTCCTGCTTTCAAAAGATTCCCGCTTTCGGCATTCTGCTCATAAGCCGTATACAGTCTGCGCCGCTCCCTGTTCTTCCTTGCGAGCCGCTCTGTCTCAGGATTTGTCAGGCTATCCAGTGACTTTCCATAGATGTGCCCGTTAGACAGGGTGAACATGTCCCTGTTTCCAATGTGGATATATACGGTATTGGTATAATCCTTATGCTTTTTCATCTTTGTCTTAGCAGGTATCGCAAGAACTACGGCGTTTTCTTTGATATTCACCCGTATCTGCCTGTCAAACACCCTGTCGTCCCTCAGCGGTATCTCAATTCTTCTTCTGGGAACCCTGCATGCGATACGTATCGCCCCGTCTCTGTAAGAGTATCCGTTGGGCGATATCCGAAACCAGTCGGCCTTTCCTGCCTTTGGCGTCACCAGGTTTCTTCTGGTGAGCCTGCGCAGAAAATTATTGAGACGCTTTGTATCAATCGCTAAATTCTCGGCCTTTTTCGGCATCTCATATTCTTCATAATTTAAAATGGCCGCATACACGCTTCCGATTTTGAGCACAGTCCTTAAGTAAAGCCTGTCGTCATCACTCAAATTTTCATTGGAAGTGATTTTTGCGCCAATTTTATCCTTTACAATTTCCCAATTGCTCTTGATGTCCGCAACCGCATCCGTTATGGCCAGCTCATAGTATACCGAGGGCAGGTTCAGCTGCTCTCTCAGCCCGCAATAACGCATCTCATTTAAAATACTGTAGACCGGGGTCAGGCTGTTCACATTTTTAATTCCCGAATACTTCCCATATACATAATTCCTGACCTTACAGTAATCCGAAGCAATCCCCTTTAGAAATTCCATCGTCTCACCGGGCAGCGTCTCACTGTACTGCCAAAGCGTCTTCGTCACGGTGCTGTCTGCTGACATCCTTTACACCTTCCTGCATGAAGATTTTCGCGGATTCTGTTAATCTGCGAAAAGAGATTCAAGTTGAGAAGAACCGGGGGATGTCAGGATTGCCTGACCACAAAGCTGACCATAAAATCTTGAAAGCTCATTCATATGATGTCTCTTTGTATCCATTGACGGATGGACATAGCGGTTCAATGTAATCTGCACGTTGGAATGTCCCAGCATTTCACTGAGGCTTTTTACATCAGTGCCGCCTTCAATACAGTTGGTGGAAAAGGTATGGCGAAGAATATGAAAATTCTTATCCGGCAGCTTTGCATCTTTTAGTATTCTTTTGAATCGGTATTGTATTGTTCTTGGCTCCAGCGGCTTATCTCCGCCAAATATGTATTCTTTTCCATTTTGAAGATTCGTAAAAACATCCAGTACTGTTTCGGACAAAGGAATTTCCCGCTTGGAGCAGATGCTTTTAGGAGCTGTTTCCATGAGAATCGTTGTCGTATGGCATCCCTCGGCAGAAAGACGCTGTACTGTCCTATTAACCGTGAGAATCTTGCTCCTCAAGTCTACGTCGGACCATTTTAAGGCGCACAGTTCTCCCAGACGGAGCCCCGTAAGCAGGCATATAAGCACAGCATTCTTAAAAATATCCGTTTCCTGGCAGAGTGCGGCAACAAGTCTTTTCTGCTCGGTTTTCGTTAGTGTATCAACAGACTTATTAGAAATGGAAGATACTCTTTTTTTCAGTGCCGGCATTGCCATATGATATCTTCTGAATGAAAATTTTAATATCTGATTCAACACGCAATAGATGCTTTTGCAGATGCTGTCCGACAAATGACTGGAGACTCTTTCGCTTACATACATTTCTGTTATTTCCGATAGCACAGCGCCTTTAAACGGCTGTTCAATGTGGCAGCTATAAATTTTGCTGTATTTGATATAGGTTGACAATTTACATCTGGTTTGTGTTTCATTCAGCCATTCCTTCGCCGCGTCAGAAAATTTAATTTGATATAAACAAATGCTGCTTTCCGTCCCCAAAGCAGCATTTGTTATAAGATTTTTCTGTACCGATAGTTTCCTGCGGACTTCATCATATGTAGGTGCATAGACGGAACGGTAAATTTTCTTGCCTTTTTCTTGGCTGTAAATCAAGAACCTTCCTTCCCAGCGTCCGTCTTTTCTTTTCCTTATGTTCTCCCCGTGTCTTGCCATAGTATTCCTCCTTTTTCTTTCGCATATTTTTGACCATGAGTCTGACCATGAAATATTTTTCCGCCATTATATCAGCTTTCTTCAGATTCTTGAATAATTTGGCAGGTGAATAAATTTACAAAAAGCATTGTTATTTACATTAAGATGTGTTAGAGTAATGTCGATATAAATATGTAAGATAAAATGCGGATATTCCTCTAAAAAAGGGCATATTCATATTTCGCAGATTAACAGAATCCGCGAAATATGAATATGCCCTTTTTATTTCATGCCCTGCAAAAAGACCGGCAGACAGCAAAAACTATTCAAGCTGCTGTTTACCGGCCTCTCGCTATAATATTATAAAACGGCGCAGAAAAATAGCTATTCTACGCCCTGCCGCTCAATCTCTTCCGCCAATTTTTTATGAGGGTCCTCCCAGCCCGCAGGCTTAATCGTCTTCCCTTCTTCGTTATAATGAGGCTTTCCGTCAGGCCACAGCTTAGCCATATTTGCATCTTGTACGATTTGAAACAAATTATCCGGCTCAATCCCCATCTCCACAAGCGTTCCCAGCGCAAAATACATCACGTCAATCATGGCGTCAGCCTGCTCGACAATCTCATCCGCCTCAAGAAATTCATTAATTTCTTCAAGCATCCAGTGATATCTTTTTAAAGCGCGCTCCGCATCCATCGGCGTCGGTTTGTTTGCTACAGGATGTCCAAATTTCAACTGAAACTCCTTAACATCGTTCCATTCTTTGTTCATTAGCGTCCCTCCGTCTACTATGTATTTTTATCATTTATGTCCGTCCCTTTGCATAATAATAGAGGCCCTTCTCCTCAAGATAACGGATAATGTCTTTGGCTGCCTCTATATCCTCATCGCTATAATAACTTGGAATTTTCTTCTCTTTTTCGCGTTCGGCTTTCAGCCTGTACATTTTCTTTTTTGCTTCCTCATCCAAATCAAAAAAACGATGTATATTACATTTATGCTTAGAGAACTTCTTGTCAATGTCATCCCCGTCCGTATCCGCTCTAAACAGTACAAACACGTCATTAGGAGGCTTTATTTTGATAGAATCCTTATTCTTCTCGATATACATCCGGATATCTTTGACGATGTCCAAAAGCTGCGAACCGCCAGAGGTATTGCAATCAATTACCACACAGCTTTTTGCCTTTTTAGATTCGGATAAATGCCCGGAGCCTTCGTAATTTACCAGAAATTCATCCTTAAAATACATTGGTTTACCGGCAATCCTGATTCTTGACTTGTCCGTCAATGACTTGGCAACAATCAGATGCGATTTCAAATTGGCGGCGATTTCCTGAACCAGAAGAGGATTTCCCCCTTTAGGGGTAACAACAATCTCCGGAATCTTACTGTTTTTCATTCTCGAACACAGCAAGTGCACCATAATTGCCGTCAGCTTTTGTTTGTCCGCCTCGTTATGGGCGATTTCCATCGTATTAATGTAATAATTACTCTCTGTATCGCTGTTTCCGCCGTATAAAATCGTCTCTCTGAACTCGAAAATATATCTGGATAGCATAATAATCAGCTGTATCGCAGCGTCCTTAGCACTGACCCCGGAATTGGCCATGAATGCCCTCTCAGGTATTTCGCCCATTTTTATAACGATTTCATCCGACGTCTCCTCTGTATACCCCAAATCCCGAAGCGCCGCACGCACGATTGTCCTGTCCCGCTTTCCATATATGATACGTCCCCATTTCGTGTCAGGATCAAAGATTCCCAGCGAAGCAAGAACAGCTCTTATTGAATCCAGCCCCAATATAGCAGCTATAACAAGCAGCGGACCAGAGGAAATAATGCGATTCAAAATGTCAACAATGTTGTTACCGCTATCCATTGACTATTCCCCCCGCCTAATATATGCCTGAATCAATTCCACATCAGAATCAAACACCAGGGCCCCTTCTTTATTGGCAAACGCACGGATTTCTTCCAACTGTTTGTCATCTTGTACATAATTCCATTCCGGACGCTTTGGAAGCCATTCAACGATTCGTTTCTGAACCATGTTTTCCGATGTGAAATACTGTGTATAAAACTCCGATTCTTTGTTAATGTACAAGCCTCCAATCAGAATATACTTTGTGTATTCTCTAAAGTCTTGTATAATCCGGCAATATTCATCAGATGAAATAAACGGCAGAACCGGCTTGATTGTCAATGCACAAAAAATTCCCGCATTCTTAATTCGTCTTGCAAGCTCCACTCTTTCGCCGTATGGCAGTGTGCCCGGCTCAATCTCGCCAAGCATAGATTGACTCGATAATGATACAGCCAGCTTCACGAATCCTTTGCCCGATGATACCAGCTCCTGATGAAGCTGAGTAAGAGTGCTAAGCTCGGCATCACTAATAAAGCGTTTTGTTGAAATACTAACATACACTTTATCCTTTTTTTCAACCGCTTTTTTTACATACTCCGTCAACCTGCGCTGTTCAAAGAACTCCCCATCGCAGCATGGGTATATAATAACTTCTTTTTCACACAACTGCTCGTCTCCCAGCTGCGAAAGTCCCGTATACATATCCTCCCATTTAGCAAAGCAGTACTTGCAGCCCGCCTGACAGGGAATGTCCGCCGAGTACAATTTTCTCATACAATTATACACCTCACCTATCTATCCTATCCGATTCTATAACTCTATTTAGATAGAATACCACACAACTAATATATGCCGACCATTAAATTGCAGTTACAAATTATAATATCACATTCCAGGTTTCTGGTCTATAACTACTTACTTCTGATTCGGCTATAATATTCAGCCTTCCCATCACCGGCTTTCCCGTCAGTTTCCTCCGTCCTTTCACTGGTTATCTGTTTTGCTCTCGCCCTCCCCGCTGTTTTTTGCATATTGGCAGCGATCCGTAAGCCAGGATTTTACATTGTCCCGTATCACCATCTGCCGCATCTCATCCTCTGAAACACTCTTTAGCAAAAGTTCTACTGTTGAAAATTTATATTCTGACGCATACTCTTCCAATGCTTTTTGAAAGTCCTGCTCCGACGGCTTAAGTCCGTATTTTTCCGCAATAACATTTGCCACCAGTTCCTGCTTCAATGATGCTTCCGCCGCCTCGTCAAGGTCTTTATCTTCCATCTTTATAGCTTTCATGTACTCCTCGTACTCCATCCCCTCCTGCTGCGCATAGGTAGTATATAAATCAACGAGATTTCCCTTAATTTCTTTTAACCGTTTTTCCGGGTATTTCTTCACCTCGCTGTTATCCATGACCTTTTCCCACACACGGGTCTCTTCCTCTGTCCGAACCGCCTGCTTTTTCGTTTCTTCAATCTGCTTTTTTATCTCCTGCCGGTATTCCTCTACCGTCTGTGCCTTGTCAGACATCGTCTCCTTTACGATTTCATCCGTAATCTCCGTATCTTCGGGCAGATCGTGCTGTGCCGTATAGCCCTGCATCATATGCTCTATCACCAAATCAATATCTTCTTCTTTTACTTCTCCGGCATCTGCTTTTTCTATTTCAACACCCTGATAGTTTTCAACTGTTACGTATTCATTGGACAGCTTTTTGGGCCCTGTCCCCGCACAAGCGGTCAGCAAAAAGACTGCACATCCCAATACCGCTGCCATATTCCGCGCTATAATTTTTCTTTTCATAATATCCAGCCTCCAAAAGTGATGGGGCAGCCTCCTGCCAAGCCAAGACACTGCCCCTGTATAAAGTAAGAGCGAATTCTCTCTTTATACCATATTTATATCATTTTTACAACGCCCTTGATTACTTCGTCTTTATGATTCAGGCTGTAATCAATTGCCTCAATACACTCTTCAAACGGAAATTCGTGCGATACGATTTTCTTTACCGGAATCAGACCGGACGCTACTGCCGCAATTGCCTTCGGCCACAGGTTTCTGTAACGGTATACAGAATAAATCGTTCCTTCCATTGCATTCAATGTAGCAATGTCAAGTTCAAGCACCGGCTCCGGCGATACCCCCGTCAGTGTTACCTTTCCGCCCCGCTTGATTAACCGGCATGTCTGGAGCGTAGTGATACGGTTTCCCGCACACTCGTACACCTGATCTGCGCCGCCGCCCGGAAGCGTCTTTGCAAACTCTTCAATATTTTCCCTTGTACTGTTGAACACTCTTGTAGCTCCAACTTCCAATGCCTTTTCCAGACGCTTATCCATAACATCGGCAACGTAGATTTCACTGACGCCGCGCGCCTTAAGAGCCATAACCGTACAAAGGCCGATACAGCCGCTTCCAAGAACGATGGCCGTCTCGCCGACTCTCGCATCGGAAAGCTCCGTTCCGTGCATTCCAACCGCCAAAGGTTCAATCATTGCTCCCTCTAATGTTCCGACGTTTTCAGGAAGCTTATAACACATAGAAGCATCGTGGACGCAGTATTCTGCATTTACACCGTCCCTCTCATGCGGGATTGCAAGCATTTTAATATCTGTACACAGATTATAAAGCCCTTTTCTGCATTCCTCACATTTTCCGCACGGAACTGCGGGTTCAATGGATACTTTATCCCCTATCTCAAATCCTGTCACTCCTTCGCCGATAGCCGTAACTACCCCGCCCGGCTCATGTCCAAGCGCAAGAGGTCCGTCAAGAGTCCAGTTCGCAAGCTGTCCTTCCTGATAAAAATGAAGGTCGGAACCGCAGATACCTACATACTCCAGTTTAATCTGAAGTTCTCCTGCCGCCGGCTGAGGAATATCGCGCTCTACCCATTCAAGTTTCTGTTTTCCAGTTAATACGCAGACTTTCATCTTTCCTTCCATGTTAGCATTACCTCTTTTCTTTTAATAACTTATACTTTTCGTTAAAATTCTGCGAACCGCAGCGAGCCACCCTTCATATTTTCTATCCCTGAGCTTTTCGTCCATCTTCGGTTCATATTTTACTCGTTTTAATTTTTCAAATATTTTATTGTCCCAGACTCCCAGTGCAAGTCCCGCCGCATATGCCGGCCCGATTCCCGACAATTCCTCGGAATCAGGAACCTGTACGCAGGCTCTTGAAATATCGCTCTGAAACTGCATCAGATAAGCATTCCTTGTCGGTCCGCCATCCACCCTGAGTTCGCCGACTGTCACGCCCGCGTCTTCGCTCATAGCCTTGACGATATCTGTAATCTGGTAGGCGATGCACTCTACGCCCGCCCGAACGACTTCCGCCTTCCCGGTAGTCCTTGTCATTCCTATAATCGCTGCAGCGGCATGGCTGTCCCAATAAGGTGCGCCAAGACCGGAAAATGCAGGAATGAGATAGAGCGAATCGTCCGAAACCGCTTCTTTTGCAAGCTTTTCTGTCTCTGCCGGAGAATCAATGAGCTTTAAATCATCCTTTAGCCATGTAATCGTTGCTCCTGTATAGTTAAGATTCCCCTCCAGCACATAATTCACCTTTCCGCCCATGCTCCATGCCAGCGAGGTCACCACTCCGTGAGTGCTGAGCACTGGTTTTTCTCCAATATTCATCATAATAGATGAACCTGTTCCGTATGTAGCTTTAATCATGCCGCTTTTAAGACATCCCTGCCCGAACAGCGAACCGTGGGAGTCTCCCAATACACCGTGAATCGGAATCGGTTTGGGGAACAATCCCTCAAAATCCGTCTCTCCAAAATTTGAATCCGAGTCAACAACTTCTGCAAGATTTGCCGGATTAATGCCGAACATCCTGCATATTTCCTCGTCCCATTTCAACTCAAAAATGTTGAAAAGCTGCGTTCTTGACGCATTGGAATAGTCCGTCTTGTAGGACTTTCCTCCCGTAAGCTTGTAAACGAGCCAGCTGTCAACTGTTCCGTGGCAGATTTCTCCTTTATCCGCCTTGTCCTTAGCTTCCGCCACGTTTTCAAGAATCCATGCAATCTTTGACGCCGGAAAATACGGTGACAGATTGATTCCCGTCCTTCTGCGGATATTTTCCGCCTCGCCCATTTTTTCGATGCGCTCGCAGATACCCACAGCTCTTGCGCACTGCCATACAATGGCGCATCCAAGCGGTTCTCCCGTTATCCTGTCCCACGCAAGGGACGTCTCTCTCTGGTTGCTGATTCCGATTCCCGCCACTTTTTCTTTCTCAATACCGGATTCCTCTACCAATTGTCTTACAACATCAACCGTATTCCTGTATATTTCGGCTGAGTCATGGGAAACCCAGCCTTTTTCATTAATTATCTGCTCATGGGATTTGTCCGTACGCTTTAACAGGCTTCCGCTTTCATCAAAAAGCAAGGCTTTTGTCCCTTGTGTGCTCTGATCGATGCTGATAATATATTTTTCTGCCATCTATACCAACTCCAGCGCTTTCTTCGCAATGCCCTCTGCATTCATTCCGTAATAATCGAATACCTCTTTCGACGTCCCGGTGATGACCGGCGCGTCCGGCAGCGCGATATTCACTACCTTCCTCGGACACTCGCTGCCCACGATCTGGCTTACCATTGAGCCTAGCCCTCCGTACGGCGCATGCTCCTCCACCGTAATCACCGCCTTCGCATTCGCTGCCGCCTTCACGACCGCTTCCTTATCCAGCGGCTTTACGCAGTACATGTCCACTACCGTCGCACTGACTCCCTTCTCCTTTAACAGCTTGGCCGCATCCGCCGATGGCTTCACCATCTCGCCGCACGCTATGATTGCCACGTCCGTCCCTTCGCATACCACCGTCGCCTTGTCCATCTCAAACGGCACGTTCCCTTCTTCGTACACGTCATCTACCGCATTCCTTCCCACGCGGATATACGCCGGCTTCTCATCCTTTAGTAGCTCCCTCGTCAAAAGCTCCGTCTGATGCCTGTCGCT
>CAJTUQ010000037.1:4204-24887 GCA_910579335.1 uncultured Dorea sp. | reverse complement strand
TTATCTTCTCATACCAGTCTTCCTCCTTAAGCCAGTTGCGGATAGGGACAGGAAAACCACGTTTTTTCTTTGAGGCAGCATATCTGGGAAGATAGCCGCCCGCAGCCTGGCGCAGGATATATTTTGTCGTATGGCGGCAAAGCTTCATTTGGCACGGAAGCTCCTTAGCGATTCGAAATACATCCCAGTCAAGAAACGGCACCCGAAGCTCCAGCGAATGCGCCATGCTCATTCTGTCCGCTTTCTGCAGGATATCTCCCGGAAGCCAGTATTTTAAATCCACCGACTGCATCTGCTCGGCATCGCTTAAATGCCTTACGGCAGCATACGTCTCTCCAAGCACCTCCTTCGGATGTCTTTCCGCTTTCCGTTTTAAAAGGCGCGCTTTTTCTTCCTCATGGAAGATATATGCATTTCCGATATACCGTTCTTCTATCGGAAGTGCCGCCCGAATAAGATAGCCCCTCCCTTTTACCGCTTTTGGAAGCTTTTTGACCATAACCGCCAGTTTCTTGCGGAAGCTTAACGGAAGCCAGTCTACCCATCTGAGTGTCAAGGGCTCCCGGTAAATATTGTAGCCTCCGAAAATTTCATCCGAACCTTCTCCGGACAGGACGACCTTTACTTCCTTAGACGCCTCCTGAGCAAGAAAGTAGAGAGCTACCGCCGATGCATCTCCGGATGGTTCATCAAGATAGTACATCACCTTTGGAAGCGCCTTTTCAAATTCCGCTTTTTCTATATAACGGCACTTATTCTCCAGATGAAGCGTATCTGCAAGCTCCTTTGCATCCGCTGTCTCATCATACAAGCCTCCCTCCCCCAAAAAGCCTACGGTAAAGGTCTTAACACATCCGGAAATGGCGGCAATCAGCCCCGAATCCACACCCCCGGACAGAAAGCTCCCTACCTCCACGTCACTGATTAAATGTCTTCGCACCGATTGTTTCATAATATCCCGCACATCATTGAGCGCATGAGCTTTCTCCTCATACCGCTTTGGTTCCAGAGAAGCATCAAAATAGCGCACGATTTGAACCTTCTGGTTCTTATAAGTGAGGTAATGGCCCGGAAGAAGTTTGTAGATTCCTTTAAAAAAAGTCTCCGGCAGCACAGAGTACTGAAAAGACAGGTACTGCTCCAGCGCATCCTCGTTCAGCTGCCGCCTGCACCCCGGATACGCAAGGATGCTTTTAATCTCTGAAGCAAACACCAGCGTTCCGTTGATAACCGCATAGTAAAAAGGCTTGATTCCAAAAAAGTCGCGGGCAGCAAAAAGTTCTTTCCTTTCCTCGTCCCAGACTGCGAATCCGAACATCCCACGGAGCTTGTAAAGCATTTTTTCTCCAAATTCTTCATATCCATGCAATAGAACCTCCGAATCAGAGGCTGTCTGGAAAACATGGCCTTTTTGAGCCAGCATTTCCTTTAAAATCCAGTAATTGTAAATTTCTCCGTTAAAAACAAGAACTTTACTCCCATCCTCGTTAAACATGGGCTGCATACCCGTGTCAAGGTCGATAATGCCAAGCCTCTGAAAGCCGAGCGCCGCCTCCTTTGCCACGTAGCTCTCACTTCCGTCCGGCCCGCGGTGCTCAATGGCTTTCATCATTTTTTTAAGCACCGGTTCCTTGTTATCCGTATTTCCAATAATCCCGCATATTCCGCACATACTTATCTCTCCTCTTTTGCTAATTGAAAACTTGTATGACGGTATTCTACCGGAAGCAAATTTCAAAAATTCAACGGAAATGTATCGAAGTTGTAAAAACACAAAACTACCGGCTCTGTCTATCATACAAAGCCGGTAGTCCAACCTCTTTATTTTTCTGCTACTTTTTCCTTATTTTAATTTTTATCACAGCCTTTTTCTTGCTGCCGTCCTTAGCCGTGGCAGTAATCTTTACGGTTCCTGCTTTTTTCGCAGTTACCTTTCCCTTAGAGTTGACAGTGGCAATCTTTTTATTGGAAGATTTCCATGTAACTTTCCGGTTGGCGGCGCTTGCGGGGGATACAACCGCTTTTAGCGTCTGGGTTTTCCTCGTCTTGAGATTCATCGTTTTGCTCTCGGCAGTAATTTTTACTTTTGAAGCTTTTACGATTCCTTTCCCTGCTTTCAACTTAATCCGGGCTGTTTTTCCATTGTCTGTACTTGCGGTAATTGTAACGATCCCCGCTTTTTTCTTGACCGTTACCTTTCCGCTTGGGCTGACAGTCGCTACTTTTTTGTTCGATGAAGACCATGTCACGTTGCTGCTGCCGGTAATGTCCCTGCCTTCCGCATCGGTAACTGACGCTTTAAAGGCATATTTCTTTTTAAAGGTTACTTTTAATACTGCATTATCCTTCAATTTCTGCCCGTTAAGGCTGAGTGCCGCCGCTTTCGGCGCCTGATTTTTTGTATCCGGATCTTCTGGCTGTGTGGAAGGAGACTCTTCCGGCCGAGCGGTGCCTTTGTCTGCCTCATTTGTGCCGGGCAGGCTCAATATCTCTCTGCCTAGCAGCGAGATATCGCCGGAATCATACACATACGAAATGGACTGGTTCCCGGCCGTAAACGTATATCCCGAATCCACGGTTCCGCCGCTTGGGAGAGCGAGAAACAGCCCGCCCTGAAAGCCAATGGTTCCGCTGTCGGAGTTTGTCACGTCCGCCAGATAATTTTTCCCGTTCAAGGTGACGATATTCCACATATGTCCGCCGCCGTTCATCTTTCCCGTAACGGTATAGCATTCCGTGCCGGCGCCAAATGCTGATAAATCGCACAGATACTGAAATGCTTTTGAATATCCTTCGCACACGACCTTTGTCGCCGCATCGCCGTCAAATACCCAGACCAGCTGCCACGGATTCCCGTATGCCGTACCAGGCTCTAACGCATCATAATTATAGTCTGTCAAATTACAGATTTCCTGCATATAGCTGGTCAGCTTCTCGCGGTCCGGCTCTGCGGCGTGCGCCGTGACAATTCCTTTGGCCCTTGCAGCAGCTTTTGTCGCCGCACTTGTCAGACCCGCATTTGTCTCTGTTGCGCTGCCTCCCTGGTATTCTTTTGCCACGCTGAATGAAAAGGTTATTGCACTGACCTTTTCGGTATATTTGTTATATTGACATTGAATTTGGTATCCTCCTCCCGGACTTTTATTATACCAGTACAAATCATAAGGGCAGTCCATCATCAGATAGGACACGGCCTTTTTCGATGAGTCTCCCCATGTCTGTAGAGTTAATTCCAGCCCGCTCACCGTAATTATCGTATTTGTCCTTGTCCCGGCCGCAATCTGTTTTACCGCCTCTTTTAATTCCGTATAAATTTTTTTCTCGTTTTTATCTGTCAGCCTTTTATCGCCGACGATTCCGTATGTAGAAATACCGGTATTTGCTTCTCCGTAAAACAGGCGCTCAATATAGCCTTCTATCAACTCGTCATTGTCCGGAAGCTCGTCAAATGTAAGGAGCAACTCCTGTGTCAGTTCTTCTTCGCCATCCGAAACCTCCGGCTCTGCGGGAAAGACGCTCGCATCGTCCGCACCCGTTTGCCCGGTGCCTTCCGTGGTTTCTGCTTCCCTTTCATCCCCGTCCGCCTCCTGCGCCTGCACGGAAAGCACCGTGCAGTACTCTGCGCTTCCGGCCAGCAGAATGGCTGCCGCCATAGCCGCAATCACTTTTTGAAATTTAGGTCTCCATTTTTTCATAATCTTTCCACCACTCTCAAATATTTTTGTTTTATTCCTCATTCCCACCGGCTTTCGCCTCTTTTACCTGCTGGATATC
Source organism: uncultured Dorea sp. (assembly GCA_910579335.1). GTDB lineage: Bacteria > Bacillota > Clostridia > Lachnospirales > Lachnospiraceae > MD308. The sequence continues at coordinate 21,113 of CAJTUQ010000037.1, read as the reverse complement.
GCTTGCCACCTTCATCCCCACAAAACCGGATAACACGGACTGCAGATCAACGCCGGTAGACTCCTTAAGGCCGTCTGATACTTGCGTAAGCGTTCCGACGATATCCTTTACCAGCTTGGATGAATTGCCGTCGCCGTACATTGTGATTTTATCCACTTTGGCGAGCGGCTCGGCAATGTTTCGCGCAATCTCCGGCATTGCCTTGAAATACATTTCCAGAATAGCCGCCTCGCCCATCTGTTTCATGGCTTCCGCTCTCTTTTCTATACCCTCGGCCTCGGCAAGCGCTTTTGCCTTAATCGCTTCCGCTTCTGCAAGTCCCTTGCTCCGGATACCTTCTGCCTGCTGTTCCATAGCATATTTTTCCGCTTCCGCAGTCGCCTTTAAAGCTTCGGCTTCTTTTTCACGTTCAAATTTATCCGCCTCCGCATTTTTCTGGCGTTCAAAAAGCTGAGCCTCCGACTTGCGCTGTACTTCATACAACCGTGCGTCAGACTCCTGCTGCTTTGCATATTTTTCGGCGTCCGCCTGTTTGCGCACGGTCGCTTCCAAGCTCCGCTCCGTAAGCTCTACTTCTTTTTCCTTTAATAGGATGGCTTTTTCCTGGCGTGCGAGATTGGCATCGGCGGTTGTAATCTCCACTGTCTTACGCTCTGTCTCCTTTTGAATCTGGTAAGCTGCGTCGGCAATCGCCTTCTTTGTGTCCGCATCCTTCTGAAGCTCCGCTTTTCGGATTTCCAGTTCGTTTTCCCGCTGCGCTATCAAAGTAGCGGCGCTGATTTCCGCTTCTTTTGATTCCCTTGTTGCTTCCGCCTGCACTACCGCTTTTTCCTTCTGGGCTCTTGCTTTGGCATTCGCAATCTCAAGCTCGGAGCTTACCTGCGCATCATTGGCCTCTTTCTTTGCTACGGCCTGCGCCCTGGCGATTTCCTTCTCGCTCTCGGCTCTCGATATCGCGGCATTTTTCTGAATTTTTACGATATTATCAACACCCAGGTTTTCAATGACGCCGTTGCCGTCCACAAAGTTCTGGACGTTAAAGCTCACAATATCCAGTCCCATTGCCGCAAGATCCGGCTCCGCATTTTCCTTCACCAGGTTTGCAAATTTCTGACGGTCCGAAACCATTTCTTCCAAATTCATCTTTCCGACGATTTCACGCATGTTGCCTTCCAGCACTTCTCTGGAAACTTGAGCGATATATTCCACGGGCTTATTGAGAAAGTTCTGTGCCGCAAGAGCCAGACGCTCCGTAGAATCACTGATTTTTACGTTTACGGCGGCATCTACCCGGATATTGATGTAATCCGCCGTCGGCACTGCGCTGGACGTCTTTACGTCAATCGGAATTAACTGCAGGTTCAACTCATCCTTTTTCTCCAGAAAAGGTATTTTAATTCCTGCCTTCCCGATTAAGACCTTCGGCTGTTTACGCAGGCCGGATATTATGTATGCGGTATCCGGTGAAGCCTTCACATACCCGGTTATCAGGATAACAATCAGAAGAAGAATTACCACTGCAGCCGGAATGATGACTTCCGCCATTTCTAATAACATGCTTATCATATTGTATCCTCCTTTGCGGCGCATTTTTGTCTGACAACATTATACTACATTTTAAGGCGGAATGGTATGAAAATCCACGAATTATAACTTACTATTATAAAGCCATAATTACTTATGATACGGCTCTTTGTGAATGATTCGAAAACTTCTGTATATCTGTTCAAGAAGAATAACTCTCATCAATTGGTGGGGAAATGTCATTTTTGAGAAGCTCAGCCGGAAATCCGATTTGCAAAGAACCTCTTCGCCCAGCCCGATGGAGCCTCCTATAATGAAGACAACGCTGCTTTGCCCCTGTATGCCGAGCGTTTCTATTTTTTCCGCCAGTTTTTCCGAGGAGAGCTGTTCCCCGTCTATTTCCAATGTAATAATATATGCGTCTTCCCGTATATGTTTTACTATTTTTTCCGCTTCTTTTGAACGGATCGTATCTTCCAACGCACTGTGCGCATGATCCGGAGTCTTTTCATCCGGAGTCTCTATGATTTCAAGCCTGCAGTATCTGCTCAGCCTTTTTGTATATTCGGCAATGGCTTCCTTTAAATATTTTTCTTTTATTTTTCCTACGCTGATAACGGTAATCTTCATAATATATGATTCCTTAAGCTGTAAATAGTGCTGCGCACTTACTGCCGCAGCACTATTGTTCACATACTCTGTATTTTGTTTTATTTCTTGCTCAGCAGTTCATGGATACCTTTCGCTCCAGCCTTTCCAGCTCCCATAGCAAGGATAACCGTTGCTGCGCCTGTTACGGCGTCTCCGCCTGCAAATACGGCCGCCTTTGACGTCTGGCCGTTTTCCTCCTCAGCGACAATACATTTTCTCCGGTTTGTCTCAAGTCCCCTTGTCGTAGATGCGATGAGCGGATTCGGAGACGTACCGAGAGACATAATAACGGTATCAAGCTCTATCTCATACTCGGAGCCGGGAATTTCTACCGGACGCCTTCTGCCGGACGCATCCGGCTCGCCGAGCTCCATCTTAATAACCGTCATGCCTTTTACCCAGCCGTTTTCATCTACAAGAATTTCTTTCGGGTTTGTGAGCAGGTCAAAGATAACGCCCTCCTCTTTCGCATGATGGACCTCTTCCACTCTGGCAGGAAGCTCAGCCTCGCTTCTGCGGTATACGATATGTACTTCCGCTCCGAGACGGAGAGCCGTTCTCGCCGCATCCATCGCAACGTTTCCGCCGCCCACAACCGCAACCTTTTTACCAGCTGCAATCGGAGTGTCATAAGCATCGTCAAAAGCTTTCATAAGATTGCTTCTTGTCAGATATTCGTTGGCCGAGAACACACCGTTTGCAGTCTCGCCCGGAATGCCCATAAACATCGGAAGCCCTGCGCCGGAACCGATAAACACGGCTTCAAAATTCTCTTCCTCCATTAACTGATCGATCGTCGTGGATTTTCCGATTACTACATTTGTCTCAAACTTAACGCCAAGCTCTTTTACCTTTTCAATCTCTTTTTCCACTACTTTTTCTTTCGGAAGACGGAACTCCGGAATCCCGTATACCAAAACGCCGCCAAGCTCATGAAGCGCCTCAAATACCGTCACCTCATAGCCGAGCTTCGCAAGGTCGCCGGCGCATGTAAGCCCGGACGGGCCGGAACCGATAACAGCCACCTTGTGCCCGTTCGTCTTTTCTGCTTTCGCAGGCTTGATATCATGCTCCAACGCATAGTCGGCAACGAATCTCTCAAGCTTTCCGATAGATACCGGGTCTCCTTTGATGCCCCGGATACATTTGCACTCACACTGGGATTCCTGCGGGCATACACGGCCGCAGATCGCAGGAAGTGCGGAGGACTCTCCGATTACCTTATACGCTTCCTCAATATTGCCTTCCTTTACCTGGGCGATAAATCCCGGAATATTGATGGCTACCGGACACCCCGTGATACACTTTGCATTTTTACAGTTTATGCAGCGCGCAGCCTCTTCCATCGCTTCTTCTTTATTATAGCCGTAGCAGACTTCCTCGAAGTTCGCCGCTCTTTCTTTTGCATCCTGCTCCCTGACAGGGACTCTCTTTAATACATCAGCCATTAGTTTTCACCTCCGCAATTGCCGCAGCCACCGTGATGGGTGTCGCCTTCCTGTAATTTCAGCATCGCACGGCCCTCCTGTGTCTTGTACATCTGCTGTCTCTTCATCGCATTGTCAAAGTCTACCAGGTGTCCGTCAAATTCGGGACCGTCCACACATGCAAATTTTACTTCCCCGCCTACGATTACACGGCAGGCGCCGCACATTCCTGTTCCATCCACCATAATCGGATTCATGCTGACAATCGTAGGAATATTATGCTTTTTCGTGGTTAAGCAGGTGAATTTCATCATAATCATAGGCCCGATTGCAACGCATACGTCATATTTATGGCCTTTCTCCACCAGCTCGTCGACCATTGTCGTAACCATGCCCGCATGTCCGTATGTACCGTCGTCCGTACACGGATAATAATTTCCCGCAACCGCTTCCATCTCCTTTTCGAGAATAAGAAGTTCCTTTGTCTTAGAACCGACGATGACATCTGCGTCAATGCCGTGCTCCTTGAGCCATTTAACCTGAGGATAAACCGGAGCGGCGCCTACGCCTCCCGCAACAAAGAGGAACTTCTTCTTTTTCAGCTCTTCAACATCCTCCTCTACAAATTCAGACGAACGGCCGAGCGGTCCTGTAAAATCGCGGAAGGAATCCCCTGCTTTCAAGCCTGTCATCTTCGTTGTAGATGCCCCAACAGGCTGGAATACGATTGTAACGATTCCCGCGTCTCTGTCGTAATCACAGATTGTGAGAGGGATTCTTTCGCCTTTCTCATCCATCTTAACGATGACAAACTGTCCCGGTTCACAATGCTTTGCAACGCGGGGAGCCTCAACATCCATAAGATAAATGTTAGCAGCCAGCTTTTCTGCTTTTAATATCTTGTACATTTTATTTCCTCCTAATAATTTATGCTAAACTATATTCTAATGTATTTGTCAGAAAATATCAAGTAATTGAAGAATACGTTATTAAAATATCACAAGTGACATAAAATTATCATTGCCTGGTTTCAGGGAACTGAAAAGACCCAGGATGCGGTATGGCCGCGTCGTTCCCTGGGTCTTTTTAATTTCCGCTATAACGTATTAGAAATGGCTGGTATCTTTAAAAGTCAACCTCTGTTCCATAATATGTACAGGTAAATAACTTCTCCATTGCCGCCGGGTCTATTTCTCTTGGATTGGAGCCTGTGCAGGCATCGCCTACTGCGCGTTCTGCAATGCCGGAAATCTTTTCCTTAAATTCATCCTCATTGATTCCAAACTCCTTCAGAGTCTTAGGTATATGAAGCCTTACGTTGAAATCATCAATTTTCGCACACAGACTGTTAATTAATGCCTTTTCAGAAGTTCCCTCAAGCCCCATTCTGCGCGCAATTTCAGCATAGCGCTTTGCAGCGGTGGAATCCTTTGCATTGTACTTGATAACATACGGCAGATAAATAGCATTTGCACAGCCGTGCGGAATATGACCCGTAGAGAATGCCGCGCCTGTCTTGTGCGCCATAGAATGAACGATACCGAGCAGCGCATTGGAAAATGCCATGCCCGCCAGACACTGTGCGTAGTGCATCTGCTCTCTTGCCGTCATATCACAGTTATAGGATGCAGGCAGGTAATCAAGCACCATCTCAATTGCCTGAAGTGCGAGCGGATCTGTAAAAGCACAGTTTAATGTGGAAACGTACGCCTCAATTGCATGTGTCAGCGCATCCATTCCCGTATACGCCACTTGTTTTACCGGAAGGCCCGCTACAAGATCAGGGTCGACAATGGCTACATCCGGCGTAATATTAAAATCAGCGAGAGGATACTTCACACCCGTCTGATAGTTTGTAATTACAGAAAATGCGGTAACTTCCGTAGCTGTTCCGGATGTGGACGGAATCGCACAGAACTTTGCTTTTTGGCGCAGCTGCGGGAAATTGAACGGAATACACAGATCCTCAAACGTAGTTTCCGGATACTCGTAAAACGCCCACATAGCTTTTGCTGCGTCAATCGGTGAACCGCCGCCCATCGAAACGATCCAGTCAGGTTCAAACTTGCGCATTGCCTCGGCGCCCTTCATAACCGTTTCCACTGACGGATCCGGCTCAACGCCTTCGAACAGCTCGACTTCCATCCCGGCTTCTTTTAAGTAGGCTGACGCTTTGTCAAGAAATCCCTGGCGTTTCATGGAACCGCCGCCCACGACAAGAATCGCCTTCCTGCCTTTTAAATTTTTAAGCTCCTCTAAACAGCCTTTTCCGTGATAAATGTCCCTTGGTAAAGTAAATCTTGCCATTGCTTTTCTCTCCTTTTCTTGTTAATTATTTATCAAAATTATAACTCTGTTAAATAATTAACTCAACACATTACACGAAAAAAATTGTATTTATTTAGGAACAATTACAGTTACTCTCTCACATAGTTTCTTGTCGTGATACCGCTTACTCTCCCGCTTTTTGTCACAAGAATCGCTTTAAAAAGCGTCTCTCCTTTCGGCATGGCAACCGGCTCCTTATATGGTGTGGACGCTGTCGTCGGGTCAGTACCGTCTGTCGTATAATAGGCAGTGTACCCTTCCGGCACTTTTATCTCTATGGGATTTTCAAAATTATACTGGCCTGTCGAGGGAGAAACCGCCGGTGCGTCTTCGATAGGAATTTCGATTACAAACTCTTTCTCCGCCGTCTGGCTCGGTACCCCTTCCTTATTTATGACAATGGCTTTAATCTTATTGCTTCCCTCGCCAAGCTGTATGGGCTCCGTAAACACCGCGCTTTTTGTATCCGGCATAGAACCGTCGGTTGTATAGCGGATTTCTCCCGCTTTGGAAGTAAGGGTAAGCTGCTGTACGTCATCAAAGGTCTCTTTCTCGTCCAGGCTAAATTCCGGCTCACTGACAACGTACTCTGAAAGCTCTTCCGTTATGCTGTTATTTGCTTCCTTAAGCAGTGTAGGAATCCCCATCGGCTGCTTTACATCCAGATAGAACTCGAATGCCGCCTTATAAACCGCCGCATTATCCGGCTGCTCTTTGATTACATTTAAAAATAAATTCTCGGCTGAATTTACATCATTCTGACCGATATATACTTTGGAAAGCCCGGTATAGGCTTCGGCTTTTTCTTTATCTTTCCCGACGGCCCTTTGAAAGTATTCCTCTGCTTTTGTATATCCGCCGTTTCTTAACGCCCGGTTTCCAAGATATACCATACCGGAATAGGAATTAATATAGAATACGACCGTAATACCGGCAGTTACTGCCAGCAGGAAAAAAAGAATGGCGAGCGCTTTCCTTCTCTTCTTCTTTTTCAGCGCCCTTCTCCGCTCTGCCTGCTGTCTCTGGGCCTCCCGCTCCTCTTTCAGCAGTTCTGTACTTCCCCGCAATCTTCTGTCAGTCACGTAACCTGTACGGCCGCCGTTTTGCAGAGCCGCCGTACGGTTTCCGGCGATATAGCCCGTACGTCCTCCGGCCATCCGTCCTGAAGGAGAGCGAAGCGCAGACGTACGCCCCCCGGCCATCCGTCCTGAAGGAGAGCGAAGCGCAGACGTACGCCCCCCGGCCATCCGTCCTGAAGAAGAGCGAAGCGCTGATGTGCGGCCTGAATTTTGGTACTCTGCGTTTGCCCGGCTGCGAACTCCTCCCCGTGACGACCTGCCTGAATTTTTCAGTGCGTCTTTCACATGTGCAGCCAGCATATCCTCCAAAGGATTGTAATCAGGAACAATCTGAACTTCTCCGCCACATTCCTCGCAGTACATAATACCTTCCGGTATTTCGGCACCGCAGTATCTGCATCTCATCTTGTGCCTAACCTCCTACCTTTTGGCCGCTTCCACACAGTTGCACAGTAACATGGCAATTGTCATAGGTCCTACGCCGCCTGGCACCGGCGTAATTGCCGCCGCCTTCTTGTATACGCTGTCAAAATCCACATCGCCGCACATTTTACGGTCCGCCATCCTGTGGATACCTACATCTATTACAACCGCGCCTTCCTTGACATAATCCGCTGTGATGAACTTTGGTTTCCCTATAGCCGCCACTAAAATATCCGCGCGTGACGACACTTCTTTTAAATGTGCGGTTTTAGAGTGGGCAACGGTTACGGTTCCGTTTTCTTGCAGTAAAAGAGCCGCCATTGGTTTCCCGACGATATTGCTTCTGCCGATTACAACGCACTCTTTTCCTTCGATATCAAAACCGGAACGTTTGATCAATTGAATAATGCCTGCCGGAGTACAGGGGATAAAGCCTTTCTTTCCCACCATAAGCCGTCCCGCATTTTCCGTGTGGAACCCGTCCACATCCTTTTTGGGGCTGATGGCCGTAATTACCGACTCCTCATTTATATGCCCCGGAAGCGGGAGCTGCACCAGTATTCCGTTTATCTTATCATCCCGGTTCAACCGGCCGACAAGTGCTAGCAGCTCTTCCTGGGAGACCTCCTCCGGAAGCTCATAAACTTCGGAATGAATGCCGACATATTCACACGCCTTTTTTTTATTATTTACATAAATGGAAGACGCCGGATCCCTGCCGACCTGGATGACAGCTAACGCTGCTGAAATCCCGCCGCTGCGCATCCGCATAACCTCTTCTTTTAATTCATCCTTTATCTGAGCCGCAATTGCTTTTCCGTCAATAATCTGAGACATAAACCTATCTCCTTGCTGTTTAGAATAATCCTGTAATTGTCCCTTCCTCGGATACGTCGATCCCGTTTGCCGCAGGTACTTTCGGAAGTCCCGGCATCGTCATAATCGCTCCCGTCAAAGCAACGACGAATCCCGCCCCGGCACTGACATACACTTCGCGGATATGGATGTCGAAATTCTGCGGACGGCCAAGCTTCTTGGCGTCGTCAGAAAGGGAGTACTGGTTTTTAGCCATACAAATCGGAAGCTTCCCAAATCCCATATCCTCAATTTTCGCAAGCTGCTTCTTTGCCGCCGGCTCAAATACTATGCCGTCTGCGCCGTAAATCTCCTTCGAAATCGTCTCAATCTTTTTCTCTAAAGACAGATCGTCGTCGTATAGCGTGTGGAAACCGCTCTCTTTTGTCTCCAGCGTTTCTAAGACCTTCTCGGCCAGGGCAATTCCGCCCTCTCCGCCTTTCTCCCACACTTCTGAAAGAGCAAATTCACAGCCGCGCTCTTCACAGAATCTGCGGATATAATCATTTTCCGCCTCCGTATCCGTAAGGAACGAATTAAGCGTTACGACGACGGGCACGTCATATTTCTGAATATTCTCAATATGCTTCTCCAAATTCACAATGCCCTTTTTCAATGCCTCCATGTTTTCCTTAGAAAGCTCGTCCTTTGCAACTCCTCCATTATATTTTAATGCGCGCACAGTTGCGACTAATACAACTGCATCCGGCTTAAATCCAGCCTTGCGGCATTTAATGTCAAAGAATTTTTCGGCTCCTAAGTCCGCCCCGAATCCAGCCTCCGTAATGACAATGTCACTCATTTTGAGCGCCATCCTTGTAGCCCTTACACTATTGCAGCCATGTGCAATATTGGCAAACGGACCGCCGTGTACGAATGCCGGCGTATGCTCCAATGTCTGAATCAAATTCGGCTTTATGGCGTCCTTAAGGAGCGCCGTCATAGCTCCCGTTGCCTGAAGATCGTCCGCCGTCACCGGCTCCCCGCTGAAATTGTAAGCTACGATAATCCGTCCAAGACGCCTTTTCAAGTCCTGCACGTCGTCTGACAGACAGAGAATCGCCATGATTTCGGAAGCAACCGTAATAACGAAATGATCCTCGCGCACCATTCCATCCATTTTATTTCCAAGCCCGACCACGATATTCCGCAGATTTCTGTCGTTCATATCGAGACAGCGCTTCCAAACGACCTGTCTTGGGTCAATCTGCAGGGAATTTCCCTGCTGGATATGATTGTCCAAAAGAGCTGCCAGAAGATTATTGGCGGATGTAATCGCATGGAAATCACCTGTAAAATGAAGATTTAAATCCTCCATCGGAACTACCTGGGCCATGCCGCCTCCGGCGGCTCCTCCCTTTATTCCGAAACACGGGCCCAGAGACGGCTCCCTCAACGCAATCACTGCTTTTTTATCAAGCTTTGCCATAGCCTGCCCAAGCCCGACTGTTGTTGTTGTCTTCCCTTCCCCTGCCGGAGTCGGGTTGATTGCCGTCACAAGCACCAGTTTTCCGTCGGGCCGGTCCTTAATCCTGTCCCAAACCTCATCGGAAAGCTTTGCCTTGTATTTTCCGTAAAACTCCAATTCGTCCTCTTTCAATCCTAAAGTTTCGGCAACATCCTTAATATGCGCCATCTTTGCTTCCTGTGCAATCTGGATATCTGTTTTCATCGGTTTCCAATCCTTTCTTTTCTCTCTCAATAACTACGGGTTACTTCTGTTCTACGTACTGTTCAAATTCTTCTTTGGACATCAGCACTTTTCTTGGCTTCGTCCCCTCCTCCCCGCCTACGACGCCGGCTTCGCAAAGCTGGTCCATAATGCGGGCGGCGCGGTTGAAGCCAATCTTAAATGTACGCTGCAGCATCCCGATCGATGCCTTTTCCTTATCTATAATGAGGCGGCCCGCTTCTGCAAAATACGTGTCGCGGTCATTATCGTCCCCGGCGGCTGTCATGCCCGGCTCACTTGTATTTACCTGGCTGACAACCTCTTCATCATAATCCGCCGTGACATTGTTGCTGCGCAGAAACTGCACTACGCTCTGGACTTCCTCATCGGTCACGAAGGAACCCTGCACTCTGGCAGGCTTTGGGTAACCTGCGGGATAAAAAAGCATATCCCCTTTGCCAAGCAGCTTTTCTGCCCCGTTCATGTCAATAATCGTCCTCGAATCCACGCCAGATGATACGGCAAAAGCGATTCTTGACGGCATATTCGCTTTTATCAGGCCTGTAATAACATTTACAGACGGCCTCTGGGTCGCCACGACCAGATGGATTCCCGCAGCCCGGGCAAGCTGCGCCAGACGGCAGATTGCCCCTTCCACGTCTCCGGACGCCACCATCATAAGATCCGCAAGCTCGTCCACGATTATTACCAGCTGTGACATCGGCGTGGGTTTTTCACCGTTTATTTCGGTTTCCGTCTTTATTTTTTCGTTGTATCCCTTCATATCCCGGACATTATACTCGGCAAATATACGGTAACGCCTGTCCATTTCGGCCACGGCCCAATTAAGCGCTCCCGCGGCCTTTTTCGGGTCGGTGACGACCGGGATCATCAAATGAGGAATGCCATTGTAAACGCTTAGCTCTACAACCTTCGGGTCTATCATTATCAGCTTCACCTCTTCCGGCGACGCCTTATATAGAATACTCATAATCAATGTATTGATACAGACGGATTTTCCGGAACCGGTCGCTCCTGCAATGAGCACATGGGGCATTTTTGCAATGTCCGTTACAACCGCCTTTCCTGCGATGTCTTTCCCGGCAGCAAAAGAAAGCTTAGAGGCACTCTTTTTAAACTCCGGCGATTCTAACAAATCTCTGAGCATAACCGCCGTATTCTCTTTATTTGGAACTTCGATTCCCACTGCGGCTTTTCCTGGAATCGGCGCTTCGATACGGATATCCGCCGCCGCAAGATTCAGCTTGATATCATCGGCAAGCCCTACGATTTTGCTCACCTTCACACCCATCTCCGGCTGAAGCTCATAGCGGGTAACCGCCGGCCCGCAGCTTACGTTCGTGACCGTGACATTGACTCCAAAGTTCAACAAAGTCTGCTGAAGCTTTACAGCAGTCTCCCTAAGAGTTACATCCGATTCTCCGCCGCTCTTTTTTCCCTTCTTCAAAAGAGAAATGGGAGGATATTTATATGCCTTCGGCGGCTTTGCGTTATTTGAAGAAGCAGGTGCAGCCTGCATCCCTTCTTCGAAAGGTGGCTCCTCATTTTTCGGCGTCCCGGTTTCCGGGACAAAATCAGAAGCAGCCAAAGGCTCGGCAAAGTCTTCAAAAGAAGTCTCCTCCACGGCTTCCGTTTCACTTCTCTGAATCGGAAATCCAAGTGCCTCCTCCGGTTTTTCTTCTTCTATGACATCCACTGTCAGTTCCCGCATATCCGGTGTTTTCTTTGCCAGCGCCGTATCAAATGAAACGCCTTCCACATAATGATCGCGGCGTTTTGGTATTTTTGACTGCACTTTTTTTTGCGTCTCTTTACCGTCCGGCTGCTCTCTGCGGCGCTCCTGCGCAGCTTTCTTTCGCCTTTCTACGTCCCCTTTTGTCCTTTCATATGCTTTATTGCCCTGATTCTTAACGCTTTTAAGAGCGGATTTTCCTGTGATGACGACCAGACAGATAATCATAAGAATAACAACTACCACATATGTACCGGCAGTACCGATTGCCGGCGTCAGCAATCCTGCCGCTCCTGCGCCGATACTTCCGCCGCTTTTGTGAATCAATTGAAAAAGGGTGCATAAAAGCACCAGCAGCAGCGCTGCAGAGAACGCCCTGAAATATGCTTTAATATTATCCTTGTTGGATACCAGAAACGCCACAATGCCAAACAGCGCAAATGGTACGGTATATGCCGCTGTCCCGAATATACCGAAAAGGAAACCGGAAACGATTTTCCCGACGCTTCCCCCGGCTCCGAAAATACTAAGCAAAAGTAAGATGCTGACTGCAAGCGTCATCCAAATAATAATTTCGTCCTTTATAAAGCTTTGTTCCGGTTTTCTTTTTGTTTTTGACCGTCCTGCGCTCCTCTTTCTTTTTGACTTTGCAGCCATGCATTTCCCCCCTTACGGCCTGCTTTTTCATGTTTTGCGGGCTTCAAGGCCACATGCGTTTATTCACTCATAATACGCGTGACTTTGAAACCCTAGTATCACATTATATCATTTTTCATAGGGGCTGTCATCACTAATTTTTACTCTTTTTTGCACGCTCTTCATCAATCATTTCATGCAGTTTTCCTAATGCGTCGCTCATGCCGCCAACCTCGTCTATCAATCCTTCCCGTACGGCTTCCCGTCCTTCTAAGAGCGTTCCCACATCTTTGACGAGTTCCGTGGGATTTAACATAAGCTCTTCTATCCTCTGCTGAGTCATATGTGAATGTCCCGCCAAAAATTTAGTAATTCTGTCCTGTGTCCGGATCATATTCCTAAGGCTCTGCGTCACGCCGATAAACATTCCGTTGGAACGCACCGGATGGACGATCATCGTCCCGCTTGGCACAATAAACGAATATTTTGCCGATACCGCCAAAGGCCCCCCGATGGAATGGCTTCCGCCAAGAACCAATGACACTGTAGGCTTGCTCAAGGACGCTATCATCTCGGCTATGGAAAGCCCCGCTTCCACGTCGCCTCCTAATGTATGAAGCAGTATAAGCAGCCCTTCGATTTCTTCACTGTCCTCCACCTCCGCAAGCAAAGGGAGGAGATGTTCATACTTCGTAGATTTTGTGTTTCCCGATACCGCTTCGTGCCCCTCTATCTCTCCGATAATCGTCAACAGCTTGATTCTGTGTTTTTCTTTGCTTTCATTTAAATTGAGTGAACCCATCTCCCTGATTTGGTCGTTTTTGATTCCCTGCTTTTCTTCCTGCTGTTCATTTCCCATAAAATACACCTCCATACTTTCTAAATTTAGTATGGAGGTGATTTCTGATTTTATACGTGCAAAAGCGCCTGTTGAAGGTCTGCAATGATATCTTCGATATTTTCGATTCCCACGCTGAAACGGATTAAATCCGGCTGCACGCCGGCCTCCATAAGCTCTGCGTCGTTCATCTGACGGTGCGTGTGGCTTGCCGGGTGAAGGACGCAGCTTCTTGCATCCGCCACATGTGTCACGATGGCAATCATCTTTAAGCTGTCCATCATGCGGACGGCCGCTTCTCTCCCGCCTTTTAATCCGAAGGTGAGAACGCCGCACGTTCCCTCCGGCATATATTTCTGCGCCAGGCCGTAATATTTATCACCTTCCAAGGAAGGATGGTTCACCCACGCAACCTTTTCATGGCCCTGCAGGTATTTGGCCGCATTTAACGCATTCTCACAGTGTCTTGGAACCCTGAGGTGCAGAGTTTCAAGCCCGATGTTTAAAAGAAACGCATTCTGAGGCGCCTGAATGGAACCCAGATCCCGCATAAGCTGTGCCGTCGCCTTTGTGATATAAGCCCCCTTGCCGAATTTCTTCGAGTATACTATGCCGTGATACGTCTCATCAGGCTGTGTCAGTCCCGGAAACTTCTCCGCATGCGCTTCCCAGTCAAAATTGCCGCTGTCAACGATTGCCCCTCCTACGCAGGAAGCATGCCCGTCCATATATTTTGTCGTGGAATGCGTAACGATGTCCGCCCCCCATTCAAAAGGACGGCAGTTGATTGGAGTTGCAAATGTATTGTCCACAATAAAGGGGACGCCGTGGGCATGCGCCGCCTGTGCAAATTTTTCAAAATCAAGAACTACCAGCGCCGGATTCGCCACCGATTCCCCGAACACGGCCTTCGTATTGTCCTGAAACGCCGCATCAAGCTCCTCCTGCGTACAGTCCGGATCCACGAAGGTCGCTTCCACTCCCATCTTCCGGATCGTGTGGGCATAAAGATTGTAAGTGCCTCCATAAAGCGCCGAAGCACATACGATATGGTCTCCCGCCTGCGCAATATTCATAATTGCATAGAAGCTCGCCGCTTGTCCTGACGAAGTGAGCATGGCCGCCGCACCGCCCTCCAAATCACAAATCTTGGCAGCCACCGCATCATTTGTAGGGTTCTGCAGACGGGTATAAAAATATCCGGACTCCTCCAAATCAAAGAGCCTTCCCATCTGCTCGCTGCTTGAATATTTAAACGTCGTGCTCTGGTAAATCGGCAGAACCCTCGGCTCTCCGTTTCCCGGCTCGTAACCAGACTGGATACATTTGGTTTCAATCTTATAATTGCTCAACTGTTCTTCCTCCTATGCATATAAATATTTTTCCTTCAGCCCGCGCGTCATTGATTCGTAACGCCGCCTGCATGCCTCATTGTTCCCTTCTTCGATAAACTCAAGACACGGCTTCAAATGTTCATTATAAATTTTCTCATAAATTTCGCCGGCGTCCTGCCGCATGTTAATCAGCATGACAATTCCCGGCGCCAGCTCATAATACTCGTCCACAAGGCTTCGCCCTTCTGGAGTCTTTATCAGATAGCTGTCCCTGAAATTGCGGAATGCCTGAAGCTCATAGCAGTCGTCCGGTTTCCCCATACTCCTGCACACAGCCGTCGTAATATAACAAAGCCTGTGCTCAAACCCTGCGGCGATATCATCGTAAGTACTGTGCATCAGATTCATGTTTGTTATACCCTTTTCATTCCAAAGCTCCACCATTCTTTCTGTAAGAGCAAGGCAATCCGCCTGTCTTGAATAATTCAGAATGGGAACCACGTACACCGCCATATTCATATTATAATCCACGGAAATGCGTTCCCTGCTTCTTTTTTTCACAGACTGCATTTTTTCATATGCATGGTCCGGAATCACCCGTGCAAGCTCATCGGTCAATGCCGCCTTTTCTTCTATTGGAGAGGCGGCAAAGCACTGGATAATCGCATCCACCGTATGCCGGTACCGTTCTCTGGCATCCTCTATCGCGCCGGCATATGATTTGCGCTTAAATTCTTTTCCGTGCACGAGCATCTCATCGAAGAGGACAATAAGTTCCTTCTTAATCGTATCTGTTCTGTCCATCCGTTTCCTCTCTATTCCTCCCAGTTATGGTATACGTCCTGCACGTCGTCGTCGTCATCCAGCAAATCCAATGTTTTCTGGATAGCGGCAATGTCTTTGGGGTCTGTAAGCGCCACGTAAGTCTGGGGAATCATAGTGACCTCCGCGGCCGCCATTGGTACTCCCGCATCTTCAAGCGCCTGCCGCACCTCACTGAAATCGTCCGGCGAAGTCAGCACCTCATAGCTGTCTTCCTCCTCGGAAAAATCATCCGCGCCGGCATCCAGCGCCGTCATCATCAGTTCATCGGAATCCCCCTCATACTCTTCCTTATCAATGACGATCTGTCCCTTTTTGTCAAACATGAATGATACGCAGCCCGGTGTCCCGACGTTGCCGCTTCCCTTTGTAAATGCATTCTTTACGTTGGTAGCGGTGCGGTTTCGGTTATCCGTCAGCGTCTCGACAATAATCGCCGTCCCGTTAGGCCCGTAGCCTTCATATGTAATATGTTCGTAATTTGCTGCATTGGCGTCTCCGGACGCTTTCTTAATATTGCGTTCGATCGTTTCATTCGGCATATTGTTCGCCTTTGCCTTCGCAATCACATCCCGAAGCCTGCTGTTGTTTGCCGGATCAGCACTCCCGCCTTCTTTCACGGCGACCGCAAGCTCTTTTCCAATCTTTGTAAATATCTTCCCCTTTGCCGCATCATTCTTTTCCTTTTTGTGTTTGATGTTGGCAAATTTTGAATGTCCTGACATATTTTATCCCTCGCTTTATTTTTCTGATTAAATTTTCTTTATCTGTCATCATATCATTCTTGCGGAAGTTTTTCAATCTTAACTCTGCGTATCGTATTATTATCCACAAGAAGCACGGTAAACCGGTATCCCTCATACTCTACGATACAGTGCTCGTCCTGCGACGGTATCCGCTCAAGCATGTCGATTAGGAAACCGTTTAACGTCCCGTAATTTTCTTTGTCAAACTGGATTTTCAGATAATCCTCCAAATCTTCCAAATCCGCAAAACCATTCACAAGATAATTCCCCGTAGCAAGAAGGGTAATCGTCTTTTCTTCCACATCGTGCTCATCCAGAATATTTCCCACAAGCTCCTCTAAGATATCCTCCATCGTCACAAGGCCGCTCGTCTGTCCGTACTCGTCAAGCACGATTACGACATGGCTGCGCGACACCTGCATTTCCCGAAACAGCGTATCAATGTTTTTTGTTTCCGGTATAAACGTTACGGCCCTTATGTAATCGCCAAGCCTGGCAATCGGCGTCTGCCGCTGCTGCCCCGCAAGATAACATGCCATTGCGTCCCTCAGGTGAAGGAATCCGACGATTTCATCAATACTGTCCTTATATATCGGAAATCTGGAAAAATTCCCGTCCAGCATAAACTTCAATGCGTCCTCTAATTTTTCTTCTCCGTCAATCGCAACGATATTCTTCCTGTGAGTCATAATATCCTTCGCATCCTTGTCCATGTAACGGAAAATATTGCGGATTAAAGCCGCAGCCTCCTTTTTCATGCCTTCATCCATCTCATCTTCCGCCTGAAATATCTGCCGTATCTTCTGAAACAAACTTCCTTC
>CAJTUQ010000037.1:3737-4194 GCA_910579335.1 uncultured Dorea sp. | reverse complement strand
AACTCCTTTGCTATGTATGAAGCTCAAAGCTTATCTTCAGCGCTTCATCGACTTTGTTCATAATCCCCTTGTCCAGATGGCATACCATGTCCTTCAGCCTCTGCTTGTCAATGGTACGGATCTGTTCCAGTAAAATCACTGAATTTTTTACAATCTGGCATTTTCTCACATCCAGCTCTACATGGGTGGGGAGTTTCGCTTTATTCATACGCGACGTAATGGCCGCGCAAATAACCGTGGGGCTGTGCCTGTTCCCCACGTCATTCTGTATAATCAGCACCGGCCGGATTCCTCCCTGTTCGGAACCGACGACCGGGCTTAAATCTGCATAATAAATATCTCCACGTCTTACCTGCACTCTATTCACACTCCGATATATTTAAGATAAAGTAAGTATTTCCATCTTCTTCGGATGTATTCCATAGAGTTTTACACAGTTTAACTGAAATAATCCCTC
>CAJTUQ010000037.1:305-3724 GCA_910579335.1 uncultured Dorea sp. | reverse complement strand
GTTCGATTACCTCGCCGTGCCGTAAAAATTCATGGGGTACCCGTTTCCCAAGATTGCAGACAAACTCATAATTAAATCTCCCTGAAAGGCTGCTTAATATTTCTACCGGAAGCTTTTCCTCCCCGTCATTGCCTATCATCGTAATTCTGTCGCCGTACTTTACGTCCTCAATCTCGGTAACGTCCACCATAAACTGGTCCATGCATACCCGTCCCAGTATCCTGGCTTTTTTGCCGTGTATCAGCACGTACCCTTTATTGGAAAGGCTCCTCGGATAACCGTCTCCGTAACCTACCGGAACTGTCGCAATCTTCGTCCTCCTGTCCGTGACAAACGTACCGCCGTAGCTGACAAGCGTTCCTTTTTCCACCCACTTTACATGGGCCACGTGGCTGATAAGCTCCATCGCAGGCTTTAACGGAACATTTTCCTTATTCACTTCGTCTGACGGATACAGCCCATAAGTGGAGATTCCGGCTCTTACAAGATTCATATTCGTCTCCGGAAGGTCGATAATTCCCGCACTGTTTGAACAATGACAGTAATCAAAGGTCACGCCCCTCTCTTCCAAAGCGCGTTTCATCCACTGGTATTCCTGAAACTGTTTATTTGTAAAGGCTTTGTCCGTCTCATCCGCCTTTGAAAAGTGCGTAAACATTCCTTCCAGAGCAATATTGGGCAGTGCGGCAATCCCGGCAATTTCCTGTACGCTTTCCTCCTGAGGCATAAATCCGAGCCTTGACATCCCGGTATCTATCTTTATATGGACATACGCCTTTTTCCCAAGCCTGCCCGCAAGATCCGACACCTCCTTCGCCATCTCCTTCGTATAAACCGTCATGCGAATTCCGTATTCCAGCATCCGCTCCCTCTGATCCGGAAAAATACAGCCAAGAACAAGCACTGGTTTTTCGATTCCGCCTTTTTTCAGAACCACAGCCTCGTCGAGCGTAGCGACCGCATATCCCCATACATACTCTTTATCCGCCAGCATCCGTGCAATCTGTAAGCCGCCGTGCCCGTAACCGTCCGCCTTGATAACGACAATCATCCCTACGCCGTCTTTTATATTTCTTTTCATCATTTCAATGTTTTTCTCAATAGCGTCAAGGTCTACCCTCGCACGTACTCTTGTGTACTGTTTCATTGCTTTGCAACTCCTTTCTTCTGTGAAAGCTGCTTCATGGCAGGGCTGATGCAGCGCATCAAATCCTCTGCCATCACACTGTAACTCCCTTTCTCGTCCCGTGCGCACTCTCCTGCCATGCCGTGAAGATATACGCCGAGAACCGCCGCTTCATAGCAGTCCCTCTTTTGCGCCAGAAGCCCTGCGACGAGTCCCGCAAGCACATCACCGGAGCCGGCCTTCGAAAGCGCGCTGTTTCCGCAGCTGTTTAAGCAGGCTCTGTTCTCAGGGCTGTAAGTCACCGTGCCGGCGTCCTTGAGAATACAGGTAATTCCCGCCCCTCCTGCGTATTCTCTAAGCACTTTCATGCGGTTTGCTTGAATCGCTGAAACAGGTTTTTGCAGCAAACGTGCCATCTCTTTCATATGGGGCGTCAGGATATATTGGTTATGAAGACGGTTTTCGAAATATTTTGGATGGGCGGCGGAAAGATTCAATCCGTCCGCATCTACCACGCATGGGTTTTGATTGTGTTCGAACACAGTTTTTACAATCTTTGCCGCTGTTTCATCCGTTCCGATACCGGAACCCATGCACACGACGTCGGCCCAGTCAAGGAGGCTTAAAAGCGCCTCCTCCTCATAGGAATCGTAAGCCGTAATCACCGCTTCCGGCAAAAGTATCTGAAGTGCGGTCCTGTTTTCCTCCGCCGTAAAGATACGGACCAGTCCGGCGCCTGCAAGGTAAGCGGATTTCGCGTTAAAATACGCCGCGCCGCACATCCCTTTGCTCCCGGCAATTACAAGCACCTTCCCGTAAGTCCCTTTATTGGAATCCTCCCTGCGCACAGGAAGAAGCGCCCGGCAGTCGTCTTTGGAAAGCTCGCATGCGGTTTCCATGTCCTCTTCAAGGGTCCGGCTGCCGATACCTATGTCAGCCGTAAAAACTTTTCCTGCATATTCTTTTCCGGGATACAGCCCTAGTCCTATTTTCTTCTCCTGAAACGTAACCGTGGCATCCGCCCGGAAAGCAGTCCCCAGAATATTTCCCGTATCCGCTGAAATTCCTGACGGGATGTCAACTGCGAATTTCAATGCGCTGCTCTCATTCATTGCAAAAAGCAGCTCTGCATATCTGCCTTCAATTTCCCTGCTGAGCCCTGCGCCGAAAACAGCGTCTACTATAACACTATATTCTCCCGTTTCAAATTCCTTGCCAACAATTCCGCCCGCAGCCTCAAAAAGGCGAAGCTGCTCTCTGCATTCTTCGGTACACCGCTCCCTGTTCCCGGCCATTACCGCCGTCACGCCGCACCCGTCATTTTTCAGCATCCTTGCAATCGCAAAGCCGTCTCCCCCGTTATTTCCAGAGCCGCATACGACGCATACATTAGACAGATTCATATGCTGCTCCTTCATGTATCTGACACAGGCCGCGGCAGCCCGTTCCATCAGCACGACAGACGGTATGCCTAGTGTCTGAATCGTGTACGTATCCGCTTCCTTCATCTGGCGCGCCCCAGGTAAATACCTCATTTTTCCCTCTCCAATCCTGTTTTTTCAACCGCCGTATATTGAAAATGGCGCGGCTTGGACTGCCGATGCCTTCCGAATATACAAAAGAACGTGTAAAGACAAGCCTGCTTTTGACACGGCTTGTATTACACGTCTTTTCGGTTACGGTTCTTTATGCTCCTGACGGTATCTGCTGATGTTATACGATAACTGCATCAGGCTTTCCGACAAATGCACATTCTCCACGATAATATTATCCGGCAGATTCAAATCCGTATGAGCAAAGTTCCAGATTGCACATACTCCATTCTCCACCAGAAGATTTGCGACTTCTATCGCTTTCTCCTTTGGAATCGTAAGAGCCGCAATCTCCACCTTGTTATTCTGGACAAAAGCTTTCAGCTCATCCATCATGCGAATCGGCACGCCGCGTATGGAAACGCCCTGAAGTCTCGGATTCACATCAAATATGCCTTTCAAGATAAATCCCCTGTTCTCAAAAGCGGCATAATTGGCAAGTGCCTGTCCGAGATTGCCGGCACCGATGATAATCATATTATGGTCTTCTTCAAGACCGAGAATCTTGCCTATCTCCGTGTAGAGATATTTTACATTATAGCCATAACCTTGTTGTCCAAATCCCCCAAAATTATTAAGGTCCTGCCGAATCTGGGAAGCTGTGACTTTCATCTTTTTACTCAGATCGTTGGATGAAATGCGCTCCACACCATTTTCAAGCAATTCCCCCAAGTATCTGTAGTACCGCGGCAGCCTTCGTA
>CAJTUQ010000037.1:0-240 GCA_910579335.1 uncultured Dorea sp. | reverse complement strand
TATTATAGTAAATTGTCATACCAAAGTCAAACTTTTTGGTTGTGTTTTCCTGCATTTTCGCTATAATGGTAGAAGCAGCGCCTTTTGAAGCGTGAACTGGCAGGTGCTTCACACTTGCCGCATACAGGAGGATATCATGATATTAGCATGCCAGAAAATCAGCAAAGCATTCGGCGAGGAAATAATTGTCGCCGACGGCTCTTTCCATATAGAAGATTACGAAAAAACTGCTCTTGTAGG
>CAJTUQ010000036.1 GCA_910579335.1 uncultured Dorea sp. | reverse complement strand
GTTTTCAGCTCCAGCACCTTCTCAATCAGCTTCTGATGCCCCATATGGAGCCCGTCAAATTTACCAAAGGTAACTGCTGAGCCTCTTTTGTCCAAATAGTGGGACAGCCACTTCACATAGCGCATAAATACTCCTTGTAACTTCAAACTTCAGGAAAAAACATTTTCTCCAGACTGTACTCTTGTGCTCCCTCTCTCCACCGGTACAGGGCGATAAAACGCTCCGCCCCGTCATAAAGACGGACCCTTGCATCGTCCGGCAATGACTTTGGGACGTCCACGGCATTTTCAGGCAATGCATTCCCGTTTCTGGCCTGCATCTCCCACTCTTCCTTCACCCGCACCTTCGGCGCTTCACAAAACAGGGCATCCACCGGCATGACGAGCTCTTCTGCTTTCTCCTCTGCAAAAAAACGTTCAATTTCCTCCAGCCTATGGGCGCTCTCTATAGAAAAGCGTCCTGCGCGGGTCCATACATCCGCCGCAGCCGAGCGACTCTCCCACATCATGGCACAGCGTCCTGATATAGGTTCCTCTGGAACAAGTCACAGACATGCGGACTCTCGGAAGGCTCATATGGAGCACCCTGACATCATACAGAGACACCCGCCGGGCCTTCCTCTCTACTTCCTGCCCCTTGCGCGCCAGCTCGTAAAGCCTTTTGCCATTCACTTTCAGCGCTGAATACATCGGAGGAATCTGCCAATACTCTCCCGCAAAGGAAAGCACCGCATGGGTTACCTCCTCCTCTGTTAAAAAATCCGCGCTTTTTTGGGACAGCACCCTGCCTGCGGCATCCTGCGTGTCTGTCGTCCTGCCTAAAAGCAGAACGGTTTCATAAGTCTTATCCTCTTCGGTCAAAAGCCCGCAAAGCTTCGTCGCCTTCCCAAAACAGACCGGAAGCACGCCTTCCGCCTCCGGGTCCAGCGTTCCCGTATGGCCGATTTTTTTCTGGCCGGCAATTTTTCTAAGCTTTGCCACAACATCATGGGAAGTAAATCCCTTTTCTTTGTAAACATTTATTATACCATGTATCATACTTCCTTCTCCAGCTGAAGCTCTATCCGTCCGGACAAGTTGTTAATCACATCGTAAGGCGTGCCTGTCAGCGTAAAGCCGGCGGCCCTTCTGTGTCCGCCCCCTCCGAAATACCGTGCTATCACGCTTACATCCACCAATTCTCCGGAACGCAGGCTTACTTTATAGACATTCGGCCGAATCTCATCCATGAAGATTGCGACTTCAACGCCTTTTGTATTGCGCAGCTGGCTGGCAATGCCGTCCAAATCACTCCTGTCGACTCCAAAAAATTTCATCTCCCGCTCGCGGATATAGGAGGCGATGCATTTCCCGTCCAGAAACAGGATGCTCTCTAAAAGCGCGCGTCCTAATACTTGGTGCTGTGCGTAGGATTTTTCATAAAACGTCTCCCTGATAAGCTTCGGCGCATCCACCCCTATCTCTAAAAGCTCCGCCGCAGCCCGCAGGGTAGACGGCGCTGTGCAGGAATACTGAAACACCCCTGTATCATGGGAGAGCCCCACGTACAAAGCCTCCGCCGTCTCAAGTCCCACTCTTTCCTTATCAAGCAGGTAGTATACCAGCTCCGAAGTCGAACTTGCGTCAGGTACAATGTGATTCTCCTGTGCAAATCCCGGATTGCTGACATGGTGATCAATACACAGCGTATGCTTTGCCGTCTCAAATAAAGGGGCGGAAAAGCCAAGACGCTCTAAATCCCCGCAATCCAGGCAGATAAACAAATCATAGCGCTTCCCTTCCAAAATCTCATGCCTGACATTTTCCGTCTCTCTCATAAACTTAAATTTCTCCGGAATTTCCTCCAGATATACTTCCACTTCCTTATCGCTGTAGTTATCTTTGATATACCGGCACAATCCCATGCAGGAGCCGATGCAGTCGCCGTCCGGCCTGACATGGCCGCCTATGGCAATGGTATCCGCCAGCTTTAATAATTTATTCAGCATCCTTCTCTCCTTCGTTGTCTGTCTCTATTTCCGCCGCTTTCAAATCCTTTGTGACCTCGTCTATCTTTTTAGACATATTCACACCATATTCAATAGACTGGTCCAATATGAACCGTATCTCCGGCGTATTGCGCATATTCA
Source organism: uncultured Dorea sp. (assembly GCA_910579335.1). Classification (GTDB taxonomy): domain Bacteria; phylum Bacillota; class Clostridia; order Lachnospirales; family Lachnospiraceae; genus MD308. The sequence continues at coordinate 22,846 of CAJTUQ010000036.1, read as the reverse complement.
GAGTCCTTGCCAGCTCCCGGCGTATATATCCTACCGCACTGTTAAGCCCGTCAAGCGTATCCGACTGCGCCCTTTCATCCCCAAGCACGCTGATATACGCCTTACATGTCTTAAGATCCGGGGCAACCTCCGCCGCTACAACGGAAGTCCACGGCGCAACTCTCGGATCTTTCAGCCCGCCCTGTATGATATTGCTGAGTTCACGCTGTACCTCTGTGTTTATCCTCGTATTCTTAATACCTCTCTTTTTCATTCCATTACTCCTTTACCCAGACCAGACAGTGCGTCCCGCTATCTCGGAATCTCAACCATCTTAAATGCTTCGACAAGGTCTCCTTCCTTGACATCATTAAAGTTTGCAAATACAAATCCGCACTCGTATCCGGTCCTTACTTCTTTCACGTCGTCTTTAAAACGTCTCAGCGACGCAAGCGCACCCTCGAAGACTACAATGCCGTCCCTTGTAATACGCACGGAACAATCTCTCTCGAAAATTCCATCAAGCACATAGGAACCCGCAATCGTCCCGACACCGGACGCCTTGAAAAGCTGGCGTACCTCTGCATGGCCCAGTACCTTCTCTTCGAATACCGGATCGAGCATGCCCTTCATAGCTGCCTCCACATCCTCAATGGCATTGTAAATAACGCGGTACAGACGGATATCCACGCCTTCCCTGTCCGCCGTCTCTTTTGCGGTCGCATCCGGACGGACATTAAACCCGATAATGATTGCGTTGGAAGCAGATGCAAGGCTTACGTCGGATTCATTGACCGCACCGACGCCGCCGTGGATAATCTTAACTACGACCTCGTCATTGGAAAGCTTCAAAAGGCTCTGCTTGATTGCCTCCACCGAACCCTGCACATCCGCTTTCACGACAATGCCGAGCTCTTTCAAGTTACCCTCCTGAATCTGAGTAAACAGATCATCCAGAGACAGCTTTGACTTTGTCTCCTCCAACAGTTTTACTTTGCTCTGGGAGATAAATGTCTCGGCAAAGCTCCTGGCCTCTTTATCATTTCCGCATCCGACAAATACCTCGCCGGCGTTCGGAACGTCATTCAGGCCCAGAATCTCAACCGGTACGGAAGGACCCGCTTCTTTGACGCGCCTTCCCTTGTCATCCATCATCGCCCTTACCTTTCCAAAAGCAGACCCTGCCGCCACAGCATCTCCGATGCGCAGCGTCCCTTTCTGAACAAGAACCGTTGCCACAGAGCCTCTTCCCTTATCAAGCTGCGCCTCAAGCACAAGTCCTCTTGCGCGGCGGTTCGGGTTCGCCTTAAGCTCCATCACCTCCGCCGTGAGAACGATCATTTCCATCAATTCCTCAAGACCTTCTCCGGTCTTTGCAGACACCGGAACAAAGACCGTGCTTCCGCCCCAGTCCTCCGGAATCAGCTCGTACTCTGTAAGCTCCTGCTTCACGCGCTCAATATTCGCACTTGGCTTATCAATCTTATTGACTGCGACAATAATCTCTACTCCCGCTGCCTTGGCATGATTGATGGCCTCCACGGTCTGGGGCATGACTCCGTCGTCCGCCGCTACTACAAGAATCGCAATATCCGTGGAGCTTGCGCCTCTCATCCGCATAGCGGTAAATGCCTCATGACCCGGAGTGTCAAGGAACGTAATCCTTTCTCCATTCACTTCCACTACATACGCCCCGATATGCTGCGTGATGCCTCCTGCTTCCCCGCCGATTACATTCGTGTGGCGGATGGCATCGAGAAGAGAGGTTTTTCCGTGGTCAACATGACCCATGACACAAACAACCGGCGGACGCTTCTTCATCTTCTTTTCGTCCTCTTCCTCTTCTTTCAGAAGCTCTTCTATTACGTCCACAACTTCTTCTTTTTCACAGAGAATATCAAATTCCAATGCGATTTCCTCTGCGGTTGCATAATCAACCTCTTGGTTTACCGTTGCCATTTTACCCTGCATAAAAAGCTTTTTAATGATTACTGACGGCACGATTTTCATCTTGTCTGCCAGCTCCTTAATCGTAAGCAGTTCAGGAATGACAATGGACTTAATCGTCTCCTCCGCCTTCTGAGGTTTCTGCTGGGGCTTTTGCATCTGAGGCTTCTGCTCGTTTTTCCTGCCTTTTCCCTTTGGCATCCTTTCCTCATCTTCCCGGCGGTAGTCCTTCTTCTTGTGGTCGTCCTTTCCTTTCCCTTTATTCCTCTGCGTCTTCTGCGCCTCGATAGCCGGTGAGGGAATTGCGGACGAATCATTCCTTCTCCCGCGTCTGTCCTCAGACCTTCCTCCTGCATTCTGGCTGCGGTCTCTGTTGTCGCGCGTGCGCTCCCTGTCTTTATCTCTGTCGCCAAAACGACGCTCACCCTGGCGCACAGGTCTTGCATTCGCACCCTGCGCGCGCTCATTATTCCTGTCCGAAAAACGTCCCTGGCGCTCGCCCTGGCGTTCCCCCTGACGGCCTCCGTTTCTGTCTCCCTGGCGCTCGCCCTGCATTTTTCTGTCGCTCTGCGTGCGTTCTCCCGCGGTTTTCCGGCGGTTTTCTTCCTGCGGCTTCTGCGGGGGCTGTACCTGCTGCGGTTTGCTCTCCGCCGCCTTTTCAGGCGCCAAAACCTGTACCTTTTCAATGCCCTGTGCCTTAGCCGCGGTATCCGCTGCCTTTTCCGCCGGCTTTACCAAAGGTTCGGCCTTCTTTATTACAGGCTTCTCTGGTTCCTGCTTTTCCGCCGCCTTCTTAGCCGCCGGTTCCGCCTTCAAAACAGCCGTCCCTTTCGCAGGGCGTCCGTTATTCACCTGCACAAGCTTGCCCGGCATATGGAGCCCTTTCCCCTTCTGACGGTTCCCTCCCTGCCTTGCGCCTTTTTGCGTGTTCTGCGGCCGGAATACATGAACGATATTTTTTTTCTTCGGAGTTTCCTCCGCCTTCTCCGCCGGTCTTTCTGCCGGCTTTTCCTCGGCTTTGGCAGCCTCCGGCTTTTCTCCTTTGGAGTACGCCCCTCTGATTTGGTCCGCCTCCGCATTTTCAATCGAACTCATATGGCTCTTAACCTCAATATTTTTTTTACTCAGCAGTTCTATCACTTCTTTGCTTGACACCTGAAGCTCTTTTGCTAACTCGTATATTTTAATTTTAGACATAAACACTACCTCCTCTATGCAATTGTATCCTCTTTCGTATTCATATGCTCCTTCATTCCTTTTGCAAACCCCTCATCAAGAATCGCAAGGGATGCCCGAAACTCTTTTCCCATTGCATGCCCCAAGGTATCTTTATCCGCGTAAAAATAAATCGGCACTTGATAAAAATCACACATATTTTTAAATTTCTTTTTTGTATTGCCGGATGCGTCCTCTGCTACGATTACCGCCGCCGCCCGGCGGGACTTTATTTCTTTTTCCGTAGAAAATTCACCGCTTACCGTCTTGCCCGCCTTCGTGGCAAGACCGAGTATCAGCAGCACTTTATCTCTCTTCAATCTTAACCATCTCCTTTTCCAGGAAACCATACACCTCGTCTGGTATCGCCTGCTTAAAAGACCTCTCCAGCCCCCGGTTCTTCACTGCTTTTGCAAGACACTCCCTGTCCGGGCACAGATACGCTCCCCTTCCGTTCTTTTTCCCGGTAGCATCCAGCAGAAATTCATTCTCTGCGTTCCGAATGACGCGAATCATCTCTTTTTTGCTCTTCATTTCCTGACATCCCACACATTTGCGCATGGGAACCTTTTTACTTCCGCCCAAATCTTCACCTGCTTTTATTTATATTCCGGACTCTTCTACTTCCTGGAATATGATTTCTTCATCATCACTTCCGTCCGCCGTCTCGGTGTCTGCGCTCTCTTCATTCACTTCCATGTCGGAATATTCGTTCTCGTATCCTTCTGTTTCCTCTGTATAATCCTCCTCATACAGTTCTTCCTCATATACGCCTTCTCCAAGCTCCATATAATTCTCCGGAAGCTCTCCTGATTCGATTGCCTGCGTCTCACTTTTGATGTCAATCTTATAACCCGTAAGCCTTGCGGCAAGCCTTGCATTCTGCCCTTCCTTGCCGATGGCAAGCGACAGCTGGTAATCCGGGACAATCACGCTTGCCGCTTTCTCATCCGGATCCGCCATGACCGAAATCACTTTCGCCGGACTGAGTGCATTTTCAATCAAAATCGCCGGGTTGTCGCTCCAGTTAATGATATCTATTTTCTCTCCTCTGAGTTCATTTACGATGGCATTGACCCTCGCACCGTTCATACCGACACAAGCCCCCACCGGATCTACGTCCGGGTCATTGGACCATACCGCGATTTTTGTTCTGCTTCCGGCCTCTCTGGCAATGCTCTTGATTTCTACAATTCCGTCCTTTACTTCCGTAACTTCAGATTCAAACAAGCGCTTGACAAGCTCCGGATGAGTACGGGACACCAGAATCTTTGGTCCCTTTGTTGTATTTTTAACTTCCACTACATAAAGCTTGATGCGCTCCGTAGGCTGGAATACCTCTCCCTTAACCTGTTCATTTTCCGTCAGCATGGCATCGGCCTTGCCCAGATTGATACTGACGTTCCTTCCGACATAACGCTGGACGATTCCGGTAACAATATCCTTTTCCTTTTCAAAATACTGATCGTATACGACCTTGCGCTCCTCCTCGCGGATTTTCTGCAGAATCAAATTTTTTGCATTCTGCGTCGCTATACGGCCAAAAGATTTGGATTCGATTGGAATCTGCACAATATCCCCAAGCGTATAGGAACCGTCGATTTCCAACGCATCCTCAAGGCTTATCTGCTCCAGCGCATCTTCGACGTCCTCCACCACGGTCTTCTCCGCAAACAGGCGGTAATCGCAGGTCTCTCTGTCCATAATGACCTTGACATTATCCGCTTTTCCGAAATGGTTTTTGCAGGCGTTCAAAAGGGAATTTTCAATTGCGTCAAGCAGCGTGCCTTTACTGATGTCTTTCTCTTTCTCCAAAATGTTCAACGCTTCTAATAATTCTGTGTTCATTTTTGTCTCCTCCTAAATTAAAAATCAAACGCAAGGCGAATAAGCGCAATGTCGCCCTTATCAAAGTTCCTTTCAGTTCCGTCCTCGAAAGCCACCGTCACACTGTCATCGTCATAACTTTTCAGTATGCCGGTAAACTCTTTTTGTTTATCTATCATACGGTATGTCCTAAGTTCTACCTCTTCTCCCAGACTCCGTTTGAAATCCTTCTCCTTTTTCAAAGGCCGTCCTAATCCCGGAGAACTGACCTCCATAATATAACTGTCGTCAATGTAATCTTCTTCATCAAGAATATCTGATAATTTCCTGCTGACCGCTTCACAGTCATTGATGCTGACACCTCCCGGCTTATCGATATAAGCTCTCAGATACCATGTGCCGCCCTCTTTTACATATTCCACATCCACAAGCTCACAACCGTGTTCCTCTGTAATGGGAATCAGTATTTCTTCTGTCCTTTTCTCGTAGCTCTCCCTTTTTGACAATGTTACGCTTCCTTTCTTCATCCGGAATTATTGTTACTGGCTCTTACCGACAAAGAAGAGTGAACTTTCGTCCACTCTTCTGCCGGTTTCCTTTTGCAACTGTAGTTCAGTATAACACCGTATTACGGGAAAATCAAGAGATTTTACATTTTTTGCCCACCTTTTTTCTTATATCCCTTTTATCTGATACACGTAATTATCTCTCTGATACTCCCTGTATTTTACTTTTACCTTCTTTTTCTTCTCTTTCCCTTTTACTTTTACCTTTTTTATAACATTCTTATACCGAGTCTTGTAATAGGATCGGTAAAATCCCGCATAATACTTGCTTCCCACATGATAAATGCTCTCTATCTCATATCCTTTCTTAACGTTGATTTTAGAGATGTATCTGCCATCCCAGTCATAGACCGTGATAATGTTATACTTCTGTTTTGATGTTTTCGGACTCTGTGCAACCATTATATAATCATCCGTGGCGTCTATCCCCTGCATGACGTAATTATATTTTTTACCCGCCTTCACATACCGCACCGGCTCCAAATCAGAATCCAAAATAACAAAATTATAATTATGGCTCAGCAGCACTACGTACTGTTTTCTTCCGCTGCTGTAAGCCACCCCGCTGAATGCCGTGGCTCCATTCGCATCCGCTATGCTTCCGCCGGCGAGCTTCTTTGGTATCTGCACGTGCTTGCTTTCAATAATGCCAAGAGACTGCGGGTCAACCGATGTCAGCCGCTTCGGGTCGACGCCGGTACTGTGGACAATGACAAGACGTTTCCGATGCGAATCGTAGGTCATGTCATTCCCATGCGCAACATCCAGCGCTCCTGAAACTTGAACCACCTTCAGATTCGACCTCTTCACCTTTACAATTTTACACTTGGACACCTTGCGGTTAAACAAAAGATAGTAAGCATACGTTCCGTCTGTACAGGAGCCCTGGAGCGTGTCGTACTGGAACATTTTCTGATCTGCCCACTTACGTATCTCAAATACTTTTTTCTTCTTTGAAAGAAGCGACGCCTTCGCCGTCCTCGTCTTCTTTACATTGCCCGCTTCCGACCAGCTGGAATAATAAGTGGTTCCTCCCACTTTTTTATATGCGCGGATTCTTGCATAATAATTTTTCTTTTTCGCAAGCCTGGACAACGTATAGCTCGATGTCTTCGCCTTCTTTACCGTAGCCTTTTTTGCACCGACAAACATGCCGTTCTGGGCATACTGAATCTGATATCCGGATGCGGAAGGATTCGTTTTCCATGTAAGCTTATATTTTGTCGATGATTTCCTTTTGAAGCTCTTCACGGACGGCGCTCCCACCCGCACGTAGCTTTTTCCTCCCGCATAAGGGCTTACCGAACTGCCTCTGTACGCTCTGACCGAATAAATATACGTAATACCGTTGCCGGCCGCCGTATCACGCCACGAAATCTCACCGGGCTGCGTAATCTCGGCAGCCTTTGTCCAGTTCTTCTGCGACGTCTCTCTGCGGTATACATAATATCCTTTGCATCCGTTTAAGCTCGGTGCCTGCTGAAGAAAGGCCCACGCTGAAAACCGGCGCCGCAAGGTACGTAATCTTCTTTGAAGCTCCCGTAAGACCTTCTTTTCCTGATGCCTCGTACGCCCTTACCCTGTAGTAATAAGCAGCGCCCTCCTCTACCTGCCTGTCGACAAAAGTAACCGCATCGGCGCCTTTCGTTATTTTTACCTTATTCCAAGGGGCTCTTCCGGTTGTGCTTTTCTCCAGATAATAGCCGCCTGCCCCTTCGATTTTTCTCCACTTCAAGCTGATGCCGCCCGCCACATTTTCAATGGCGGTCAGGCTGCTTGCCGGGAGTATTGACATCTCTGTCAGTGAAATATCCTCCGGCGTTTCAGGTCCGGCTGCCGTTTTGGACGCAGCAACATGCACAAGCACCTGCACCTGCGCTTTTTCATACTGCTCTGTCTCAGGCGCAGTAACCGTAATGACTGCATCGCCTTCCGCCGCCGCCCTTATCTGAGGATTCCCTGACTCCCTCTGCTCAACAGACACAATTTCAGGATTGCTGGATTCATACTGTAAAGGTTCCTCATTTTTTTCCCTTTCAGCCTCAGCCGTGCCTTCTGCATCTTCTTCGGGCTTATCTCCCCGCTCTTCTTTTTCGGCTTCTGTCGCTTCGGATTTATCTTCCTGAGGCTCCGTCCCAAGTCCGTCCTTTGTCCCGTCTTCCTCTTTCCCGGATTGTGCGGCCGGCGTTTCGTCTTCCTCTTTCCCGGATTGTACGGCCATCACTCCGTCTTCCCTGGATTGTGCGGCCGGCGTTTCGTCTTCTTTCCCGGATTGTGCGGCCAACACTCCGTCTTCCTCCGCTTCTCCAGCCTCCGTCTCTTTTTCCGGCGCTTTCTCTTCTTTACTCTCTGTCTCATCAACCAGCTCCACATCGATGGTAAACACCTCGCCGCAGAGTTTCGTTATTTCTTTTTCAGTTTCTAACCTTCTTACCTGTTTTCCGGCTGCGGCTTCTTTTTGTACACTCTCCGGCTCCTCTTCTTTGCCGGAAATTTCCGGCTCCTTAACTTCCGCCGATTTATCCGGCTCCTGTGCTTCTTCAATATCCGTCGATTTATCCGGCTCTTGTGCTCCCACAGTATCTGCCTGCGCCCCTTCTGTCTCCGCCGCACAGACAAAATCCGCTGAACTTATCAAGAGCACCAGTGCAAGAGACCATGCCGCCCCCCTCTTAATTATGTTACTCTTACTCAAACTCATCTTCAAATTCTTCGTCCTCTGAGAAGTAGTCATCGTTTTCTTCCAGTGAATCGAAATCCCCCTCAAAATATTCTTCCTGCTTTATCTCTTCATAATCCTTCGGCAGCTCTCCCATTTCAGGGCAGTTCTTTCCGGACATGATTTTCTTCGTCACAACGGTTTTTGTAACCGCTGCAAATTCGTCCATTTCGTCTTCCTCACTGAACTCTTCCCCTGCCTCTTGTGCATCTCCGGAAATCTCCTCCGGCTGCTCCATCGCCTTCAAGTCGCTTTCCAGCGACGCCTTTGCCTCCTCTGGCGTCATCCCGTCCACAATGCTCTGGTGAATCATGTCGATTTTCCAATATTCATTGTTAAAAACATCCAATGCCTTTTTGGATGCATCGTCCTGTGCGCTGTCAATCTTTGTCGCCGAACGGCTTTTTAATATCGTCCTCTCCTTTGCATCTACCCATACCGTAAGGGCTGCCTTCACGGTCGTCTCGCCCACGCTCTCGTTGCTGGCCGCCACATAATTGTCGAGAATGTCTGAGAATCCGTCCACAAGCTTGATTTCTTCCTCACTCCAGCCGTACTCATCCAGCACGCTCTTTCTCGTCATGTCCTCCTCTGTTCTCTCACCGCTGTCATAGGCCTCATCAGCAGTTACTTTAATCCGTATCGTCTTTACCCCGTTTAACTCATCCTCGCCCTCGTTGCTGAATTTGATATTGCTGTACCCTTTTTCCTCTGTATAGGAAGGGTCAAATTCACTCAGCCAATATTCAAATTCGCTCTCCTCATCTGAATCAAGATTTTCTTTATAATATTTCCATTTTCCATCCGTCAGGCCGTCTTTGACATAAACGCCATACCCTTTCTTTTCTTTTACATTAAAACAATGGTATACCGTTCCTGTCTCATCCTCGTCTTGGGATTTTCTTTCTACAATCTTCTTCTTTGCATCATAAATGCATGTATAATATTCCTCTTCCTGCGTTTCGTTATCATAATAGGTCACGCTCTTTGACTCGATGGCCTTGTGTTCTTCTTTATCAAGCTTCTTAAGCGCCTCTTTCAATATTTTTTCCGGCTCGTCTTCTTTCGTAATCTCTTTCTTCGGCGTCTCTTTTCCTGAACATCCGCACATGGACGCAGCTACCGCAATTATTAAAATGATAATCCCTAACCTTCTTTTCATCATGCTCCTCCTTCTGTCATATCTTCCTAACAGATTATCACATCACTCATTTTTCCACAACTAAGTAATAGGATAAAATGGAAAAATTAAAACAAAATTAAATATTTATAAACTGCCGCGAAACAAGAACCGACATAAAAAGGACTGCCGCATCCATGCGCCAGCCCCATCCGTCTTTTCAATATTCAGTTTTTTCTAGTCTAAATATACTGCTTTGACCACACAAAGAACCGCTCCCTTGTCTCATTCAACTTATACCTGCTGATAGGAATAATACTCTCATCATTCAGCACAAAATCCGTTCTGGTAAATTCTCGTACGGCCATAAAGTTTACGATGAAGCTGTTGTGACAACGTACGAAGATAACCGGATTCAGTTTCTTCTCCAACTCGGACAATTTTTCTGAGATGTCTACCGTTTCTTTTCTGCAATGTATCCGGGTTGTCCGCCCATTTCTCTCGATGAACATGATCTCTTCTTCTCTGATAATGAGTTCTTTCCCTTTCGCATGTATATGAACAAAGCCTCTGTTACGTCTTGCAGTCTCGGAATGCAGTCTGGAAAAAATACCTACAAGACTCTGCCCCAATTCTTCTCTCTTTGCAAAATATAACTGCCTTGCATCATATACTTCCGTAGCGTAGTCCGTATATCCTGTCAGGAATACGATAGCTACCCGCGGGGCAAGAATGTTTATCTTTTTCGCAACATCAATACCGTCAACACTCTCTCCTACGCGGATATCAAGAAAAACCACATCCAAATCCTGATGTTCCCCCAAATACTTCAAAAGTTTTGGTTCTTCAAAGATTGTTTCAATCTGAAAAGACATCTGGTTCTTATGAGCATACTGTTCCAATATCTTCCTAGTTCTCTCACTGCTTCGTCTCTCATCAAAAACTACGATTTGAAACATATTGTTCTCCCCATTTCTAATTGTCTTATCCCTATTTTATAGATATAACAGTAAAAAATCAATCGCAACAACTTTATTTTGCAAAACTATCATAGTTAATGCTATAACTGGTAATAGATTTTGTGTATATACTAAGAGGCCCGAAATTCTCCTTTCGGGCCCCCTGTTTTATCCTCTTGGTTTTGTACCTGACCCGTCTCTTTTCCCAGTTTTGAGACGTCCCAGCGCTATCTCGTTATCACCGGAAACAACCTTATATTCCGAACCCTCCTCAAACAGATACGCCTGCGCAAGCCTGTCTCTTTTCCTCAGCTTCATCCCTCGTACGCCGACGGCTCCCTTTTTCTTTTCCGGCACCTCCGACGCAGGGAATTTAAGAAAATATCCTTCCGCCGACCGGAGCACGATCTGCATATTGTCCGCAATCACGTCCACCGCCGCCACCGCATCGTCCTCCGAAAGCTTTGTCGCCGCAATAGTGCGCTTCGCAACCTGGAACTCTGTCCCTTCCACCTTTTTTATCATCCCCAGCTTTGTGGCAAAAAAAAGCTTTGCAAAGCGCAGCTGCTCCGAATCACAAAGATACACGATCTGCTCCTTTGCACTGTCATAGTTGCTGACGTTATCAATAGGAAGTCCTTTATCCCTGAATTTCCCAAAAGGGATATCCTGCATCTTTATCTGGTGCATCCTGCCCGTATCTGTAAACACGCAGAGCCTGCCCGTATTCATACAGCTTAAGATATATTTATTCTCAGAATCGGCAGCCTCCTTATTGCGCTCGTACACTGCGGTATCTACCGTCTTCGCATACCCGAAACGGTCCATCAGGAATACGATTTCCTGCTCCTCTAGCTTCTTTTCCTCAAAAACCGCTTCCGCCGCATTCTCCACCGCCGTCCGGCGCTTTCTCCCGTATTCCTTCTTTATCCTGTCAAGGTCCGCAATAATTACGTCCGCCATAGAATCGTAATGGTTCAGTATGTCCTCATATCTTGAAATATTTTTCAGAGTTTCCTCATGCTCTTTCATCAAAGCCTCTATCTCAAGGCCGATAAGCTTGTATAGACGCATATCCAGTATCGCCTGCGCCTGACGCTCCGTAAATCGAAGCATTGCCGCCATCTTTTTGGAAATGCTTGATTTGAATTTAATATTTTCTGTATTCCCTTCTGTCAGACATGCCTTTGCATCCTTCACCGAACGGCTTCCCCTAAGGATTTCAATAATTAAGTCAATGACGTCGCAAGCCTTGATAAGCCCTTCCTGTATCTCTTTTTTATCCTGCTCTTTCCCAAGAAGAGTCTTATATTTTCTTGTCGCCAGTTCAAACTGGAAATCCACATGGTGCTCAATAATCTTCTTAAGCCCCATTGTCTCCGGCCTTCCTCCGGCAACTGCCAGCATATTCACCCCAAAGGTATCTTCAAGGCGGGTTTTCTTATAGAGCATATTGGTAAGGTTTTCTGCATCCGCCCCGCGCTTCAGCTCAATAACAATGCGGATTCCCTCTTTGGAAGACATATTGGAAATATCCACAATGTCAGAGGTTTTCTTTGATTCTACAAGAGAACAGACATCATTTAAAAATTTCCCAATCCCCGCTCCAATCATCGTATACGGTATCTCAGAAATGACCAGGCGCTTTTTGCCCCCTTTCATCTCCTCTACCTCGACTTTCCCGCGGATCTTAATCTTTCCCGTCCCGCTCTCATATATACTTAAAAGGTCGTCTTTATTCACCACGATTCCGCCTGTGGGGAAATCGGGACCCTTTATATATCTCATCAATTGCTTTGTGCTGATTTCATCATTTTTCATATATGCCTTAACCGCATCGATAACCTCGCACAAATTATGGGTCGGGATGCTGGTGGCCATACCGACGGCAATTCCTTCCGCTCCATTTACAAGAAGATTCGGGACACGTACGGGCAGCACTTCCGGCTCTTTCTCTGTCTCGTCGAAATTCGGCAGGAAATTAATAATATCCTTGTCCAAATCTGCAAGGTACACATCCTGCGTAAGCTTGGCAAGGCGCGCCTCGGTATAACGCATGGCGGCCGCCCCGTCCCCCTCGATGGAGCCGAAATTTCCGTGGCCGTCCACCAGAATCATTCCTTTTTTAAAATCCTGCGCCATAACGACTAATGCTTCATAGATGGAACTGTCCCCGTGAGGATGGTATTTACCCATCGTATCGCCCACGATACGCGCACATTTTCTGTAAGGCCTGTCATACCGGATGCCAAGCTCATGCATGTCATAAAGCGTACGCCGCTGCACCGGCTTTAACCCGTCCCGCACATCCGGCAGCGCTCTTGCAATAATAACGCTCATGGCATAATCAATATATGATTTTTTCATCACTTCCGAATACTCGGTTCTGATAATCTGTGAATCCTGCATTTCTTTTTCTCCTCAATACCAGTCCGTAGACCGCAAACCTTTGCCGTACTAAATATCTAACTCCGCCTCCGTCGCATTTTCATAAATAAAGGTGCGTCTGGGAGGGACCTCCGTCCCCATGAGCATCTCCGTAACGCTGGACGCCATTCTTGCATCCTCGATTTCCACAAGCTTTAAAAGTCTTGTCTTAGGGTTCAATGTCGTGTCCCAGAGCTGCTCTGCATCCATCTCCCCAAGGCCCTTATACCTCTGCAGCGTAAAAGGCCCGTCGTGACTCTTCCTGTACCTCTCCAGCGCCTTGTCATCATAGAGGTATTCTTCCTCCCCCTTTTTCGGCATCGCCTTGTAAAGCGGCGGCATAGCAAGATAGACATGTCCCTCGTAAATCAGCTCCGGCATAAACCGATAGAATAAAGTCAAAAGCAATGTGGAAATATGCGCGCCGTCCACGTCCGCATCCGCCATGATAATAATCTTGTCATACCTGAGCTTGCGAATGTCAAAATCATTGCCGTATCCTTCCGAGAACCCGCAGCCGAACGCGTTTATCATCGTCTTGATTTCCGCATTGGCAAGCACCTTATCAATACTTGCCTTTTCCACATTTAAAATCTTGCCTCGGATGGGCAGAATCGCCTGGTACATCCTGTCTCTGGCAGTCTTGGCCGAACCGCCCGCAGAATCTCCCTCCACAATAAATATCTCACATTTTTTTACGTCGCGGCTCTCACAGTTGGCAAGCTTCCCGTTGCTGTCAAAGGAATATTTCTGTTTTGTCAAAAGATTGGTCTTCGCCTTCTCCTCGGTCTTTCGAATCTTTGCCGCCTTTTCCGCACAGCCGATGACCTTTTTTAAATTGTCAAGATTCCTGTCGAAGTACCGGACGATTTCCTCCCCTGCGACTTTTCCGACTGCCTTCGCCGCATCGGGATTATCTAACTTTGTCTTCGTCTGTCCTTCGAATCTTGGGTCCGGGTGTTTGATCGAGATAATCGCAGTCATGCCGTTGCGCACATCCGCACCGGTAAAATTCGCATCCTTTTCTTTCAGAATGCCAAGCTCTCTCGCATACTGGTTGATAGCGGTGGTAAAGGTCGTCTTAAATCCCGTCAGATGGGTGCCGCCCTCCCCGTTATAGATATTATTGCAGAATCCCAATACATTTTCGTGAAATTCGTTCACATACTGGAACGCTGCCTCTACTTCGATTCCTTCTGCCTCGCCCTTGAAATAAACCGGGTCGTGCACCGGTTCCTTTTTCGAATTTAAATCCTTTATAAATCCGAGGATTCCATCCGGCTCATGGTAGACGATACGCTCTTTCTTCTCTCCGCGCAGATCTTCAAAAACAATCGTAAGCCGAGGATTCAGATAAGTAGTCTCATGCATGCGGCTCTTGACTTCCTCGGCGCGGAACCTTGTTTTTTCAAATATCGTATCATCCGGCAGGAAATTAATCTTCGTCCCTGTCTTTTTCGTCTTCCCTATCACCGGAAGCAGGCCGTTCTCCAGTTCAATCACCGGGATTCCCCGCTCATAACGGTCGTGGTGGATTTCCCCTCCAAGGCTTACCTGGACATCCATGTAGGCTGAAAGTGCGTTAACCACCGATGAACCGACTCCGTGAAGCCCTCCGCTGGTCTTATACACAGAATCATCAAATTTCCCCCCGGCGTGGAGGGTCGTATATACAACCCTTTCCGCAGACACGCCTTTCGCATGCAGGTCAACCGGCACGCCCCGGCCATTGTCACAGACGGTTGCCGAACCATCCTTCTCTAAAGTGACCCTTATCTCACTGCAATATCCTGCCAGATGCTCATCCACCGCATTATCCACTATTTCATAAATCAAGTGGTTCAGCCCCTTTGTAGAGACACTTCCTATATACATGCCAGGGCGTTTCCTGACCGCCTCCAGCCCTTCCAATACCGCGATACTGCCCGCATCATATGTATCTCTTTTTGCCATTTCCTACATACCCTTTCCCAGACTTATCCATACTTTGTCTATACTAGCACAAAATCTAGTATTAGGCAAATCATTTTTTTGCATATCACACCACATCATGTGTTTTGTTATTTTTTCACCGCCGATCTGCGCCGGTTACTGATTTACGCATTCATCCAATACTTTCGCAAGAGCCTCCATTGCATTTCTCATCTCCTCCACGGTATTGGTCTGCGCTCCTGCTTCGATTAACAGGGACTTCGGCTTCAGATGCAGGTTGTAACGATAGCTTTTTAAGTAGATATGTCTTGTGAAGCCTGGATAAAGCTTCGCCGCGGCAATCTGCATCTGGAGGGAAAATGCAAGATTGTCTTCTATGTACGGATTATGCAGATAGGCAATGTCGCCGTTTGCTTTTGTACGGCTCATTCCGTTAAAAAACATAATCTGCGCTGTCTCTTTTCCGTCTATGTCCGTTACCAGATGGGTAGAACTACCCACTCCGTCCCGGTGAAGGTCTATGACTATCTCAATACTCGGATGAGCCTTTAAAATTTTCGACACCTGTTTTTCGGCAAGCTGATAAGCTTTGCTCCTGTCCATCTCCCCGTCGTTCAAGTCGTATACCCCGTCATGGTGGAGTGTCTCGATTCCGTATTTTTCATTCAAAAGCTCCGAAAGATATGCTCCCATGCCCAGAATCGTCGTGCCGGGCTCTCCCTTTTTAGAATCCTTGAAGTCTTCCTGTGAATGCGTATGGTAGATAAGAACTTTGGGCCCTTTTGTTTTCTTATTTATCTTCATATTCTTTGTCAAAAGCTTCTTCGCATCCAAATCTTTCTCCGTGACAGAGGTCGTTCCGTCAACCGTGTAAAAATTACTGATAAGATATTCAAAATCCTTAAGCTTCTCCTCAGAGGTATCCACTTTTTCAGGTATTTGTTCAGGCTCTTGTTTTTCCTGCGCCCCGGCCGCCTTGTTCTCAATCAGGTTCCCGTTCTCATCCACCGCATTCTCATCATTGGCCTGCCTCTCCAGTATCATCTCATAGGTCTCATTGTCCTCCACTTCCATATCAAGAGGCGCATTTTCCGACACGTAAGTCCCAAGCGGCAGGAAACGGACCGCACACTCTGTCACCCACTGCTTCGGGGGAGGCCCTCCCCCTTCCGATGCATACAAAAATCCGGATAAATATGTTTCTTCCGCATGGTGAAGGAAAAAACTGTTAAGGTACATTTCCATGTCATCAGACAGCCCGATATCTAAATGGACGCCCATATATATAATAAAAACACATAAAACAATAATAAATAACACCTGGCTGATTCTCTTTCCCTGATTCACTTTCCACGCTCCTGACGATAACCGCTGCTTTTTCATAATCCTGCACGATTCAAGGCCATACTCTTTCACGCAGGCATGAAAGGTATGACTTTGAATCCCTAGTATCATATGATGCATATCTATTGATTATGTGCATGTCCTCCTGAAAAAAGCATGTTGAGCGATTCGGAAATCGTGTAGCTGATACGCTTCACCGTCTCGTCAATATCCTTCGGCGTTACAAAAAGCCCGTTCAAATGGGGAGAGATAAGCTCTCTGATAAGTTCGTATTTTTCCGCGGCGTTATACCCCTGCATCACGACGCCAACTCCCCGCAGCGTTTCAGAATTTTCCAACGCTTTTATGAGATTTTCCATCGTATCATTGACAATCGTCGCCGCATCCACTACCGTAGGCACTCCTATTGCGATAACCGGAACCCCTACCGTCTCCTTTGTGATGGCATTGCGGTGGTTTCCCACTCCCGACCCCGGATTAATACCCGTATCCGCAATTTGTATGGTGCTGTTGAGCCTTCTCGAACTTCTGGCGGCCAACGCATCAACCGCAATGATAAGTTCCGGCTTTGTCTCCCGCACAATGCCCCGTATAATTTCCACCGTCTCCATGCCTGTCTGTCCCATAACACCCGGAACGATCGCGCTGATTAAGCGGGCGTGCTCCTCCCCCATTGCATATTTCCCGTATTCCTTCACGATATGACGGGTAATATTGAGATTGTCCGCCACATAAGGCCCAAGGGCGTCCGGCGTTACCTTCCGGTTTCCCAGGCCAACCACAAGAACCGAGTAATCTTCTTTTCCGAAAGTTACGAACTGCTTCATATGTTTTAGAAGCTCCTTGGAAATCTCCTCATGGTAACCGTCATCGGGGACCGTCATATTGGGAGCTTCTATCGTAATGTACGTGCCCACTGGTTTTCCCATTGTCTTGGCGCCGTTTTCCGTCTCGATCTTTACTGTAGTAATCCGAATCTCCCGCTCCTCATCATAGTCCTCTTCCAGCACAACTCCCTGCACCTCCACATTGTCCGATTCAAACCTTTCTTTCTGCTCCAATGCAAGGTCCGTTCTCACACTATACTTCTCAATCATCAAAAAGCCCTCTCGTTTCATCTGCATATCCGCTGCTGCGAATAGTGATTAGTTTTTACAATATTTCGTGAAATATGTATTGACAGAACAAAGAGCTTGGAATAAAATAAGTTCGTATGTTTCGTTAGAACGTCCGTGTCCGGCTCTAACGAACGGATTATCGATAACAAAGTCGAAATATTTTATCGGAGGTGGACAAATTGGCTAATATTAAATCTGCAAAGAAAAGAATCTTAGTAAACGAAACAAAGGCTGCAAGAAATAAAGCAATCAAATCCAGAGTAAAAACTTGCATCAAAAAAGTAGAAGCCGCTATCGCTGACAAAAATGCCGAGGCTGCAAAAGCTGCTTTGAAGGTTGCTGTCGCTGAGATCAACAGAGCTGGCAGCAAGGGTGTTTATCATAAAAACACATGCTCCAGAAAGATTTCCCGTCTGTCAAAAGCTGTCAACGGGATTGCTTAATCAATAAAAAGAAAATGACAAAACGGCCATACCGTCAGTGGCCGTTTTTTTTATTGCCCATAAATAGACGCAGGAAGCAGACAGTGCAAAAAAATACCTCCCAAGCAGGTTTCGGTTACTTCCACCGTCCGCTTAAGAGGTATCCTATGAATTTTATATCCGCCGGTTAGTTGTTAATCAGCTTATCGGAATCGCTCCAGCTGTAAAGACTTCTCACGTCTTTGCCGACCTTCTCCGCCGGATGCTCTGCCGCAAGTTTTCTCATCGCCCTGAAATGCGCCTGTCCGCCTGCCGGCGACATGTCTAACAAAAACTCTTTCGCAAAGGAGCCGTCCTGAATATCGGAAAGAATCTTCTTCATTGCTTTCTTTGTATCTTCTGTGATAATCTTCGGCCCGGTAATATAGTCCCCGTACTCCGCCGTGTTGGATATGGAGTATCTCATTCCCGCAAAGCCTGACTCATAGATCAGATCCACGATCAGCTTCATCTCATGCACGCACTCAAAGTATGCATTTCTTGCGTCGTACCCTGCCTCTGTCAGCGTCTCAAATCCCGCCTGCATCAATGCGCATACGCCGCCGCACAGAACTGCCTGCTCTCCAAAGAGGTCCGTCTCTGTCTCTGTTCTGAAAGTCGTCTCAAGAACGCCTGCTCTCGCCCCGCCGATGCCGAGCGCATACGCAAGTGCCTTATCAAGCGCCTTTCCTGTATAATCCTGCTCTACGGCTACCAGACAAGGAGTACCTTTTCCTGCCTGATACTCGCTTCTTACCGTATGTCCCGGAGCCTTCGGCGCAATCATCGTAACATCCACGTTTGCCGGCGGTACGATTTGTCCGAAATGAATTGCAAAGCCGTGGGCAAACATCAGCATGTTGCCTTCCTCAAGATTTGGCTCAATATCTTTCTTATACATAGCCGCCTGCTTTTCATCATTGATAAGAATCATAATAATGTCAGCCTTTTTAGCTGCCTCTGCCGCCGTATATACAGTAAGTCCCTGTGCCTCTGCCTTCGCCCATGACTTGCTGCCTTCATAGAGACCGATGATTACGTTGCATCCTGACTCCTTCAAATTCAGGGCATGTGCATGTCCCTGGCTTCCATAACCGATAATTGCGATTGTCTTCCCTTCTAATAAGGATAAATTACAATCTTCCTGATGAAATAATCTTGCTGCCATCTTAACATTCCTCCTGATTTTAAATAAATTGATTTTCATTCCGCCGTCAGTAAAGCCGACGGACATCTATCGTTAAGCCGGGGCCGTTATGTAATTCCCCCGCTTAATGCCTTTCGCCGTACCCTGTGCTAATCAAAGTATGTGACATCCTTGCTTCCGCGGGACAGTCCGGTAAGTCCGGTCCTCGCAAGCTCCAATATCTCGTAGCCGTCCAAAAGCTTCAAAAATGCATCGACCTTCGTTTGGTTTCCGGTTAACTCTATCATCAGGGATTCCTTTTCCACATCCACGATTTTCGCCCTGAAAATATCCGCCACGGATATGACCTCCGCCCTTTTTTCGGCATTGGCTCTTATTTTAACCATCACAAACTCGCGAAGAACGGAAAACTCCGGATTTAACACTTTAATCTCTCTTACGTCCTCAAGCTTGCGTACCTGCTTTTCAATCTGTGACAGAATCAGCTCGTCGCCGCTCGCCACAATAGTGATTCGCGTAAACCTCGGATCGGCGGTAACTCCGGACGTGATACTGTCCACATTGTATCCGCGCCGGCTGAACAAGCCGGATATACGGCTTAAAACGCCGGGATTGTTATCAACCAATAGTGAAAAAACTCTCTGCATAATGCACCTCTTCCTTCAATCAGATTTCAAAAACAGAGTGCGTTCTGTTTTTTTATAATAACAATAAAGAAGGTTTTTGTCAACCCCTTTTATCGCTACCTTCGATTTTATCTCAAGAAGCCCTATCCGTCAACTTACGCTTTGTGATATACTGATACAAATACAGAAGACAGGAGTACTTTACATATGGAGCTTTATACGTATGATGAGCTTAAAAACTTTACAGACCATTGCAGGCGCTGCCCCCTGTGCCAGTCAAGAAACCGGGCGGTGATGGGGCGCGGCAGCCTGCGCTCTGCGCTCCTCTTTATCGCAGAGGCGCCGGGCAGGACGGAAGATGAAACCGGGCTTCCATTCACCGGCAGGTCCGGAGAAGTTTTTGACAGGCTTTTATCCGGCATTGGCATGAAACGTGAGGATATATATCTTACCAATATTGTGAAATGCCATCCTCCGGGCAACAGAGACCCTCTCCCCCAGGAGCAGGAAGCCTGCATGCCCTATCTGAAATACGAAACCCTGCTTCTGCGCCCAAAAGTCATCGTCTGTCTGGGCCGTATTGCCGCACAGCGGATTATCCGGCCTGATTACCGCATCTCGCGGGAACACGGGACATTCATCTTCCGTAAAAATGTATGGCTGACCTCCGTTTACCATCCGTCCGCCATCCTGCGGGACAATACAAAATTTTCAGAAGCGCAGAAAGATTTTCATGCGGTGCGGGAAAAACTTTAGGAGGGATATTCGATGCATGAAAGCAGGTTATTTAAAATCGTCTACTATCTGCTTGATAAAGGCGGGGCTACCGCCCCGGAATTAGCGAATGCCTTCGAAGTATCCGTAAGGACGATTTATAGAGACATCGACGCCCTGAGCGGAGCCGGTGTTCCTATTTATGCGGAAACGGGCAGAAACGGCGGCATCCGTTTAATGAACGGCTTTGTCTTGGATAACGCCGTATTGTCAGAGGAGGAAAAACGGGAGATACTCACCGCATTGCAGAGCATAAATACTGCGCAAAACATTGACGGCAGCCCGACTTTGCAGAAACTTTCCGCAATGTTCCATCTTCATTCGGAAAACTGGCTTGAAGTGGATTTTTCCAGATGGGGCGACACAGGGTTTGACAATGAAAAATTCGAATTGCTGAAAGCGGCTGTAATCCGCCACAGAAATGTTAAAATCAGCTATGCAAGTTCCCGCGGAGACATCACCGTAAGAACCGTGCTGCCGTACAAACTTTCCTACAAAGCAAATGCATGGTATTTAAAAGCGTTCTGCACAGAAAAACAGGACTGGCGGATTTTTAAATTAAACCGGATTTTAGACTTAAAGATTTTGAGCGAAAGTTTTCAGCCTCTTAATTTTCCAAAAACAACGGCTGTCCCTAAAGATGCATATCAACAAGTTACACTTCGTTTTCCGAGAGAAACGGCATACCGCGTCTATGATGAATTTGATAGAGCTCATATACAGCAGCAAGACGACGGCGATTTGATTGTTTCGGCAAAAATGCCGGTTGACGCATGGCTGACAGGATTTCTGCTGTCATTCGGAACACAGGTGGATATCCTTTCACCTGCCTATTTAAAAAAGGCCGTCGCACAGCAGGCAAAATTGATATACGAAAAAAACAAACCTTGACAAAGGGCGTCAGGATATATGTGCTAAATTCATACTATAGCAGGACAGCTATAAACCATAAATACACTTTAAGCACATGAAAAAGACGGAGGTATGTAAAATGAACAAGATGAATCAGAAATTCTGCCAGTGCTGCGGTATGCCGATGGGGGATACTGCCGAACTTAACGGGACGAATGCCGACGGCGGCAAAAATGAAGACTATTGCAAGTATTGCTATGAAAAGGGTACGTTCACTTTTAAAGGCACGATGGAGGAAATGATTGAAATCTGTGTACCACACATGGTCGCCGCCAATCCGCACATGACGGAAGAAGAGGCGAGAAACGGCATGCTTTTATGGTTTCCGACATTAAAGCGCTGGAAAAATAATACCGGCAGGTAAGGAGTAAGAGAAATGCACTTCGTGAAAGCAAAAGGAATATTATCATCAAAAAACGGAATGAACCTATACCGCGGCTGCTCTCATGGGTGCATTTACTGCGATTCGAGAAGTCACTGCTATCATATGGAACACGCTTTTGAAGATATTGAAGTTAAAGAAAATGCGATCGAGCTGTTGGAGCATGCCCTTAAGCACAAACGCAGGAAATGTATGATCGGCACAGGCTCAATGTCGGATCCATATATCCCTTTGGAAATGGAGCTTGGGAATGTCAGAAAGGCTCTGCATCTCATCTATGAATACGGGTTCGGATTTACAGTTATCACAAAGTCAAACCGGATTTTGCGGGATCTGGATCTTTTACAGAAAATTAACGAAAAGACAAAATGCGTCGTACAAATGACATTAACCACTTATGACGAGGAGCTGTGCAGAAAGATTGAACCGAATGTGAGTACTACAAAAGAGCGCTTTGAAGTGCTGAGACAACTGCGGGACAAGAAGATACCTACCGTTGTATGGCTGACGCCGATTCTGCCGTTTATCAACGATACGGAAGCTAATATCTCCGGTATTTTAGATATGTGCATCGAGGCGGACGTATATGGCGTTATCTGTTTCGGCATGGGCCTTACTCTCCGGGAAGGAAACAGGGAGTATTTTTATAAACAGCTTTGCCGCCTGTTTCCGCAGTTAACGGAAACGTACCTGCAAACCTACGGGAATCAATCTATACTCGAAAGTCCGGATAACGACCGTTTGATGGAATTATTTTACAAAAAATGCAGCAAAAACAAAATTGCACACGATAACGAACAGATATTCCAGTATCTGCACACCTTCACCGAAAAGGAAGCCTTTAAACAGTTAAGTCTTTGGGATCTGCCATCTGTTAACGTTTCATGTCCGGTATCTTATTCCGACTGAAGATTTTCGCATACCAGCAGAATGCTTCGGAAGATTCTGCGTTATTTTTTAAAATTTACCTTCCTTCGCCGCTTCCTCAATGGAGACAGGAATCCTTGATTTTACGGCGTTTTCGAGCCGTTTGAGTGCTATGCGAGGGTTATCAACTTGATTTATCTGAGATTAACTTGCATTATCTTTCATAACTAACTTGAATTATCTTTCATAACTCGAATTATCTTTCATAACTAACTTGAATTTTGCTGTCTGTCATGTTATATTATAAACATAAAAGGAAGCAGCCGCCCACAAAGTGGTTGACCTCCGTATCAGCTCATAAGCCTACTCGACGACCAAGTACAAGGTAGGCTTATTTATTTTCGCTTGTTGTTCCTATCTATGTAGGCAAGCAGCGTGATGAGGAATGAGCCGCCCAAAAATAACAGGCTAAATACTTCATATGTCGTCATACACACCACCTCCCTTCTTTTGCAAGTTAGGGA
>CAJTUQ010000035.1:24729-25094 GCA_910579335.1 uncultured Dorea sp. | reverse complement strand
GCATGCCCCTGGCTATTATTCATTTCATGAAGACCGTTCGCATCAGCATAAATACATGTCAGACAGGCCGGAAAATTTAATTCATACTTTTCAAGTACCTGCTCATAAGCATTTCTGTTCTTTAAGTTCGTAAGAAGATCCGTAGTCGCCATTTTCTCTTTTGCATGCATTTCTTTCCTCGTACGAATGATGTCCCACAAAAAATAAACAGCAAGCGTACACGCTTCATAGATTCCCAGCCAGAATAACACCTTCTCAATATATGCCGTTTCCTTGAACACAATGCTCTCAGGAACTGTCAGCATGACAAACCAATCATTGACTTTGGCCGGCTCATAAGCCGTGTACAGATACTCATCAAGACT
>CAJTUQ010000035.1:1166-24668 GCA_910579335.1 uncultured Dorea sp. | reverse complement strand
GAAATCTTTAGCCGTCTGCTCTTCGCTGTATCCCTTTTTTATCTTACGCCCTTCTAGTGCGCCGGTATTTTCTGCCTGCCCATGCAGCGTATCCATAATAAATTGCATATTCTTTGTATCAACAATAAAAACATCGGCATTTCCGTCGAATATATCCACCTTAAAATAATCCGACAATTTCTGCGGCTCTATGACGCCGAATAATATTCCTTCTATTTTGCCTTCTCTTTCAATCGGGACGTTTAAAAACAAAACAAGTTTATCCGGCTCAACATTATCCGGTTCAATATTTGTAATAAAAGAGCCCTTTTTCGCCAATGCATCAAATGTAATTCCGTTAACCGGCTCCGACCAAGTTCCGTCCCGATTGAAAATCCGGTTATCCGGAAGGACAATGCCGAGACGGGATATCATCTCGGCATCTGTATCAGGCTGCAACATTTTAAGCACACGTTCAGAGGTAATTTCCTCTTCGTCTTCTATTATGCCGGCCAGCATTTCCAAACGTCCTTGCGTAAATGAAATCTGCTGGTAAATACTTCTTTGCGCCTCCCGTGTTTCCTCTTGCAGGGTACGCAGGCAGAAATCTACGGAATAAGACCGCAGAAACAAAAGCGCGGTCAAAAACCCTGCGGCAATAAGCAGCTTAAGGCTGAATGCCGCCGCAATGCTCTCTATTCCCTGCCTATTTATTTTGTTCAGCAGTATTCTTATCTCTTTATCAAGTCCCATATCCTAATTCTCCCTACAATACCAAAGCTGCCGCAAATCCTTATTCTCCATCTGCCGGCTCAATCCGTTTTGCCTGAAAAATGTTTTCATCTGTCTCGGAGGCTGTCATATCCGCTATGATTTTTACCTTCTGGCCGTCCAAATCTCCATCAAGACTATTCTTTGCGCCGTCTTTTATAAACGTCATTGACGCGCCGTCCTCTGTCTGCAGTGTAAGAGTATTCATAGTGGCGTCGACAATTACTCCGACATACTGAGCGTCTTTTGCCGCTTCATTCGGATCGGAATCCTGCACTTTGATAACAAGCAGATTATCCGAATCTTCCAAACTGCCTGTATACGTAATCGTGACCGTATTCCCCGTCTGGATCCCATTGGCATACTCATGCTCCGCATCCGCAATGTTCAGCGTATATTCCTCTCCCTTTGCCTTAACTGTCAGCGTATTCATATTTACTTCAAGCACCGTTCCTGTAAATGTATGCTTTTGGGGCTGTACCGGTGACTCTGTCTCTTCTTGTTCCTCCTCTTTTGGCTGCTGCTCTTCTTCCGTTTGCGCTTCTTCCTCCTGCGCCGAAATCTGTGCCTGCATCTCGCCTTCCGTCGACGCCGGAATCTGCGCCTGCATCTCGCCTTCCTTTTTCGCCTTTCCTTCCTGCTTCTGCATGACAGGCTCCGGTTCATCTCCTATCTGCACCGTCGCCGCAGGCTCTCCGTTCGTCTTTGCTGCCGGTGCGTCCTCCTTTGGCTTTTTTAACGTCAAATATTCCCCGTAAACATATGCGTCCTTGGATTTATATTGAATACGTGACCAACCATTTTTGCACTCACCCGTGCGCACCACGGAACTTCCCTTTGCAA
The DNA here is from genome assembly GCA_910579335.1 of uncultured Dorea sp. Lineage (GTDB taxonomy): Bacteria > Bacillota > Clostridia > Lachnospirales > Lachnospiraceae > MD308. The sequence goes on along the minus strand of CAJTUQ010000035.1, from coordinate 23,075 downwards.
GAGAACCCACTACCTTTGAATCTGTCGTATAGGACTCCCTGACATGTACGCCCGCCGTCGTATATACCTTCTCTTTAACGGTTTTAATTGTCATCTTTTTCTGTTCTTTCTTTACAATATTGGGGTCATTGTCTGTAATTTTAATTACAGTTACATTTTTTGTGTCGCTCCCGTTTATTTCTCCTATATAAGAGACAACGACCCAGTTCCCCTCCCTGATTCCATTTTTAAATTCATGTTGGCAGTTGTTCGAATTAAACCTCAGCTCCTCGCCGTTATTCTGGCGTATCGTAATGGTATTTTCTGTCAGGTCTGCCAGGGTCCCTACTGCCTGCTTTTCTGTTTGGTGAGCATTCTCTCCAATATCCTCTATACTTGTCACCGTTACCTTTGAAGTATCTTTATCCTTTAGTTTTCCGTCATAGTAAATGACAAGCTCATCCCCTGCCCTCATATTCCTTGTATTCACTGATGCATTGGATAAATCAAAGGTATAGTCCTCACCGGCCTCCTTAACTACCAATGTCTTTCCCTCAAAACTGACAATGGTTCCTTCCATCTGCCCTTCACTTTCTACGATGATTTCCGTTTTCCGTTCCTCTGTTTTCTGCTCTTCTTTTTTACATCCCGTCAGAGCCAGAGCACAGATAAATACGATACCGGCTGTTATAACAGCTCCGTCTTTAATATGCTTTTTCACTCTTTTCTCCTCCTTAAAATTCCGGACTATACCCTCAGCGGACGCAGGAACATAGATTCCTCCGTCCGCTGAAGGTAAAATCATGTACTTGAACTGACGCACAGATTGGCCCTGCCGACTGCGTGCCTATATCTTTATACACCTTATGACTTTTCAAAAAAACCTTTTTACTGTATTTGACACAATTTTACTATTTGCATACCTCTGTCGAATCACGTAATATGTTAGTATTAATATGTTTGGTTTAAAAAGGCATTTATGATGCTGTACTAATATATTTCGGAGGCTGTTATGACGATTGCACTCATAGATGATTCTTCAGAAGACATTTCACTCTTATATGAATATATCTGCCGGTACTGCAGTGAACATAAAATACATACATCCATCAAAACATTTACCAGCGACACGGCTTTCCTCAGCGCCGCTAAAGACGAAAGGTATGATCTCGTCTTTCTTGATATCTTCCTTCAGGATACAACCGGCATCCAGATTGCAAAAACTGTCAAAAAACTGAATCCCAAATGCCAGATTATTTTTTCAACTTACAGCAAAGAGCATGCCGTCAAAGCATTCCGCCTTCACGCACTGGATTACCTGTTGAAACCGTACACCTATGCCCAGCTTGAAGATGCGCTCAATTGCTATGAAAATACCGCCGCAAAATTTTCACATTACATCGAACTAAAAGAAGGGCGCTTAATGACGCGGATTCTAATCACGGATATTATGTATGTGGATTACCATAATCATTACATTCAGGTACACACTCCATTAAGGGTCGTCCGTTCCTATATGTCTTTCGGGGATTTTTCTCCGATGCTCTCCCGATACGGGCAGTTTTTATGGTGTTACCGGAACTGTATGGTCAATATGGATTACGTGGACTCATGGGAAAACAATGATTTTATTCTCAAAAACGGAGAACGTCTTCCCATTTTCAAATCCCAGAAAAAGGAAATCATCCAAGCCTATGCAAACTATATTTTCGATTATGTAAACGGAGGTATGATGTTATGACACCCGCTCTTATTATCAACACCTTTTGCTTTATCCTTCCCTGCCTTATCCTCCTAATCCTTACCTTTAAAGACCGCCTGCGCACCCCTGCCTTTTTGCATATTACCGGAGCTATCCTGTTATATCTCGTAATTACATTCTACGGCTCAAACACGTATGTAAACGATGCCGCATTTCCGCTTAAATACCTTGCCATCGGACTGGCTTCCATTCTTCTCGGCGCAGTCATCTTCGACCTGGCAACGGGATACCGCTTAGGGCACGGCATTTTTATCGTTACCATAGCAAAAAGCTATGCCGAACATGTTACGCTGCTTTCCATGTATATTTACTTTCTGCTTTACGGCTTCCTTCCTTCCTATAATACTTTTGACTCCTCCGTGATAATGGCGGCTCTGGTTACCGTTACATTTCCGCTCATATATTATTTTTTCAGGAAATTGCTGCGCCCCACCCTGGACTATACTGCCTCTTTTTCCATATGGAACCAGATATGGATAATTCCAATCTGTAATAATCTCCTTCACAACCTGCTGTTTTCCCAGAATATTTCCATCCCCGGCCGCACACCGGACCGATTCTTTTACTATATTGCGCCGCTTTGGGCAATCCTTACCTTTGCCACCTACATCCTTATTATGAGAATAGTTGTGATCATCATCAAAAATGCCAATCTCTCCGAAAAACTGCATATTTCAGAGACTGTTTCCGCCTCACAGCGCAAGCAGGCGGAGATTCTCCAGCTCCAAATCGAACAGACCGGCAGGCAGCGCCATGACATACGCCACCACCTTCTTGTAATCGACAATTATATTAAGACAAAAGATATAGATGGATTAAACGCTTATATAAAAAACTACCGCGTCTCCCTGACGCCCCCTGCGGACATTTATTGTGAAAATCCTGCTTTAAATTCCCTGATTGGATATTACAAAGAGATGGCAACAAAAGGCGGCTATGCTTTCAATGTTTCCATATCCCTTCCAAAAGAGCCGCTTTTCCCTGATATGGATCTGTGCGCCATCGTCTCCAATCTTCTGGAAAATGCTGCTGAAGCCTGTGCGCGTACGGACTCTGAAAAGAGCTTTGTCCATGTGAAAATATCAGCCACAACCAACTCACTCCTTGCCATTATCATTGAAAACAGTTATGAGGGAGAAATTCTAAGAGACGGAAACACTTTTATTTCTTCAAAGAAAAAAGGACGCAAAGGGATTGGCATCTCCTCCGTCCTCAATATCATCGAACAGTATAACGGAATATCAAAATTTGAGTATGACAAACATGTTTTTAAAGTATCCATCCTGCTAAAAATAAAATAAAAAAGTTAATTTTCCGGATACTCCTTATCCTTCCAGTACCACCACTTTAATTTTTCCGGTTCGCGCTCCTCATGCTCCGCAAAATATACTGCGCAGCGATATACGTACAATGCGCATCTGTCCTCTTGAAATCCTTTTTTCAAACAGTCCAGACGGTATAGCTCCTCCGGATCTCTGCCCGCCAAATCCGCAACACAGCGGATTCCGATATTGTGCATATGTCTTTCCATCCGTTCCCCCACGCCCGGTATGTCCTGCAAATCGCTGGCCGGACTGCTGCCGGAAAGTACATCCTGCTTCATTCTTAATTTTTCTGACATTTGAAATCCCCCCCTAACTTTATATCCCTAACAATATCTTTTAATCAGTCTTTACTCCTCACCGCCCATCTGAGCTTTGCGCAGCCCGCCCTGCCGTTTCTCCTGCACTCCTGTGCAGACGGCCGGATTACGTCTTTTGCGATATCACAAAAAATTCCCTCTTTATAAGACTGTTTCAATGCTTTTTTTACCAGTCTGTCCTCCCCGGAATGAAAGGTAAGGATTGCCGCCCGTCCACCCGGCGCCATCACCCCTGGCAGTCCCGAAAGCATAGCAGACAACGCCTCAAACTCACTGTTTACATCAATCCGGATATCTTGAAACACTCTCTGGCACGTCTTTTTCACCATTGCATTTTTCTGCGGGTTCTCCGGCAGAAAGGAAAGAGCCGTCCGGACCGCCTCTTTAAGCTGTGCCGTAGTCTCTATCTTACCGCCCCTCTTAAGCCGCCCTGCGATCTCCTGTGCGATTTCCTCTGCGTAAGGCTCGTCTGCATTTTCCATAAACATTCCCGCCATCTCTTCTTCACTAAGCTCTAAAAGCCTTTCCGCCGCCGTCACTCCCTTTTTGGGATTCAGACGCAAATCCAGCGGGCCGTCCATCTTGTATGAAAAGCCACGCTTGGGATTATCTATCTGCATGGAAGACACCCCAAGATCCGCCAGCACAAAGTCAAAGGGTCCGTGCTCTGCGCCGATACGGGCAATCTCGGAAAAATTCTCCTGAATCACTGTCAAAATATCCTCGCCATAGCCAAAGCCTTTTAAACGCTCCTTCGTTTTTTTTATTTCAATCGCATCCACGTCCAAACCGTAAATATGGCCCCTGCCTTTTAATTCCTCCAGCATCCTTCTCGTATGTCCGCCATAACCAAGCGTCAAATCAAGCCCCTTCTCTCCCGGCCGAATCCGAAGTATCTCAAGTATCTCCTCCACGCAGATGGAAATATGCATTCCGGCCGGAGTGCTCCCCTTGCTGATTACCTTGTCTATCGTATCCGCATATTTTTCCGGTTCATGCTCCTTATATTTTTCTTCAAATCTCCTCGGATGAGTTCCTTTGTATCTCTGTCTTCTCTTATGGATAAGAAAGGTGTCCCCCGCAGAGCAGATTTTCTCAACCTTCCCCTCCGATACCAGATATGCCTCCCCAAATACCGTAACCGCCCCATCTCTCTGTAAAATATAGCTTCCGTCCGGCAGTGCATAAAATTTCCGCCCCGTACTGTCCGGACAGGTGATATCCTCCATCAACCGCTTTCCGTCCAGCACGCCGTCCTTCAATGCCTGATAGTGGGGCAGCACGCTGCACCGGGTCAGCCCAAGTCCCTCTAAAAATCTCTGATAACTCTTACTGGTACTTTCCCCCGGCATCTCCGGCTGCGCATATACGGTTTCGGCGCAGTTCATAGAACCCGCACTGATTCCCAGCACAATGCCGTCAAATTCTTTAATTGCCGGGATAATCCCGATTCTATGAAAAAATTTGTTCTGCGTCGGCACATGCCCTCCCCCTAGCAGGAGCACATCATAAGAATTAAGAGCTGCCGCCATCTCCTCCCCATTACGGCCGTCGCACACGTCAAATGCTGAAACCGTCAGCCCGCTCTCCTTAACCGCCTTCTCAAAAAAGAACCGCATCTCATTATTCTTCATATAGGCGTCCGGATCGGCGCAGAGCAGCAGGCATCTTGACCGCTCTTTCCAATCTGCCTTAAGATTTTCCACCAGACGGTTTTCCGGGTTAAGCCCCTGAAAAGAGGGTGCCTTTTCTGCCCGGTAAGAACCTGTGGGACTGCTTGTCAAATATAAAATCATAGGTTCATCCTCCCATATTATCCGTACATCCTTATATCAGGCTGCGGAGCCGCTTTTTATCAATAATCCTTATCCCGCCCCTGTATACCTCCACAATCCCTTCATTGGCAAAATACTTCAGCATTCTTGACACTACCTCGCGCGCGGAGCCCATATACCGGGCAATCTGCCCGTGAGTCAGCGCAATACTGTCACAACCCGTCCTTGCCGATTCATCCGAAAGAAAAATAGCAAGCCGTCTGTCCATACTCATAAAAAGAATCTGCTGCATCACCCACATCACATCTGAAAAACGGCTGACGGCAGTCTCAAGCGCAAATATTTTTACACATGGGTTGCGCTCTGAGACTGCGGCAAAAGCTGGGCCGCTTATCACATAACACTCGCTGTCCTCCTCCGCATCCACGAACACATCAAACGTAACGGCGTCGAGTACACAGGACGCCGAAAGCATGCACATATCGCCTCTGTGAAGACGGTACAGCGTAATGTCCCTGCCCTCGTCCGACATCATATATAGCCTCAGGCTGCCGGAACGGACAAAGATTACTCCGGAACACTCATTTCCGTTATGGATGTGCTGCCCTCTGGAATACGTCAGGACACTGCAGTTTTGGCAGATGTAATCTCTGTCCGTGTCCGGTATCTCCTCCCAAAAAGGCAGTATTTCTTTAAAAACCTTCTCGACCGCTGTCTGCACCATATAAATACATCCCCATTCCTTCCCTTAATCAGCAAAACCTGATTTAATTATAAAAGATTATGAAGCAAATATCCAGCCCTCAAGCATTTCTATTTTTTATTGTAACTGATTTCCAGGTGTGTTAAAATAAATAAAAGATTGTGAGGTGCCGATATTATTATGAACGACAAAAATTGCGAACTTTTACTTGAATATTTAAATAATATTCTGTGCGGCTGCGGCACAGAACCTATGAATATGAAGAATCTGGACGAATCTTACCGCGAGCTGTTTCAAGGCCTGCAGCGCCTTCAGTGTGCCGTGAATGAGCTGGATGCCTATTCCGCCGAACTGTCAAAGGGAAATCTGGCCGCAGAGTTTCCAAAAGATACCAATTTCCTGTGCAGAAATCTCAAAAGCCTTCATAAAAACCTGAACCGCCTGACATGGCAGGCACAGCAGATTGCACATGGAGATTCCTCACAGCATATCGACCATCTGGGAGACTTCTCCGAGGCCTTTAATGAAATGGCGGAACATCTGGAAAAACGCGAAGCCCGGCTTAAAGAAGAAACAGAAAAGATTCAGCGCCATGCAGAGATGCTTGAAAGTTACAATGGGCTTCTCGTAGAGATGCTCAGCAAGCGGAACGAATGGCTTCTTGTCGTAGACCAAAACAACAAGGAAATTCTCTACTGCAACAAAAAGAAACACGGCGGCGGCGTGGACGAATCTTTCTGCCGGACTTGCAAAAGCCGCCTTTCCTTCCAATCCGAGCTTTTAAACTGGAAAGAAACCGAGCAGTACAGTGTGCGTGAGATAAACAGCGGCGACGACAAGGATACCTACTACCGCATCACTTCTTTCCCAATTGAATGGAAAGAACGCCATTCCCTAGTACATATAATCGTGGATATTTCAGATGAAAAACGCACGGCTCATAACCTGACCAGCAAAGCGTACCATGACCCAGGAACCGGAATTAAAAATCGGTTGTTTTTCAAAGAATATATGGAAAGTATCCTGACTGAACACCGGGAAGCGACTCTCTGCTATCTGGATTTGGACGGCTTAAAATATGTCAATGATAAGTTTGGACATCTTGAAGGAGACATTTATATCCAGAATTTCGTGGAGCTTATCAGAAGCAGCTTCCGCAACGGCGATACCTTCGCCCGTATCGGCGGCGATGAATTTTGTCTCGTCCTCACCGGATGCATCGGGGAACTGATGAACCGCAAAATGGATGAGATATTAAAAAGGTTCCAGTCAGAAAGATATAGTGACTATCAGTGCAGCTTCAGCTATGGAATCGTACAGATTACAGGAAAAGAGAAAGACCCGTCGCTGGACGGCATTCTCCATGAAGCCGACGAAATCATGTATGAGTGCAAACGGAGAAATAAAGAAAAATATCCGGAGCTTGTCAGATAATGACAGGCTCCGGCTTTTTCTTATAATATCTTTTTCAGCGTATCAAACAAGATTTCTACATCAACGGGCTTTGCTATATGTGAATTCATACCGCATTCAAATGCTTTTTTCCTGTCCTCGTCAAAAGCATTGGCAGTCATGGCAACGATTGGGATATTGGAAATTTCATCGTCGTCGAGCTGTCTGATGGCTCTTGTCGCCTCATATCCGTCCATAACGGGCATCTGAATATCCATCAGGACAAGCTTGTAATAACCGGGCTTTGATGCCTTCAGCATTTCCACTGCCGTTTTTCCGTTATCCGCCTCTTCAATCTGAAATCCGGCTTCTGTGAGAATCTCCGTTGCTATCTCCCGATTCAGCTCGTTATCCTCCACCAGGAGAATCCTTCCGCCCATACACACTTCCTCGTCCGACTGAGCCTTCTCTTTCTCCTCCTTCTCCAGGTTAAGAACCTGAACCAGACATCTGATAAACTCGGAAATAAACAACGGCTTACTGCAGAACGCATTTACTCCTGCCTCCCTCGCTTCCTCCTCAATATCCGCCCAGTCATACGCCGTCAGCACAATAATCGGCACACTGTCCCCAATCTCGCTGCGGATGCTTTTTGCCACTTCAACGCCGCTCATATCCGGCATCAGCCAGTCAATAATATAAATCTTATATTCATCATGGCGCCTGATTGCCTGTCTGGTTCTAAGAAGCGCTTCTTTTCCGTTCAGCGTCCACTCGGCGCGCAGCCCAATCTCCATCAGCATCTGCGTTACGCTGTCACACGTGTTAAAATCATCATCTACAACAAGCGCATGAACTCCTTTCAACTCCTCAATCACTATATTCCTGTCTGTGTTCTCTGACAGCTTAAAAGGCACGGTAACAATAAATTCAGAGCCTTCATTCTGCTTACTGTAAACTTCAATCGTGCCGCCCATCGCTTCCACAATATTCTTTGTAATCGGCATTCCAAGCCCGGTTCCCTGTATTCCGCTCACCGTCGTGTTCTTTTCTCTCTCAAACGGTTCAAATATACGCTTGACAAACTCCTCGCTCATGCCGATTCCGTTGTCCTTGACCCGTATCTCATACAAGGTCCTGTCCTTCGTACCGCCCTCTTTCTCCAAAATCCGGACGCTGATGCTTCCTCCCGGCTTTGTAAATTTGATAGAATTGCCAAGAAGGTTGAGAAGTATCTGATTCAGCCGAAGACGGTCACAGATAACGTTTTCATCAAAAACGTCTACCGTGTCAATAAAGAAGTCTAATTTCTTCTCCCTGACATCTACCTGAAGGATATTCCTAAGTTCATGCATAATTTCTGACAGATTGCACTCTGTTTCGTTCAAATGAAGCTTTCCGCTCTCAATCCGGCTCATCTCCAGCACATCGTTAATCAAGGACAATAAATGATTGCTGGAAGACATGATTTTCTCCAGATAATCCCTCACCCTGTCCTTATTGTCCAGATGCGTACTCGCAAGCGAGGTAAAGCCGATAATCGCATTCATAGGCGTACGGATATCGTGGGACATGTTTGAAAGAAAGGTGCTTTTTGCCCTGCTCGCATGCTCCGCCCGCGCAAGTGCATCCTCCAAAATCCGCTGCTGCTTCATTTCATTCTCCACAATGTCGGTAATAATCCTTTTCGCGATGACGACACGGCTCCCGAACTGCTTATCTTTTACCTTTGCAAACCGGAACTGGATGTAATTCTTCTCCCCGTTCACATTGTTCCGGATATTGATATCGTAACACTGTTTATCTGAAAGCTCTTTCCGAATGTTTTCAAGGAGTGTGGTCTCCCTCCACCGCTCCTTGTCCTCCTCTGATACATATTCCGTATAAGCGTCTACCGCATCCTGATAATTCTCATGCCGCGCAAGGGTAGTCTTTATTTCCATTGAAGAATCGGCTTTATAGATACTCATCTTTCCGCCGTCCGGATTAAACAGCGAGATAAAGTTGTAGTCGCTGCTGAGCCCCGATATGATTTCATAGGCCTCTTCTATTTCATTTTTCCTGGCCAGGTCATTCCCTGTATCCTCATCCACCCTCCGGAAACCGACGACTACCCTGTCCGCCGCCCCCGACTCTCCAATCCGGGCAATCCGGATCTGAAAATACTGAAGCTCCCCCTCCCTGTATATCCTGTAATTTACCGAATAGAACGGCTGACTTAAGAGCTTTTCCCTGACACATGCATAGTTAGTCATACAAAGCACGGTTTCCTTATCGGGTTCATAGACAACTGCTTTCACATAAGCACGGAGTGCCTTTTCAAAATCATTGCCTCTCAAATATTCCTCGAATATGGCTTTGCGTTCATCGCTCATGCGGAAATTCACAAAACTGCCGCTGTTATAATCCACCAGATAGACGATTACATAATCCTGGCTTAGCCCCATTGCAATTTCCATATGCATAGTATTGTCTATATTTTCTCTCATGCTGCCGCCCCTCCATTCTGATTCCTCATTTTATATCTTTTCAAGCCTTGCAAATCCAGCAAACATCTTTTTTCTTCCAGCTCCGTCAAAATCTACCGTAACCTCAAAATCACGCCCGCCTTCTACGATGGCCGCAACCTTGCCTTCTCCGAATTTCATATGGCGCACCCTGTCTCCGACGCCATAGTCCAGCCGCCCTCCCTGCGGCTTTCCAAACTGCCTTGCAGGTTTCGGCGCCGTAAAAGCCTGCGCCCTGAAAGCCTGCTTCGCCTGTCTGTATGCCGCCTGTTTTGCGGATTCAAATTCGGCGCTCCCTTTTACCGTCTCCTTTCTAACCGCTGTTTCGGCGGACACAAAATCCGCCGGAATCTCTTTCAGAAAACGAGACATCCGATTGTACTGCGTCTCTCCCCGTACCATCCTTTTTTTGGAACACGTAAGCGTAAGATTTTTTTTTGCCCTTGTAATCCCGACATAACACAGGCGCCTTTCCTCCTCCAGCTCGTCCAAAGAATCGGCCGTAACCGACAGATAGCTTGGAAACAGTCCCTCCTCCATTCCGGCCAGATACACATGGGGAAATTCCAGTCCCTTTGCACTGTGAAGCGTCATAAGCACCACATAATCTGTACTTTCATCCAGACTGTCAATATCCGCCACAAGCGCAACTTCTTCTAAAAACCCGCTCAAGTCTGCAGGCTCGTCTCGTTCCTCACATATTTCCTCATAAGCTGCAATTTTATTTAAAAGTTCGTCAATATTTTCAATCCTTGACTCTGCCTCTTCCGCCCCCTCTGCCTCAAGGCTCTGCACGTAGCCTGTCTCGTCGATAATTTCATTCATCAGCTCCAAGATGCTCTTATCCTTCGCATCCGCCTTGAAATGCTCAATCAGCGCCGCAAAGGACTCAAGCTTTGCCGCACCCCGGCCGATATTCGGAATCAAATCCACGCCTCGCAGCGCCTCATAAAACCCAATCTCATGGGAGGCCGCATACTCCTGCACACGGTTGATGCTTGTAAGCCCGATCCCCCGTTTCGGCACATTTACAATCCGCCGGACCGCCAGATCATCCCTGCCGTTATCTACAGTCTTTAGATAGGCAAGCAAATCTTTAATCTCGCGTCTGGCATAAAAATTTATACCGCCCACGATTTTATACGGAATGTTCGCCGCCACAAGCTTCTCTTCAAACATACGCGACTGGGCATTGGTGCGGTATAAAACCGCATTACTATTATATGTACAATCTCCGTTATTTACATGCGTTTTAATATCGGAAACAATAAATTCCGCCTCGTCATAAGCCGTATCAAACTGACGGAGTTCGAGTTTGTCTCCCTCCTTATTGGACGTCCAGAGCGTTTTCTCCTTCCGCCCGTTATTATTGCGGATAACTCCATTGGCCGCATTTAATATGTTTTGCGTAGAGCGGTAATTCTGCTCAAGCTTTATCACTTTGGCATCCGGGAAAAACTCCTCAAAGTTCAATATATTTTTTATATTAGCCCCGCGGAATTTATAAATGGACTGGTCGTCGTCCCCCACGACGCAAAGATTCCTGTACCCTGAAGCCAAAAGCTTAACCAGTTCAAACTGAACCGTATTGGTATCCTGATACTCATCTACCATGATATAGCGAAACCGGTTCTGATAGGATGCCAGCACATCCGCCTGCGTTTGATAAAGCTGCACGGTCTTTACTAATAAATCATCAAAATCCAGCGCATTATTGGCTCGAAGCTGCCTTTCATACTCCTCGTACACATCGGCTGCCTTCTGGCGCAGGTAATCCCCGCCCGCCTGAAGCCTAAATTCTTTTGTGCCGACAAGCTCATTTTTTGCATGGGAAATCATGCTAAGAAGCGTCCTTTCACGAAGCTGCTTCGTATCAATCTGCAAAAGCTTGCAAATGTCCTTCATCAGCGTCTTCTGGTCGTCCGTATCATAAATAGTAAAATTCGTATCATAGCCGAGCAGCCCGATATGCCGTCTCAAGACACGTACACACATAGAATGGAACGTACTGACCCACACGCTCTCTGCGCCGAATCCCACCAGTTTGTCCACTCTCTCCCGCATCTCGCCCGCCGCTTTATTTGTAAAAGTAATGGCAAGAATATTCCACGGATTTATCCCCTTTTCTTCTATCAGATAAGCAATTCTATGGGTAAGGACTCTTGTCTTTCCAGAGCCCGCCCCTGCAAGTATGAGGAGCGGCCCGTCCGTATAGAATACTGCTTCCTGCTGTTTATCATTCAATGTGTCGTAAATCCCCAAAGCTATTTTATCCTTTCATTTCTTTTTAACACCTCTATTCTATCATGTCTGCTATCTCTTGTAAATTAAAAGTCGGCAGGGGTTTCCCCGCCGGCTGTTTCATAATTCTTATGCACTGATTGAATTTCCTGTATACAATTGATAGTATTTCCCTTTCTCCTCGATGAGCTGGTCATGGGTTCCCCTCTCGATAATCCTGCCCTGCTCCAAAACCATGATGCAATCCGAGTTGCGCACGGTAGAAAGCCTGTGGGCTATGACAAATGTCGTTCTGCCGTTCATAAGCTTATCCATGCCGTCCTGTACGATTCGCTCTGTCCTCGTATCAATGGAGCTTGTCGCCTCGTCAAGGATCAATACCGGCGGGTCAGCAACCGCCGCTCTTGCAATCGCAAGGAGCTGCCGCTGCCCCTGGCTTAAGTTTGCACCGTCTCCGGTCAGCATCGTATCATACCCGTCCGGAAGTCTCTTGATAAAACCGTCCGCATTCGCAAGCTTCGCCGCTGCCATTACCTCCTCGTCCGTTGCGTCAAGCTTTCCGAACCTGATGTTTTCCTTCACGGTTCCCGTAAAAAGATGGGTATCCTGAAGAACGATTCCAAGCGAGCGCCTAAGATCCGCTTTTTTAATTTTATTTACATTAATCCCGTCATAACGGATTTTTCCATCCTGAATATCATAAAAGCGGTTAATCAGATTCGTAATCGTCGTCTTTCCCGCTCCGGTCGAGCCTACAAAGGCAATCTTTTGTCCCGGCTCAGCAAACAGCTTTACATCATGGAGCACGATTTTATCGTCGTTGTATCCGAAATCCACGCCGTCAAATACCACGTCCCCTTTTACTTCCACATAATCCACGCTCTTATCTGCCTGGTGCACATGCTTCCATGCCCACCGTCCGGTGCGCCCGGCACTCTCCGCCAGCTTTCCGTCCTTCTCTGTCACGTTTACCAGCGTTACATATCCGTTGTCAACCTCCGTCTCCTCATCCAGAAGCTTAAAGATACGGTCTGCACCTGCCATAGCCATAATAACGGCATTCAGCTGCTGGCTGATTTGGTTGATGGGCATACTGAAGCTCCGGTTGAACGTAAGGAAGCTCGCAAGCCCGCCTAATGTAAATCCGCCGATGCCGTTTAGCGCCAGCACTCCTCCTACAATCGCACAGACAACATAACTTACATTGCCCAGCTGCGCATTAATAGGGCCAAGAAAGTTCGCAAAAGTATTGGCCTTGTCCGCACTGTCGAACAATCTGTCATTTAACTCTTTAAATTCCTTTTTACTCTCCTCCTCATGGCAGAACACCTTTACAACCTTCTGCCCGTTCATCATCTCCTCGATATGCCCGTTCAGCGCCCCGATATTCGTCTGCTGCTCCAAAAAATATTTTCCGCTCTGCGCAGTTGCCTGCTTTGTACAAAACAGCATAACCCCGACCATAAAAAGCGTCACAATTGTCAGAGGTATATTTAAAATCAGCATACTGACAAACACGCTGACAATCGTTACCCCGCTGTTAATAATCTGCGGTATGCTCTGGCTTATCATCTGGCGCAGCGTGTCAATATCATTCGTGTAAATAGACATAATGTCCCCGTGGGAATGCGTGTCAAAATATTTCACAGGAAGCTTTTGCATATGTTCAAATAATTCATTCCTAAGTTCCCTCTGTGTTCCCTGCGTAATATTAACCATAATGCGGTTGTACGCATAGACGGACGCCACGCCGACAGCATAGAATGCAGCCACCTTTCCGATTGCACGGGCAAGCGGCGTAAAATCCGGATGATCCGTCATTAAAAACGGTGTAATGTATTCGTCAATCAGGTTCTTCATAAACATCGTTCCCTGGACATTGGCAAGTACCCCCGCAAAAATCAGGACAATTACAACCATATACCAGAATCCGTACCTTTGGAACACATATCCCATCAAACGCTTTATAACCTGCCCCGGATTTTTTACCGAAGGTTTCATCCCTCTCATTCTTCCTCCGTGCATCCTTTTGCCATGCATCCTTCCGGATGCGGCCTGGTTTTCTTTTCTTTCTGTCATTCCTTACTCACCTGCCTTCTCGTCAAAGTCTCCGCCGCCCTGAGTCTGCGACTCATAGACCTCCCGGTAGATTTCATTATCCCTAAGCAGTTCCTTGTGAGTCCCGAATCCGTTCACACGCCCTTCCTCCATCACTATAATGCGGTCAGCGTCCTGCACGCTCGATATCCTCTGGGCAATGATAAATTTGGTCGTATCCGGAATCTCTTCCCTGAACGCCTTTCTAATCCTTGCATCTGTCGCCGTATCCACAGCGCTGGTGCTGTCATCTAATATAAGCACCTTCGGCTTTTTAAGAAGAGCTCTTGCAATGCAGAGGCGCTGCTTCTGCCCTCCGGACACATTGCTCCCGCCCTGCTCGATATATGAATCGTACCCTTTCGGGAACTTCCTGATAAATTCATCGGCACAGGCAAGCCGGCAGGCCCGCATGCACTCCTCTTTTGAAGCATCCTTATCCCCCCACCGGAGATTGTCAAGAATACTTCCGGAAAACAAGACATTATTTTGAAGCACAACCGCTACCTGGTTCCTGAGCGCTTCCATATCATAATCCTTGACATTTTTTCCTCCTACCTTTACTTCTCCCCCGGTCACGTCATACAGGCGGCTGATTAGATTCACAAGACTGGTCTTAGCGCTTCCCGTGCCCCCGATGATTCCAATCGTCTCACCCGAAGCTACCTTTATATTAATGTCCTTCAATACGGGCTCTGCGCTATCCTTGTGATACGAGAAATCCACATGGCAAAACTCAACGCTTCCGTCTTCCACTTCCGTCACAGGAGCCTCCGGATTTTTGAGCGTGCTGCTCTCATCCAACACCTCCGCGATACGCCGGACGCTCGCCGTGCTCATGGAAATCATGACAAATACCATAGACAGCATCATCAGGCTCATTAAAATGTTCATACAATACGCAAGCAGGCTCATCATCTGGCCTGTCGTAAGCTCCGAGGATACGATCATCTTTGCTCCCAGCCAGCTGATAAGCAGGATGCACGTATACACGGTAGTCTGCATCAGAGGAGCATTTACGATGACATTCTTCTCCGCCTTCACAAAAATATCATAAATATTCTGGCTCGCCTTTTTAAATTTATCCGTCTCATGCTCTTCCCGCACATATGCCTTCACTACGCGGATTGCAGACACATTTTCCTGTACGGAAGCATTCAGCGCATCGTACTTTGGAAATGCCATCATAAAATACTGGGTAGCATGACGAATAATGAAAAACAATATCACGGCCAGTATCAGGACCGCAGCCAGGTAAATGCTTGCAAGCCTTGCATTAATTGTAAATGCAATCGCCATAGCGCAAAGAAGGCTTGCCGGAGCCCTCATAAACATCCTGAGCGTCATCTGATACGCCATCTGTATATTCGTTACATCCGTAGTCAGACGGGTTACAAGTCCCGCCGTACTGAATTTATCAATATTCGCGAAGGAATAGGTCTGGATATTATTAAACATGGCCTCCCTCAGATTTTTCGCAAACCCGGCAGATGCCTTCGCACCGTACCGGCCTCCGAGCATGCCTGCTAAAAGACCCATAAGCGCTGCAGCAATCATAACCGCACCCACTTTATAAATATGTGCCATGTCCCCCGCATTCACGCCGTCGTCAATAATCGACGCCATAAGAAACGGAATGACCATCTCCATCGCCACCTCGAAAATCATACATATCGGTGTTGCAATGGACGCCCTCTTATATTCTTTTACTTCTTTAAGCAGTGTTCTAAGCATTCTGTCCCTCCTTTCCTGCATTCCAGCTTCTGTTTTATCAGGTTCTCCTTTATCTTCTCCGTCACTCTAAAAAAAATCTCAAGCTCCGCCCCGTCAATACCTTCCTCAAGCATTGCGTCCAGTTTTGTAATCAAGACTTCCATACTTTCATGGTTCTTTACTCCCTTCTGTGTCAGCGTCACTTTCTTAAGCCTTGCATCATGCTCCACGAACTCCCTCTTCACATAACCCTTTTTCTCCAGGAGCTGTATAAGGCTTGTTACCGTCGACCTTCCGATAGAAAAGGTCTTTTCAATATCCTTCTGGAAAATATCGCGGGCTCTGTTCTCATAGAGATACCGCATAATCCATCCGTGCATTAAAGTAATCTCATCGATTCCCGCCGCCGTGACATGACACGCCAGATTTCTAGTAATCAAATGATTCAGCATGTGTATCTCTGGTCCAATCGCTTTCATCCTGGCACCTCTTTCATTCAATATGTTCATTCTCGGATTATTCATCCCAAAACTGTTCGTTAACGAACTATATTCTATCTATTATTTTTGAAATTGTCAACCTGTACATCTTAATTTTAATACTTTATTTATTTTTACTGTTGTCATCTAGTTTTGGATACTATATAATGGTTGCATTGAGGTGATAATGATATGATTATAGACACAAAGGACATGCTTAAAAGCATACTTACAAGTATTTCACAGATTAAATATGTAGAACCGGGAGATATCCCCAATATAGATTTATACATGGACCAAGTCACGACCTTCATGGAGGAGCATCTGCGTTCCAGCAAGCGGTACGAAGATGACAAAGTCCTGACGAAAACGATGATTAATAATTATGCAAAGAATAACCTTCTCCCTCCCCCGGTGAAGAAAAAATATTCCAAAGAGCATGTACTGGTAATGATTTTTATTTACTATTTTAAAAATATATTATCAATTAAAGATATCGAGACCCTCCTGACGCCGATTACAGACAAGTATTTTAACAATGATGACGGCATGGATATGACCTATATCTACAATGAAGTAATGGAACTTGAAAAATCCAGAATCAATCTTGTCACAAAGGATATAGCCAAGTCATTCCACAACGCCGCGGAGTGCTTTTCGGATGTCCAGGAAGAGGATCAGCACTATCTGCAGCTTTTTGCATTTATCTGCAGCCTGAGCTTTGATATCTATGTAAAAAAGCTTCTGATGCAGAGGCTCATCGATGAATTTGGCGCAAAAGAGGACACGAAAGATAAAAAGAAGAAATAAGGAGAGATTCTTATTTCTTTTTTTCATGCTGTTATGCAATTGTATGTTCTTACTTATTAATCCTCTCGAATACCATGTCATAGCCGTCATTTCCATAATTCAAAGAACGGTTGACACGGCTGATCGTTGCGGTAGAAGCTCCTGTCTTTTCTGCTATTTCAAGATATGTCCTGCGCTCTCTTAACATCTTTGCTACTTCAAATCTCTGCGATAAAGAGAGCAGCTCGTTAATCGTACAGATATCCTCAAAAAACGTATAACACTCCTCTTTATCTTTCAAGCTTAATATTGCACTAAAGAGATAATCTACTGCCTCAGTCCTAATCTTTTTACTCATATCAGAAATCTCCTTTTGTAACAAATCTTTCCTGCTATATTTTAACACACTAAATTTATGAAGTCTATAGGTTTTTATCGATTATGCTTTCTTATTACGCTTCAGGCTGGAACAAAGCTTCTCCAAAGACGCATTCGCGACTAATTCCTCCGGGAAATCCACCTCTTCCAGAACCTTTTGCACATACAGGTATTCCGCAATTGACACATCTACATGTGCGTCCGTTGCTGCTACTACCATTGTCCCGTATTTTTTGCAGCACTCAAGCATCCTTTTTGCATTGTCATGCGTATCCTGCCTGAATCCTCCCGGACTCAAGGAAGCGTTATTCACCTCCAGCAGCGTCCCCGTCCGTTTGGCTTCCTTTGCAAGTACGTCATAGTCCACAGGAAACCGCCCGTCATCCGGATGCCCGATAATGTCCACGCAGCTTTTTTTCATAACATTTAAATAGGTCTCCGTCACCACTTCTTTCGTCCGTTCTCCGCCAAAGCAGGGCGGATGAATGCTTGCAATGGAAATGTCCAGCTCCTCAATCACGGATTCTGGCAAATCCAGCGTACCCTCCCCATCCATAATGTTAAGCTCCACGCCCAAAAGAAGCCGGATTCCATACATCTGTCTCGGAACCGCCCTCAGATTCTGGAAATAATACAGTCCAGCGCTCCCCGGCATCTTAGGCGCATGCTCCGTAACAGCCAGCCCTTTTAAGCCTTTTTCCGCCGCCATATGAGCCATCTCCCGTATCGTATTATATGCATGGCCGCTGACAAGCGTATGGGAATGCGTGTCAATCTCTATCTTCATAAGTTCTGTCTCCTTTTTTTATACCCGATATCTCTGTCCCTGCTATTTTGCATATTGGATTGTTTTTATTATATCACACTATTCAGGCAATATCTACCATGCAGATAATTGGGAAAATAAGTTACATTTTCTCTCCCAAACTATGGTAAAATAAAATCATCATTCAAACCGGAGCTTGGAGGAATAAATATATGACTATAACTACGATAAAAGAAGATTATAGGTCCTTTGGATTCGTTCGCTATTTCCAATCTGACAGGTGTATCAATCATGGAACTCTGCGAAAATTTAATCAGGGAAAGATTAAGGCCAATGAATTAGTTACATTTGACTGCGGCCTGATGGAGTTAAAGGAAATAGAAAAATCAGAAATAAATCTGCCCCTAAAAGGCGATCAACTTCTTGCAATCATCGTGCGTCCCGAAATTGAGCCTAATTATAGATTAGAGCAGGGACAGCGGTTTGAATTTTGCGGCTATGATTTAGTGGATATTTCCACATGTATTAGTGCCATAACGAATTGCGGGGCCGAATTTGATTCTATTGACTATGAGGCACTGAATCAATATGGATTAATTCCATCTTACAGAGAAGCCGTAAATACGCAGTTGGATTTGCATAAAAAATACCCGGAAGAATCTCATACATATTGTGAGATTGTAGAGATTTGGCGTTGGTTAATAAACGGGTAATTTCCCATTTGTCAGGGAATTGCGAAGAGCATAAATCTCAGTTTATGGAGGCAGGAATATGAATTTTGATATAAGCAAATTAAAATGGACAAGAAAACCTGCGGATTACACGATATCCGATGATAAAATTGAAATTGTAACAAATCCTCACACCGATCTGTGGCAGAGAACATACTATCATTTCAGAAATGACAATGCTCCTGTTCTGCAAATGGAAACAGATGAAAAATTCTTTTCCTTCACAGTCAAAACAGAATTTGAAAGCAAACATAGATTTGACCAATGTGGAATTGTGATGTACCTTGACAGTGAAAATTGGCTGAAGGGTTCGATAGAATACGAAAACGAAAAATTTCAGCATCTTGGAAGCGTTGTCACAAACAACGGCTATTCGGATTGGTCAACAACAGAAATAAGCGCTTCTGTAAAGTCAATGTGGTATAGATTCAGCCGCAGGGAAGATGACTATTGCATTGAGTGCTCTGAAGACGGCGTTACTTTCAAGCAGATGCGCATATGCCATATGTGGAATGGTAACGGAACAATCCGGTTTGGAATTTATGCATGCAGTCCTGAAGAATCATCTTTTAAGGCTACATTTACCAACATGGAAATCACGGAATGTAAATGGCTTGCCCATAACGGGCAGCAGCCGGATTAAGAATGTCAAATGGAACAAATATTAAAAAAATAATGACATTGTGATGACCGCTTAATGAGGAGGAAGGCTATGGAGCTGAAATTCAGCGCAGTAATACTTCAAAATAAAGATATGGATGCTGCTTATGTAGAAGTCCCTTACGACATCAAAAAGCTTTTTGGCAAAGGCCGCCTGCTGGTAAATGCTGCTTTTGACGGCGTCCCATACAGAGGGCAGGTAGTAAAAATGGGCACACCCTGTTACATCATTGGCGTTACCAAACAGATCCGCAGGCAGATTGGTAAAAGTTTTGGCGATATCGTTGAAGTTGTTTTACAGGAAAGAAACAGCGGGGAACCATCCATGTGAAAATATCCAAAATGCGGAAGAAAATTTAAGGAAAACGGGCAAAGCCCTTTCTGTGGCGAAAAGCCAAGAAAACGATTGATGAATATACCCTGCACAAGGCATTGCCTAAAGAACGAATCTCATGGAGCATGCCAACTTATTGGAAAAGGCCTCGTATTCTCATTACTTCGCATTCCCGGAACCCGATGCGTCCCTCTTTATCCGCGGGCGTTTTGATAGATACGGACTGCATCCTCCCGATTCAGTTTTTTTGCAGAGCCTGTTTTCGTTCCTGACGCAATCATACACCGTCTTGCCATATCCTCGATCTGAGCATCCGTCGGATGTAAGCCAAGTTCATTCAGGTTTATAGGCATTCCGATACTGCGGTAAAAATCCTCCATTGCACAAATACCAGCCTCAGCAACTTCTTCGTCTGTGCCATCCAAAGTAACACCCATAACATTCCTTGCATAACGGACAAAACGATGCAGACATTCCCCGCAAACATATCTCGCCCAGCTTGGCCATACAGCCGCAAGTCCCGCACCATGCGTCACGTCAAACATACCGCCCAGTTCGTGTTCCAATTTGTGGGTCATAAAATCTCCTCCGTCATTTCCACAGCCGGTAAGGTCATTATGGGCAATGCTCCCTGCCCACATAATTTCTGCACGGGCATCATAATTCCCTGGATTCTGATGTAGAATAACTGCATTTTTCATAACGGTACGCAGTAACCCTTCTGCAATGGCATCTGTAATCTCCATATTGCCCCCATTGGTAAAATACCGTTCCATCGTGTGCATCATAATATCCGTACATCCTGACTCTGTTTGGTAATCCGGAAGGGACTTCGTATACTCCGGATTCATAATGGCAAACTTCGGACGTGCAAGATTATCATCATATGCCCGCTTTTCTCCGGTCTTTTCATTTGTGATTACACATCCTTTCGATGTTTCGCTTCCTGCCGCAGCAATGGATAATACACTGGCAACCGGAATGCATTTTCTTGCCATGCGTGTGTGCTCAAACAACTCCCATACATCTTTCTCCGGTTCTGCAAGCCCATACGCAATCGCTTTTGCCGTATCAATCACACTGCCGCCTCCGACGGCAAGAAGAAAATCAACATTTTTTGATTTTCCAATGCGGATTCCCTCATAAACCTTATCTAAATGCGGATTGGGAACTACGCCTCCCAGTTCGCTAAACATAATCTGCATATCACTAAGCGTATTTTCAATTTTCCCCAGCAATCCCGAACGTTTCACGCTTCCGCCGCCATATACAATCAGAACACTGGACGCCCCAAATTCTTTTATCTGCTTTCCTGTTTCACTTTCAGCCCCTTTTCCAAAAATTACTTTTGTCGGTGCATAAAACTCAAAATTGTTTGCCATGACATTACCTCCATTTTGTCCATCCTATCAATATTTTCCGTTCAAATCATTATTTCTGGCATTCCTTTAAACTCTGTATCCGTAAAAAACATTCTTTTCTTCCTTCATAGCAGCCTCTCCTTTCTAAATCTTGCAGTTTGCTTTCATGTTTATATTATACGGATAGTGTGTCCGTAAAAATATAATTATCAAGCCGTAATATAGAATTATCCAGACAGATATGTTATAATTATACTAATAATAAGGACAAGGCAGGTAACTATATGCAGTCATTTGAAACCGACAGGAATCAAGTAGAAATTATTGAAGGTATGACAATCGAGTATCCCTATTGCCTCCATAAACGCGACTTGACCAATTTTATTGTTCCGTGGCATTGGCATGAAGAATTAGAGTTAGGGTATATACAAGAAGGTATCAGCAAAATCGTAACCGTCGGCGCCGAATACACAGTCCGTCAAGGCGACGGGTTCTTTGTCAACAGCAACGTAATGTGCATGAAACAGAACGCTTCTTCGGGCGTGAAGACAATAGAAATAAATCACATTTTTCATCCGATTTTTTTAGGCGGGCATTTTA
>CAJTUQ010000035.1:0-1156 GCA_910579335.1 uncultured Dorea sp. | reverse complement strand
GCCGTTTTGAAACAAAATATCTGAATCCAGTCATTAACAACAAGCAGATTGAAGTGCATGTTATCCGCAGAGGACATTCAACAGCTAATTTGATACTGAAAAACCTGTATCACTTAAAAGAATTGCAAAACGAAACAGATTCGGAATTTCAGACCCGAAATACCCTCTCGGAAACATGGTGTCTTCTTATTAAGGAACTTCAGGAGAACCCTGACATCCAAAAAACTACAGGAATGGAACAGACGAACCGTCTGCGCAGTATGATAGCATATATCAACCAGCATTACCCTGAAAGAATCACCTTAGCGGAAATAGCAAAAACAGCCGGTGTCAGCGAAAGGGAAGCCAGCCGCTGCTTTAAGAAAACCATAGGGCAAAGCCCTATGGAATATCTAATCAAATACCGTTTGAACCAATCAAAGAAATTACTCTTAGAAACAAACATGACCATTACCGCCATCTGCCAGCAGTGCGGTTTCTCGGATAGCGCTTACTTTGGAAAAGTTTTCCGCAAATCGTATGGCATGACACCAAGTGAATACCGCTCCGGCAGCATGTGACAGTATTCTAAAATTCTAAACTTTTGAAGTCCGGTTTTAGAACTTTTTTGTATGGCCTTAAATATTGAATGAAATAAACATATCTGCCTGCGCATCTGCTTGCGGATTCAAATGTCCAGTCTAAGGAAGACAGCCATTTTATAAATATGGCAGCCAGCCAAATGCACAGCGCGGCCGACAGAATCTCTGTCATGGCGGCCACCGCCCATTTCAGCTCCATATCTGTTCCTCACTCCCGTTTCTTTCGTCTTTATCTATCCACTCTATCGAAAAATAATCGGCTTTATGCCATGATTGCTTCCATAATTTGCAAGCAGAAATTTACATCCCTGCTATCTCTTCAGAAAATCGCTAAATTCTTTTAATTCCCTTTTCTTATCTTCTGAAAGACTGTTAAATTCTATATTATGTATTGCGCCTTCCAAGGCATATAAATGTACCAGGCACACATTCGGGTATTTTTGCTTTAACTTGATAAATGCGTCTTTTGCGCCTGCTTCCATCAGCTTCCCGGAAGAATCAATGCCAACGGAAGCCAGCTTTTTCTCCATTTCTTTGCCAATATTCATCATTGACGTCAATCCTGCCATAGTTTC
>CAJTUQ010000034.1:24121-25279 GCA_910579335.1 uncultured Dorea sp. | reverse complement strand
TGTTCTTCTCGCTTCGCTCCAAGAACGGCTAAAACACTTTGCTCGGCAATACCTCGCTTTGTGTTTTATGCCTCTACGTTTACTCCCATTGAGCGGCATGTTCCTTCTATCATGCTCATGGCCGCTTCAAGGCTGGCTGCGTTGAGATCAGGCATCTTAAGCTCTGCGATTTCCTGAATCTGCGCCTTCTTAATCGTAGCAACCTTTTTCTTATTCGGCGTTCCTGAACCGGACTTAAGGCCGCACGCTTTCTTAATAAGAACCGGCGCCGGAGGGGTCTTTGTGATAAAGCTGAAGCTTCTGTCACTGTAAACTGTAATAACTACAGGGATAATCAAATCTCCCTGATCTGCGGTTCTAGCATTAAACTGCTTTGTAAACTCAACAATATTTACACCGTGCTGACCAAGCGCAGGTCCGACCGGTGGTGCCGGAGTAGCTTTTCCGGCAGGAATCTGTAATTTAATATAACCTTGTACTTTTTTTGCCATTTCAATTACCTCCTTGTGGTGTTGGCGGAACTAATATTCCTCCCACTGATTTTGTTTTTAATTACATCTTCTTAACTTCTGCGAAACCGATTTCAACCGGTGTTTCGCGGCCAAACAGCTCAACATTAATTGTCAGACTCTGTTTCTGCAGATTCATTGACTGGACGACCCCAACCGTATCTGCCCATGCACCGGCGATTACCCGAACGGTATCTCCCTCTTCAAAGTCAACAACAATATTCTCCTGACGGATGCCAAGCGGCGCCATCTCCGCATCTGTAAGCGGCACCGGTTTGGAGCCCGGTCCTACAAAGCCCGTGACACCCCTGGTGTTTCTGACAACATACCATGTATCATCATTCATAATCATATGAATCAGTACATAACCTGGAAACAGCTTCTTCTGGGAGGCTTTCTGCACTCCGTTCTTAAGCTCCACCACTTCCTGCATGGGAACGCGTACCTCAAGTATCTGCTCTTCCAGATGTCTGTTCTCAATTGTCTTATCAATGTTGGCCTTCACTTTGTTCTCATACCCTGAATAAGTATGAACTACGTACCATTTTGCCTCTGACATATAATCACCTTTCTTGCATGCAGCTTCAATCAGCCCAGATTGACAAGAATGTCAACTCCATGCTGAATCATAAAGTCAATCAGTGCAATG
>CAJTUQ010000034.1:13455-24111 GCA_910579335.1 uncultured Dorea sp. | reverse complement strand
TTACTCCAAGCACTACAGACACAGAAACAACCGCCACTGTCTGTCTTGCAAGCTCTACCTTACCTGGCCAAATAATTTTCTTAAACTCCTTGCTAAGACCTTTGAACCAGCTTTTCTTCTGAGTCGTTTTTCCGCTCATGTCATTCACTCCTTTGCAACGGTTACTTCGTTTCTTTGTGCAATGTGTGTGACCTGCAGAACTTACAATACTTCTTCGTCTCCATGCGCGCCGGATGAGCTTTCTTATCCTTCGTCATGTTGTAGTTCCGCTGCTTGCATTCTGTACACTCCAATGTGATTCTTGTACGCACAACTTCCACCTCGCTTTATACTTCTTTGTGTTAATGTGTTTCGCGGTAGCTTGCGAGGCTACCCAATTTTAGGCATAAAAAAAAGACCTACTTCCATTCGCTCTGATAGTGTACCATATCATGTGAATAAAAGCAAGCTCTTTTTATTAAAAGGGCAGCGGCAGCGCAAAAGAAAATTTTCATCCAATCCCTCCTAATTCAGTATAAAAATGCAAAAATACCCACCCCCCCCCATATATTGCATTCTATTTATAAAACATTTATAATGAAAAATGCAATCATGTACTCTCTCAGTGAACAAAAAAGACTGAGGGTACGCTGAAAGGAGAAAAATATATGAAAAGAATGAAAAAAAGATTTCTGGCTATGAGCGTCTGCCTTGCAGTCCTGTTTTGCTCCCTCGCACCTGTACAAATAACAGATGCGGCTTCAAAAACTGCAAAACTGACCGTCCGCTACAAAGGAAAAAACGTGACATTTATGACGTACCGCAGCATAAGCAGCTCGAACGCAAATGTTAAAACCACTCTGAACTCAAAAACATATGCCGCCGTAAAAAAAACGTGGGGCAAAGCGAGCAAAACGAAAAAAGAAGATTATGGAAATAATTATATATGGAAGAGCGGAAAAACGAAAATTTCTTTCTATACATATGAAAACGGAAAACGCAGAGGAGATATCTACATAGACATCCGAAATAAAAAAGCATCTTTATGCGGCGTTAAAGTCGGTATGTCAAAAAAACAAGCTTTACAAAAGCTGAGAAAACAATTCGGCAAAAAGCGCGTCACCTCTGATAAGAATCAGATTCTTGTTAATGTGCCTCCAGCTGATCCGATTGTTTTTAATTTGAAATCCGGAAAGGTTAAATCCATCATGTACTGGTGTTCCTAATCGCACGCGGGATTTCCCGCCTCAAATATTTTCAGATAATCTTTACGTAAATTGCAGCTTCACGGATGAACAGGCGCCCGTGAAGCTGCTGCTTTATATATCAATGCACTGTTGTGCTTCTCTAACCGTTTACTTCCGAAACACCCACATCTGCTTTATCTGACTGGATATATCGTCAAACTTCCAAAGCTTCTTTGTGTTTGCCTTGCTGTTTGGATCATTGACATGGATCTTGCCGTCTTCATATCCGGTAAATACGATAAAGTGTCCGTCTGTCGTAAAATCCCCCGGCCCCATAACAGCCACGACCGGATTCCCTACTTTAAGATTTTCCGCAATCCGTTTTTCATCAAGGGGAATTTCTGTCACATCGAATCCCAGTTTCTCTCCTCCTTCTGAAAATAACGTCCATGCCGTACCGCTCCCCTCGGCGGCATAACCGTTCTCAGTAGAAAAATCCGCCATCCATTTAGGGTTTTTAGACGTATCCCCGCCAAGATAAACCGTTACCATAGACAAGCATGTCGGCCCGCACCCTGTAAGGCCCATTACATTTCCGGAGTATTGGTGGTACCCCCATCTCTGATCCCACTGCATAAAAAGAGGCATCGTGTCATTGTCTCTATATTTACTCAAATCTATTTCCGGCTGCTCGTCCTTTTTTAAAGGATACTCCCACACAAACTTTTTCGCTTCCGGATTCCTCTCATAAAGTTCTAAAAGCTCCGCAGGATAGGAATCCATAGCGATTCCCTTTTTTTCGGCAAATTGTTCGAGTGTTTCAGGAGAAGCTTTTTTCGGTGCGGCAGTTTCTTTTTCCTTGACCCCTTTTGAAATCAAAAAACCACCTAAAAGAATGATAAGAAGCACAAGCTCTATTCCTAAAATCTTCAAGCGGCGCCGCTGTCTTTTTCTGCGTCTTATGGATGACCTTTTTCTCGCATTTCCGCCATACCTGCCACCGCGCCGTCTGTATCTTACGTTTGTCTCCCCGTATCCCATCTGCGCGCTCCCCTTTCCTTATACGCAAATTTAATCCGGAACATCAAAGATGTTCCTTTTTCTGTATAAAGTATAACAGAAAAAGCGCCTCTTTTCTTTTAGATTTTTGTGAAAAAAACAACTTTTTTCCTTTAGAAATATAAAGTTTTTCTTAATTTTGTACCATTCAAAATACAATCGCAGACACGATGGGTATCGTTGCAACGGAAAGCAGCGTGGTAAGGGCAACCCCTCTGGCTGCCAGCTCATAATTTGCATCATACTGCTGGGCGAGCATAACCACCATGCTCGCTGCAGGCGTCGCCAGCATAATCATGCACACATGGCTGAGCAATTCATTGTCAAGGAGCCGGACAATAAGCAGCATTCCCGCCACCGGAATAACCAAAAGCTTTACTGCTGCATAGACAACAAGCCTTGTATCCGTAAACAACTCCTTCAGCCGGATACCCGCAAGAGAAATTCCTATAGCCATCATACTGAGCGGCGCAGTAAGCGCCCCAAGGCCGCTGGCCGCAGTTCTCACAAACTGCGGCGCCGGAACATTTCCAAGATACAAAACAATGGCAATGATACCTGATATCACTCCCACATTCATAATACCTCTCAGTTGAAACTCTGCCTTCGAGCCGCTTTCCGGGCTTACGATACGTATTCCATACGTATAGATAAGCATGTTGAACGGCAGAGTAAAAATCGCCGCATACAAAAGCGCCTCATTTCCGTAGGCCGCCGCAATCACAGGGAATCCCATATACCCGATATTGTTAAAAACCGTCATCAACGTATAGACTCCCGCCTCCTTCTTAGGGACGCAAAATACCTTCAGCACAACCCGGCCTAAAACTAAAAGCACGGCAAACATCACGACCGCAAGCAGCGCAGCCTCTAAAAGCTTATCCGGCGCAATGCCCTTCTCCCCGTTGACTGCGGATGAGATTAAAAGAGCCGGATTGGCAATATTGATAACAAGCCATGAAATCGTCTTGCTTTTCTCCGGATTAAGCTTTCCTTTTTTCGCACATCCATATCCTACAGCCATATAGATAAATAAAATAATCATCTGTTGTAACAGCAGCATCCTACTTTCCTCAATTTCCACACTCAATACTAATCTCGTTAAAAAGTTTCAGCACATCTTCTACATGCACTTCCTTCTTTTCTTCTCGTTTCTTATCCAATATTACCTCTCCCTGATGCATCATAAGGAGGCGGTTTCCATATTCTACGGCGTATCTCAAATTATGTGTAACCATGATAGTGGTGAGCTTTTTTTCTCTTACGATTTTATCTGTAAGCTCCATAATCATATCCGCCGTCTTCGGGTCAAGCGCAGCCGTATGCTCATCCAGAATAAGAAATTCTATAGGCGTCATGGCCGACATCAAAAGAGCCATCGCCTGTCTCTGTCCTCCGGAGAGAGAGCCGACTTTCGTATCCATTCTATCTTCCAGTCCCAGATTCAACTGGATAAGCTGCTCTTTATAGTAATTGATTCTGGATTTATCCGTCCCCCTGCCGAGTCCGAAAAACCTCCCTTTATTGTCCGCAAGCGACATATTTTCAAGAATTGTCATGGACGGGCATGTACCCATAGCTGGATTCTGATATACGCGCCCTATCTTTTCATTTCGTTTATATTCCTTATCCTTTGTAATATCCTGTCCGTTCATTAATATCTGCCCGGACTCCGCCGAAATGCTCCCACAGATAAGATTCAGCATGGAAGTCTTGCCGGAGCCATTGCTTCCCACGACAGAGATAAAGTCTCCCTTCTCAACTTTGAGGTCAAACCGGTCAAACAGACACATTTCATTCACCGTACCCGGATTATATATTTTATGAATACCTTTAAGCTCAAGCATCTACCTCACCTTCGCCTTTCTCTCCATACTGATTATAAGAATAATTAAAAAGAGCACTGCTGTAATCAGCTTCATCGCCTGCGGCTCAAAATTTCTCAGCGCCACAGCCACGCATGCTTTGTAAATAACGGAACCTGCAAGCACCGCCGTTGTTGCTTTAAATACACTCAGCCGCTTAAACAAGCTCGTTCCGATGATAACACTTGCAAGCCCGATAACAATCGCACCGGTTCCCATAGATATCTCAAAGACTCTCTCCTCCTGGGCAAATACGCATCCCGCCAGGGAAACCAGCCCATTAGCAAGGGCAAGACCCAATATCTTTACATTCCCTTCGTCCTTCGCAAGCGCTGTTACAACCACGTCATTGTCTCCGGCCGCCCGGAGCAGGTAGCCCGATTTCGTATTCAAGTATAAGTCTAGCAGAATTTTACAGGCAGCCGCAAGTACCAAAATAATAATAACCGTCATATACGGTGTGATTTTCGAAGAAATCACACCGTTTAAAAATTCATTTTTAAATATCGTCTCTTGAGAAAACAGCGGAACGTTCGCCGTCCCCGCAATGAACAAATTAATCGTCCATAATGCCGTCATCATAATAATACCGGAAAGGAGATCCCGCACTTTGCATTTTACATGGATGAGCCCTGTACAGACGCCGGCCAGCATCCCTGCTAAAAATGCAATCGGCAAGGTAAGGTATGGATTCATCCCGCGCGTGAGAAGCGCCGCAGTCACTGCCGCCCCTAGAGGAAAACTTCCGTCTACTGTAAGGTCGGGGAAATCCAAAATCTTATATGTGATATATACACCCAGCGCAAGGATTCCATAGAGCAGTCCCTGTTCTGCTATTGTTATAAAAAAATCCATAAAAATGCCTCCTGCCCGTTTATTTTACGATCTCGTCAAAACTTTCTACCGCACTGTCCGCCAGTTCCTGTGGCACGGTCACGCCCAGTTCTGCCGCCACCTTATTATTTACATAAAAGCCCGGCTCGGTAATCAATTCAAAGTTCATCTCGGACGCCACCTTTTCGCCTTTCAGCACCTGTGCGGCCATCTTTCCCGTCTGCCGGCCAAGCGCAATATAGTCAATTCCTTCTGCGGCAAGGCATCCGATCTTCACCTGCTCAATCTCACTTCCAAATACCGGTATCTTTTTCTCGTCCGCTTTTTCAAGAATTGTCGGAAGAGAAGCAACTACCGTATTGTCAGTCAAATTTGTGATACAGTCCACCTTTCCAAGAAGGTCGTCTGCTGCCAGAGCCACATCCGCCGTAGCCGTAATCCCCTTTTCCACCAGCTCAAATCCGTACTTTCCTGCCAGTGAATCATATTCCTTAATTGTGGAAACTGAATTTGCTTCACTTGTGGTATACATGATACCCAGCTTTTTTGCATCCGGCAAAAGCTGCCGCATCATCTTAAGCTGTGCTTCTACCGGCAGCTTATCAGACGTGCCGGTAACCTCGCCCACCGGAGTGCCGTCTTCCTTCGCAAGCTCCGCACTGACCGGGTCCGTTACTGCGGTGTAGACAACCGGAATGCCTGCATCCATCGCCGCATTGTATGCACTCTGCGCCGTCGGCGTAGCAATCGCACATATCATATCCACTTTATCTGACACGAAGCTTCCGGATATCTGCCCTGCCGTCCCCATATCTGCCGCCGCATTTTTCAAATCTACAGTAAGATTCTCACCTTCTTTAATGCCCGCCTCCTCTAAGCCTTCCAGAAATCCTTTCCGGCAGTTATCAAGGGAACCGTGTTCTGCAAACTGGGAGATGCCAATCTTATAAGCTTTCTTTTCTCCGGATTTTGAAGAACTGCCGTCCGAATTTTGAGCACACCCTGCCGTCATTGCCATTGTCATCACTACTGCTAATAATCCTGCTAATACTTTGTTTTTCATTGATTCATTCTCCTTTTCTTTTTCATTTTCTGCTGTTAGGAGAGAATATTTACAGATGCGGCCGCCTTCAATCTTTGCCATGCGCAAAAAAACCGCCCCAAACCTCACGGTTTGAGACGGTAATATATACTATATTATCGCGGTACCACTCAAATTGACATAATGTCCACTCTCTCATGTACTAACATACACTCCTGATTGATAACGGGTTCGGTTCCCGACAAGCCATACTCTCTATATAAATTTCCGGCTGCCCTCGAAAGTCCATTCGTCTGTCCGCTCCATACGGCAATCCCACCACCTGCCGCTCTCTATGATTTCACTTAACAGATTACTACTCTTTCTCAACGGTTTCTAATATTTATGGTATTCACTTTAATCCATTAACGTGCATTTGTCAAGAACTTTTTAAATTTTGCGTCATCTTTTCTCTTTTCGTTCACCATAAAGAAACGGCTCCGCCGCTTGACGATTAAAGAAATCGATAAGGGGACCCATAAAAAATGCTGTAATAACCGTCCCGATTCCCGCAATTTGAAGAAGCTTTGAAAGCTCTCCGCCTGATATCAGATACAGACCGCAGCCGGCGGCTACACAAACGAAATCCGTAATGATACGGATAAATTTAAACCTTCCCACATGCCATTTATTTGCCAAAATCAATGCCACCGCATCATAGGTCGATACTCCCATATCCGCCGTAAAGTAAAATGCCGAGCTAAAGCACATCACTCCCACGCCAATCAAAAACGACACGATTCGAAACCCTAAAGACGGCGCAGGAAATGCCCGTATCAAAAAACTATGGGAAAACTCCACAATATAGCCAAGCAGAAATAAATTAATCATCGTTCCCAGCCCTATGTAATGACGGTCCGCAAAGAGGCCAAACATTAAAAGGAAGATATTTGCCACAACATACAGTGTCCCAAATCTGAGCGGCACAGCAAAGTCAAGCCCCGACATCAGAGACTGGAAAGGATCAACGCCAAATGCCGCCAGCCTAAAAAATCCCACGCTGGCTCCATTTAAGACAACTCCGAAAACGGTCATCCCTATACGCTTGTAAAAAATCTTCTTATCCTGATTTTCTTTCATATATCAATCTCTCCCATCCGTTTTTTCATAACAAATAATTTAACATGCGCCCCTTATAATTTCAACCGGAATATAAAAAGATAATTTACATTTATTTTCACCCATGTTACACTGTTTCGGACAGATAACACACGAGAATACAGGAGTGCTGCAATATGTTGAGAGATATTGACCTTTCAAAAATTTCTGACGGGAAATTATACACCGGCAGCGATATGGTAAAAACAGACTGCCGCGGATGCACCGGCTGCTTTGAATGCTGTCAGGGCATGGGAACCTCTATCATACTGGATCCTCTCGATGTCTTCCGCTTAACCGTTCACCTTTCAAAAAGCTTTGAGCAATTACTTGCGGACACTTTGGAACTGAACGTGGTAGACGGCATCGTACTGCCAAATCTTAAAATGGCCGGTGAGGATGAACATTGTATCTTTCTGGGCAAAGACGGCCGCTGCACCATCCACAAAGTACGTCCCGGTTTCTGCCGGCTGTTCCCTCTGGGCCGTTATTACGAAAATCATACTTTCCGGTACTTTCTGCAGATACACGAATGTCCCAAGCCTGATAAGACAAAAATCAAGATTAAAAAATGGATGGATGTGGAAAATTTCCGGCAATATGAAAAATTCACGGCCGACTGGCACTACTACTTGAAAGAACGTCAAGATGCAGCCATGAATTTCGAAGGTGCAGAACTTGTCAAAAAACTCAGCATGGATATTTTGAGACGCTTTTACATGCAGCCCTACGAACAGGATGCCGACTTTTACCCGCAAGTTTATGAACGTATGAAAATGGCAGGAGACACAGGACCATAACCCCAGGAAGTTATGGCCCGCTTCTCCTGCCCGTCTTTTTATCCAGCGTCAAATCATAGCTTTCAGCTATCATTCTCTTGATATCTTTCTCTGGTACCGTTCCGTTTAGTATCACTGAGTTCCAGTGTGTTTTATTCATATGGTACGCCGGCACAACTGATACAAATGCGCTTCGCCAGAAATCCCTCCACTGAGGTTCGCATTTTACATTTACCCATATACTCTCTCCTCTTTTATAAATATAGGCAAATGTCTTCTTAGAGGCTCTGTGGCGCATCACACACCAATTGTCATCGTGAAAAGGATAGTCCTCGTACACGTCCCCAAGGGACATGCAGTATTCTATCACTTCTTTTTTCTCTCTCATCGAATTTTCCTCCGGACAAACTCACGCACCGGCAGGCTTATGCACCGGCAAACTGGCTTTGATACAGGCTCTGGTAAAATCCTCCCTGCCCAAGCAGTTCTTCATGGCTTCCCTGCTCTATAATCTTACCGTCCTTCATAACAAGTATCACGTCCGCCTCACGGATCGTTGACAGGCGGTGCGCTACAATAAAACTGGTCCTTCCTTCCATCAGCCGTGCAAATGCCTTCTGTATCCGTATCTCTGTCCTCGTATCAATTGACGAAGTAGCCTCATCCAAAATAAGCATCGGCGGTTTGACAAGCATAAGTCTTGTAATACACAAAAGCTGCTTCTGGCCTTGTGACAAATTGCCGCCGTCCTCCGTAATCCATGTGTCATATCCTTTCGGCAGCCGCTTAATAAAGCTGTGAGCATGGGACGCCTTCGCTGCTGCCGTAATCTGCTCCTTTGTAGCGTCCGGTTTTCCCATGATAATATTTTCCCGGATTGTTCCGGCCTTCAGCCATGTCTCCTGAAGCACCATGCCGTATCCCGCCCTCAGGCTGTGCCTTGTCAGTTCCCTGATATCAATATCTTCCACCTGGATACTTCCGTCCGTCACATCATAAAATCTCATCAAAAGGTTGATAAGCGTCGTCTTTCCGCATCCGGTAGGTCCAACGATCGCCACTCTCTGCCCCGGCTTCACATCCAGATTAAAATGCTCGATAAGCTTTCGTTCCGGCACATAGGAAAACGATACGTCAGACAAGCGGACATTGCCTTTCACGTCCGTAAGCTTCACTGCATTTTCCGGCTCCGGAACCTGGGGCTCCTCCTCAATCAAATCAAAAATCCTCTTTGCGCAGGCAATCGCATTCTGGAGCTCCGTAACCACTCCGGATATCTCATTAAAGGGCTTTGTATACTGATTTGCATAGCTTAAAAAACTAGTAAGCTGTCCTACGCTCAAGGAACCGTTGATAACCCCGATTGCTCCGGTTACCCCGACTCCTGTATAGACAAGACTGTTGACGAAACGCGTGGCAGGATTGGTAATTGACGAAAAGAACACCGCCTTCAGAGAACATGCCTGAAGACGCGCATTTACCTCGTCAAAACGGTGCATAACCTTTTCCGTCTGCCCGAATGCCTGTACGATTTTCTGGTTTCCTATCATTTCCTCAATCAGCCCCGTCTGTTCTCCTCTTGTTTCAGACTGCAGCTTAAACATCGTGTACGTACGCTTTGCAATAAAGCCGGCCACCAGAAAAGATACCGGCGTAATCACCACGACCACCAGAGTAATCCTGACATTTACAGAAAGCATAAAGCAGAAGGTCCCCACAATCGTTGCGACTCCTGTAAAAAGCTGGGTAAATCCCATCAAAAGGCCGTCTGCAAACTGGTCTACATCCGCTATCACCCGGCTTACTACTTCACCGTACGGATGGCCGTCGATATACTTAAGCGGAAGAATCTCTATCTTTTTAAATGCGTCATTGCGGATATCCCTTACAATCTGATACGTCATCTTGTTGTTGCAGATATTCATCAACCATTGGGCAAACGCCGTAATAAAAATACAGATTCCTATCTGGAGCAGAATTTCCATTACTCCCGCAAAATCCACCGCTCCCTTTGCGACGATACAATCCACCGCTTTACCGGTAAGCTTCGGGATATAGAGGGTAAGCGCAACCGTCACCATCGATAAAAAAATCGTAATCACAAGAAATATCCGATAACGGCCAAGACGGACAAATACTTTTTTCAATGTCTCCGACTGTCTGTCATTACGTTTTTGCTCCATCCTACTGCACCTCCCTTCCCTGTTCCTTAAGCTCCTTTGGAAACTGCGAATAGTAAATCTCCTGATAGATTTCACAGTTTGAAAGAAGCTCGTCATGGGTTCCAAGCCCGGCCATCTCTCCGTCCTCCAGCACTAAAATCTGATCGGCATACATGATGGATGATGCCCTTTGAGATACAATAAATACCGTCGGGCTGCCCGCCATCTGACGAATCGCCGTCCGCAGCTTCGCATCCGTGGCAAAATCAAGCGCCGAAGCACTGTCGTCCAAAATCAAAATCTCCGGCCGACGCACCAATGCCCTCGCAATGGCAAGTCTCTGCCTCTGACCCCCCGAAAGATTTTTTCCGTCCTGGGAAATCTTAAATCCCAGTTTTTCATCCTTGCCCTCCACAAATTCTTTTGCCTGCGCAGTCTCAACCGCCTCCCAGAGCTCTGCTTCCGAAGCTTCTTCCTTTCCCCAGCGAAGGTTCTCTGCGGCTGTTCCTTTAAACAAAACCGATTTCTGCGGTACGACGCCGATGCTGTCACGCAGAGTCTTTAGTCTGTAATCCATTACATTTTTTCCGTTTATCCTCACCGCTCCGGCAG
>CAJTUQ010000034.1:298-13432 GCA_910579335.1 uncultured Dorea sp. | reverse complement strand
CATAAAATCTCGGAATCAAGTTGACGACCGATGATTTCCCTGAGCCTGTCCCTCCGATAATTCCGATAGTCTGTCCCTTCTTCACACGGAAACTGATATCACTGAGAGAATCCGCACCCGCTCCTTCATACCGCATCGAAACATGGTCAAATTCAATAAAAGCTTCCTCCTCCCCGGAAAATATATCATCTACATTCCCTTCCGGTATACCTGCCTTCTCTTCGAAAACACTCTGAATCCGGTTGCCGCAGGCAATTGCCTTTGTCACCGTAATAATCAGATTTGCAAGCTTTACAAGCTCCACAAGAATCTGAGACATATAATTAATAAGAGCCACGACCTCGCCCTGGGTCAGAATCCCCGCATCGACCCGCAGCGCCCCCACATAAATCAAAACGATGAGCGCCCCGTTTACGATAATGTACGTGAGCGGATTCATCAGTCCGGAAAGCTTGCCTACATATTTTTGTGCATCCGTCAGCTCCTGATTGCTCCTCTCAAAATATCGTTCCTCGGACTTTTCCTTGTTAAAAGCACGAATCACTCTTGCCCCCATAAGATTTTCCCTTGTAATCAAAAGGACTTTGTCCAAATCAGACTGTACTTTTTTGTAAAGCGGCATCGTAACGAGCATGATTCCAAACACTACGACAGAAAGAAGCGGAATTGCCACAACAAACACAAATGCTCCCTGCACATCTACAGTAAACGCCATCGCCATCGCTCCAACTACAATAAAGGGCGAGCGCAGGAATAGCCGCAATACAAGATTGACCCCGGACTGTACTTGATTGACGTCACTTGTCATCCTTGTAATCAGCGTGGAAGTTCCGATCGTGTCCATTTTAGAGAAGCTGAAATTCTGGATGTGGGAAAACAAAGCCTTCCTGAGTTCTGTTGCAAAGCCGGTGGCAGCTTTAGCCGAGAAATACTGCGCAGTAATTGAGCAGACAAGCCCGACGATTCCAAGCGCCACCATAATCAGGCACATCCTTATTACATATGGCTTGTCGCCGTTTGCAATTCCGTTGTCGATAACCGCCGCCATCACAAGCGGGACAAGAAGCTCGAAAGACGCTTCAAGAAGTTTAAATAACGGTGCAAGAACTGTCTCTTTTTTGTAATTTTTTAAATAGATAAGCAATGATTTCATTCTCTGCCTTCCCCTTAAAACTTTATAATCTATTCCCATATCAAAAGCGGCAGCGCACATCATGCGCAAGCCGCAATCATAACCATCTCTCCATTAAGATGTACTATTTTTTCTGTTTTCACTCTTTCTGTTTTCTTCTAAAAATTTAGCAACTTCAAGATTAAACAAATCATAATTCTCATTCGCAATAAAATGATTTCCCGGAATCACCGCAAGCTTTGCCGCCGGAAGTTTTTTATAGATCTTCCTGCTGTGGCTCTTTTTAATCATGTCGTCCTCCCCGACAATCACAAGCGTCGGGACGCGCACCTCTTTAAGTTCGTTGACCGGGATACTCGGCTCCTTTACCATCAGCCTTAAAAGCTCCATCTTTTTATAAGCTTCTTCACTCTCGTCAGCAGACGCCTTCGCCGCTCTGTATTCTTTTATCAAAGAAAATCTTACAGATGTTTTTAACCCTCCGGGGTTTAAATTCGCTCCGTTTAAAATAAGACGGTTCACTCTCTCCGGATGGCGTATTGCGAAAAGCAGCGCAATATTGGCGCCGTCTGAAAAACCAAGCATGTCGGCGCGTCTGATTTCATGCTCTTTCATAAAGACATATAAATCATCCGCAAACTGGCTGATTGTAAACGGCTCCTCTCCTCTGGGCGTTTTCCCATGTCCCCTGGTATCCACAGCAATGACGCGGTACGACTTCTGGAAAAAGGCAATCTGATGACTAAAATAAGTTCCGTCTTCCCCATTTCCATGCAGCAATATAAGCGGCTCCCCACTCCCCCTCACAACATAATGAAGCTGTACATCCATGTAAAATCTTCCTCTCTTTTCCTTAGTTAGTAATTATGACAGCAATCCTTTATTAAAAATATCGTATTTTTTCCGATATTTATAACTCTCTGCATACGAAATTTTCCGCTTATTTCACTTTCACAGCTTTTACTGTGCTATATGCGGAATAAATCTTCTTCCCATTCACTTTTCGGTATGCCCGGACCTTGTAGTAATATTTCCGTTTACTTTTGAGCTTCTTATTTTTATATGTTGTCTTCTTCGTCGATACTACCTTCTTGTATCCCGATTTCTTTTTCGTAGAGCGATAAATTTCGTACCCGTCGGCACCCTTTACTTTGTTGTATTTTATAACTGCATATTTTTTCCCTTTTTTCAGCTTCACCTTTGGCCTGGAAAGAGAAATCTTTCCTGTCTGGGGCGCTGTCACAGACGGCGATGAAGGCTCAGACACTGCCGGCGGCGGTGTCGGCGTCGGCGGTGTCGGCGTCGGCAGTGTCGGTGCCGGCGTCTCCGGTTTGGGCTGTTCCGGTTCCACAGGCGGTTTTGGCTCCTCCGGCTGTACCGGCGGCGTCGGTTCCTCCGGCTCCACAGGCGGCTTTGATTCCTCTTGTCCGACAATCTTCCAACCGCCGTCCGTCTGCTTCTTAAGCTGCAGCTTCTCCTGCGTCGGGTATGGCTCAAAAGTGAAAACACCCTCCGAATCCGGAGCCGTCTTAATATAAACATGGTTTTCCGTAACAATTCCCGAATAACTGTTATTTCCTTTATATTTTTCAGTTTCAAATACCGTGCTGCCTGTTACCTTACCATATACAGTCATTACGGCATTTGTGTTCAAAACCAATCTTCCTCCGCCCGCAAAATCATTTATCTCCAAATCTCCTTTATCCGTAAGATTCAGCACACCTTCAGACTGCACGGAAAGATCCAGTCCCTTTCCCGCCAGCGCCGTCAACTGCTTAGGGCGGAGTTCTCCCTGCACGGTAAGCTTTGAGACATTTAAAAACGAATGGTATCCGCGTGCATACTCCGATTTGCAGACTACCTCCGTCCCATCCTGTGCTCCTTCTCCGTCAACAGCCATAACCGGAGCCCCGCCAAGCAGGACATCCACCTTTCCAATTACTCCATATGCCTGGGGATTCGGCTGCGGCGCCGGCGGCTCCTCGCCGCCGAACCAGTCTCCGCTGACGATTGCGGCATCTGCACCGCCGGCATATATATTTCCCAGTTTTGAATCAGCGGTTATATTTTCGATATGGATAGATGAGTCACCCCAAAATGCATCGTTAATGCTTCCTGCATATATATTGCCAAACTCACACTTTCCCTGTATCGTGACTCTGCCGCTCTGCCCTACGTCCGGCAACCCGCTTTCATTCAGCGAAAGACCCCCTGCAACAATATGAAGCAGCCTGGTTCCTGGCACACGGGTTACGTTTTTCAAAGTAAGGCTGTGGCCGTTAGCAAATATTTGGGCATATTGTTTGTTGGTGACATTCATTTCAATATTTTCAAATGTAACGTCCGCACCAAGCACAATTCCTGCCGCCCTGCTGTTCAGTGTTGCTTTTTGCGTATCAGAATCCGATAAAATGCGCACGCTTTTATTAATGACAAATGGTTTGTTCTGACTGTCCGCATCATTTAACAGCGCACTTTTACCTGCCAGAATATATATTGTCCCTCCATCATCCACATTTTTTACTGCATCTTCAAACTTATTATAAGGATTTTCCTTCGTTCCATCACCGGAGCTTGTTGTAATTCCTTCCGTCATGGAAGTGTATACTACAGATTGGGCAGCTTCTGCCGATGAAGTCATAATAAAAGCAAAAAATAACGACAGAATCCCTGCCAGCGGCAGCCTAATCCTTTTCCTCCACTCTTTTCTCATATAAATTTTTCCCCTTTTCTTTGTATTTTTCTTAATACTAACATAAAATGTTACATTTTCCAATTATTATCTTTTTGTTTACATTCTTTCCATTCATTTCCCCTAGCTGCACAGCACAATGATCTTTCTCGGTGTTGTCTGCGGCGGTATGCTCCTAGTTGTAACCGTATAATATACCAGCAGCATATGCTCTCCAAGATTACAGGTAATATTTTGCCCATTCACTGTTTTTATCACCGTGCCCGCCGCTATATTGAGCTGAAGAGAACCGTCCGCCGCCGTCAGGCCGTCGTCAAAATAATTCAGCATAATCTGCTCATTCCTCCCAAGCACCGTAACAATCTGTGCGCGGTACTGAGGCGGGAAGATAAGCGGCACCGGAAGATTACTGTCATAGAATGCCGCCACGCGCATCCCCTGCCTGAGCTGTCTGCTGTCAATAATTAACGTATCCATGTCAACGGCAAAATTCACGATTCCATTTTCCGTTCTAAGTGACAACATTTGGCTGCAGCAGTCATTTCCCCGCGTTATATTTACAATTACGCCTATAATAGGAACTAAATTCGCATAATCCATAAAATACTCCTAATGCTTTTTCTATAGATTATGTCACTGCCGTCCAGTTGGTTCACCGACCGCCGTAATTTCTATAAAATCCGTTTTTATCTCTCTTGACATTTTCAAAAAAAACGAGCAAAATAATTGTGTTAAAAACAGCAAAGAGGTGATGGAATTGTATTCGGAAGAACCACGAATGATGAACAGAGACACAGCACAGCTAATGATTGAAGAACTAAAAAACGAACTGGAGGCTCAAAAGAAACTTCTGGATAAAAAAGACCGGGAAATTGAAAATCTGCAAAGACTCCTTAACAACGGCAATTCCAGACTGAAAGAACTTTCCAAGAAACAGCCCGACAGTTACAAAGACGGTCTGGATATCGTTTATGAAATCATATCCAGCCTTGAAAAATATACGACTGAAGAGGTGTTGTTTTATGCCGCGCCAACGCTGGCAAAGCTGATGGACACCAGGGACGTGGCCGTGTATATGGTAGTAAATAATGATTATGCCAGACTGTTTTCATCCACATCCTGCGAAGCGAGAACCTTAGGGAACTCCATAAAATATTCGTCAATGGAAAAGATGTATCTAAAACTTAAAGACGGCCAAATCTACCTGAATAAAACTATGGAAGCGGGTCTTCCGTTAATGGCAGGCGGCGTATATGCCGAAGACAATCTTCAGCTTATCCTGATGTTCTGGGGCATCCCACAACAGCAGCTGGATATGTCTGCTATAAACCGGCTGACGGTTATTACAGCTCTTGTCCAGAATGCCGTCCTGCGCGCCAAGCGATGCATGGCTGGTTTCAGACGCAAAAATCATATGGAAGGTACCAATGTGCTGAATGAAAAAGCGTTTACGGCCCTGGTAAAGACATTCCTTAAAGCGAAAGAAAAAGGCCTGACAGAATGTGCATTGGCAGAAATCGTAATGGGATATCAAAATTATGAGGAGATTGCTGAAAAAATTGCCTGCAACATCCGCCAGACAGATTATATGGGGATTTTGGACGGCGGCAGGCTTTACATACTTCTCTCCAATACGGACGTCAAAAATGCCGAAGTGGTCAAACAGCGGCTGTTAAATCTCGGCTACCAGTGTCATCTGAAAAGCAATCTCATATAGTACAGAAAAACCAGCCGCCGCATCAATTTAAAATGCGGCGGCCTTACTTTAATCCGCCTTAATTATTTTATAGCTATGATTTCCTATCCCCACTGCGTGCCCACACCGGCTTTTAGCGCTTTCTCATAAATGGCTTTAGCCGTCACCAAATCCTGCGCACCTACGCCTACTGTCTCATATACAATGATTTCCTCATCATTTTCTCTGCCTGCAAGCTCTCCTTTGGCAACTTCCCCAATATCACCCGTAAAATCTTTCTCCGTAATAATGCCTTCCTCCAATGGTTTCAAAATATCTCCGGATTCCGACAGCACCGCCTCCTTTGAATCAAAATAAATCTTTGACGCTCTTGGCAGAATGGCCGGGTCCAGTTCCTGCATATGATGCTGATATGCGCCTACGCAGCTTATCGTACATCCCTTTTTCACCTTCGTTGCGTCAAATACGGGTACGGACGACGGCGTAACCGTAACCAGAAGGTCCGCATCATCAATTGCCTCGTCCGATGTCCGCACTGCCGTAATCTTTGTCCCATAGGATTGAAGCTCCTCCTGCATCTGTTTTACAAACCTTTCTGTTTTTTCATAATTTAATGCGCAGACCCGCACTTCCTCTAATTTTCTTACCGCAATCATCGCCTCCAGCTGACAGGCCGCTTGTCCCCCGGTTCCGATTAAAGCGCCTATCCTGCAGTCTTTCTTAGCCAGCAGGTCAAACGCCGCACCGGTAGACGCACCCGTCCGAAGCTGCGTTACATAGGTTCCGTCCAAAACCGCCGTCACAACTCCTGTCTTTCCATCAATTAAAAGCACCTGTGCCGGACATACCGGCAGTCCGCAGTCCGCATTACGTGGAAAAATGTTTACGGCTTTCAATGACGCCGCCTCCATCTCCTCCGCATAGGCAGGCATGAAAAGAAAGCATCCGTCATATTTCGGCGCCAGAATCTTTGTGCGCAGCGGAGAATCACATTTCCCGTCTGCCACAAGGGTAAATGCCTTTTTATCCGCCTCCACAGCTTCCTGAATAGAAAATACCTTTTTAATATCCTCTCTTGACAAAAGTAACATATCTCTCCTCCTTACATGTTTTACTCGTTCATTATTACTGTAATAATAAAGGATACCGGCCTATAAATCAATACTGCTTTGCATCCAGCCCCCACGGCTGCATCGCGCCGCCTTCCTCCGCCGGACGGCACATTCTCGCATAGATGTTAAGACATCCTTTTTCCTCTTTAAGCGGCGGGCAGACCCACTTCTGTCTTCTCCTTTCAATCTCGTCCTCAGGCACTAAAAAAGAGAGTTCTCCACCGTCAATATCCAGCACAATTTCATCTCCATTCTCCACAAGGGCTATCAAGCCGCCGTCGTAAGCTTCCGGCGACACATGTCCGACAATCGCGCCAAAGTTAAATCCTGAAAATCTTGCATCGGAAATCAATCCCACACTTTTGTGAAGACCTTTGCCAATCAGCGCATCGATGCTGAGCATCAGTTCCTTCATCCCCGGCGCTCCCTTACATCCCTCATAACGGATAACAAGAATGTCGCCCGGAACAACGCCACCCGCCTGGATTGCCTCAAATGCAGCCCGATCCCCGTCAAATACCTTCGCCTTTCCTTTCATATACTTCACTTCTTCGTAGACCGCCGTCGGACGTACTATGGCACCATTTGGAGATAAGTTTCCTCTTAATATTTTAAGTCCCGGCTCATGAAACAGCGGTTTTTCCAAAGAATGAATCACCTTATTCTCCTGAGGAATTACCTTCGAGAGCATCTCCCTCCATGTGGCCCCGTACATACCCGGCACATCCGTAAAAAGCCTGCTCTCCAACTGCTTCATCACATTCATTACACCGCCTGCATAATGAAAATCCACTACCGTGTAGGGTCCGCTTGGTACTACCGCATTGATACATGGAATTTGTTCCGCATAGTTTTCAAAATCCTCTAATGTCACCCGGATTCCCAGCTCATAAGCATAGGACTGCAAATGAAGCACCGCATTGGTAGAACCGGCAACCGCCATATCAAACATAATCGCATTCATCAAAACTTCCTTTGTAATCAGCTTCGACGGTCTTCTTCCCGCTTTTACAAGCTCCACCGCATAAGCTCCCGCCTCTCTTGCTTTTCTAAGCTTTGCATTGTCGGATGCCGGAATTGTCGCCGTCCCCGGAAGCACCAGGTTCAGAACTTCCCCAAGCATCTGCATGGTGTTTGCCGTTCCCATAGACGGGCAGGCACCAAAAGATGGACAGACACTGTCCTCCAGCCCAAACAGCTCTTCTTCCGCCGCACCCGAAAAACGGGCGGCATCCAAATCCGCCTCCACAACGGTCTTACCGCAGTACTGCCCCGGCTGCATAGAGCCTCCTGTCACAACCATAGACGGAATATCAAGCCGCATTGCCGCAAGATAACATCCGGCAATGATATTATCACAGGTCGCAACCATAACAAGCCCGTCAAAATTATGTACCCTTGTAACGAACTCTACCGACATAGCAACAATATCCCTGCCTACCTGCTCGTATTTCAACTCCTCCGCTCCGTTTGCCACATTTCCGCAGGTTGCCGGAATCCCAAACTCCACCGGGACTCCGCCTGCCGCCCAGATTCCCTCCTTTACCGCTTCGGCTATCTGCCTAAGGTGCGCCGAACCCGGAGACCCTGCCATATAGGAATTTGGCACGCCGATATGCGGCTTCTTTCTAATGTCATCATCCGAATATCCCGCCGCCTTCATCATCACGCGCCTATGCGCCGCCTCTGCTCCATTCCAAAACTCTGTACCCATACTTTTCCTCCTGCCTTTTCACATATCTTTTTTCACATGTCTTTATTCCTTATACTAATAATAAACAAAATCTGCGGAGAAATAAATCCTATTTTTTGTCTGCCGCATAACAACATGTAATCATTGACATTACAACCTATGCAAAGTAATATAAACCTATACAAATAACTTTTTTCTCAAAAGTCACTGGCTGCGCAAGTGTCTGCTGAGACTAAGAAAGGTGGGTTCTTTTATGCAGATTTCAAGCCGTTTTACTCTTGCGGTCCATATTTTTGCCTGTATCGATACTTTCGGCAGTGAATACAAAGTCACAAGTGAATTTCTAGCCGAGAGTACCAATGTAAATCCCGTTGTCATCCGACGAATTTTGGGACAGTTGAAAAATGCGGGGCTGGTAAACATAGCCCGCGGTACCGGAGGCACGTCCGCGGCAAAGCCATTAAGCGATATTTCATTCCTGGATATCTACCATGCCGTAGAATGTATAGAAAACAAAAAACTGTTTCACTTCCATGAAAATCCGAATCCAAACTGCCCGGTAGGGAAAAATATCCATCATATACTGGACGACAAATTAATCCGGATTCAGGATGCAATGGAGAGCGAGCTTGCCTCCGTCACACTGGAGGATTTAAAAAAAGATACCGCAAAATATATTTCCAATTCAAAGTAAAGCCTGAGGCATTGCAAAAAATATGCAATGCTTTTTTATTGTAACTATTGACATTACATCAAAAAGGTGTTATATTATCATTGTCAGTTGTAACAATAAATATTACATCAAAATTTTTAGGAGGTAATCAATATGAAGATTGCAGTAGTTTGTGCAAATGGAAAAGCAGGAAAATTAATCACTAAAGAGGCCGTAAACCGCGGGCTGGATGTTACCGCCATTGTAAGAGGGGCTAACAAGTCAGCCGCACCGCAGTCAATTGAAAAGGACATTTTGGACATTACAGCAGAAGACTTGAAAGATTTTGACGCAGTAGTCGATGCATTCGGAGCCTGGACAGAGGATACCCTTCCCCTGCACGGCGTCTCGCTTGAGGTTTTATGCAATGCCCTCTCAGGCACTGACACAAGACTGCTCATCGTCGGCGGCGCCGGAAGCCTTTATGTAAATCCGGAACATACCGCTTGCGTCGCAGACGGTCCAAATTTCCCCGATCTATTCAAGCCGCTTGCCGCAGCCATGTCAGATGCGCTATCCAAACTGCGCCGGAGAAATGACGTAAAATGGACCTATATCAGTCCTGCCGGAGATTTTCAGGCGGATGGCGAACGAACCGGCGCATACATCTTGGGCGGTGAAGAACTGACATTAAACGACAAGGGAGAAAGCATTATAAGCTATGCAGACTATGCCATTGCCCTCATTGACGAAATCACTGCGGGTACACATATACAGGAGCGTATTTCCGTTGTCAGAAAATAATGTAAAACAACTATCATAATAAACAACGTCTACGGGGACTTTTATATGAATATAGCAGACACAGAACAGAAAATACAGGCACTGCGGCATGTCCTGAATCAGTCGGATGCCGTCATAGTAGGGGCGGGCGCCGGGCTCTCAGCCTCAGCAGGATACGATTATACAGGAGAACGGTTTCAAAAATACTTTCGTGATTTTTCAAGA
This sequence comes from uncultured Dorea sp., assembly GCA_910579335.1. Classification (GTDB taxonomy): domain Bacteria; phylum Bacillota; class Clostridia; order Lachnospirales; family Lachnospiraceae; genus MD308. The sequence continues at coordinate 3,447 of CAJTUQ010000034.1, read as the reverse complement.
AAATATGGATTTTCGGACATGTATTCCGGCGGTTTTTATCCCTTTGATTCTCCAGAGGAATACTGGGCATACTGGAGCAGATATATTTACATCAACCGTTATATGAAACCGCAAAAGCCAGTCTACCAAAGACTGTATGAGATGGTCAAAAATAAAGATTACTTTATACTCACGACTAATGTAGACCACTGCTTTCAAAAAGCAGGCTTTGATAAGCGCCGCTTATTCTACACGCAAGGTGATTACGGACTGTTTCAGTGCAGCGGTCCGTGCTGTCAGAAAACCTATGATAACAAGTCCATTATACAGGAAATGTTAAGAGCGCAAGGATTTGTGACAGACGCCAAAGGAACGCTGGACCTGCCTAAGACTCTCACGCTTGAAATGGCCATTCCGTCGGAACTTATTCCACACTGCCCCAAATGCGGCAGACAAATGACTATGAACCTTCGGGCTGACAATACTTTTGCCGAAGATGCGGGCTGGCACAAGGCGGCCGGACATTATAAAACATTCCTGAAAAATCATCGGACACAGCAAACGCTATTTTTAGAACTTGGGGTCGGCATGAACACCCCCGGTATCATCAAGTATCCGTTTTGGCGGATGACGGCTGAAAATCCGAGAGCAGCTTATGCTTGTATCAATTATGGGCCTGCTGTCTGCCCGCAGGAAATTAAGGAGCAGTCTATATGTATTAACGGTGATATTGGGGAAATATTAAGAGAAGCCATAACGAAATAATATTGCAAAAACAGGCTGCATCGCTCATTGCAGCCTGTTTCTAATTCAAATATATTTACTTTTTCATACTGCGGCTCTCTTTCGCAAAATACTCACGAACTAACTTTACAACCGTTCCCGAAAGCAGGAACAATGCCACCAAGTTCGGAATCGACATAAGGCCGTTGCACGTATCAGCAATCCCCCATATAATTCCAAGATCCACTGTTGCTCCAAGAATTGCCACCAATGCATAGACAAGCATAAACGGTTTTACAATCTTCGTAGAGAACACAAATTCTACACACCGCGCACCGTAAAGCCCCCATCCAAGAATCGTGGAAAATGCAAAACAGCACATGGCAATCGCCGTGAAGACGGACACCCAATTTCCGTAGGTAGAAGTAAACCCGGAAATCGTAAGCTCCGCTCCCGCCGCTTCTCCGAAATTGATAGTAATACCGCTGCACAGAATGACAAGCGCCGTCAGCGTACATATTACAATCGTGTCTGCAAATACTTCAAAAATGCCGAACATTCCCTGTTTCACCGGCTGGTCTGTATCTGCACATGCATGTGCGATGGAACCCGTACCGATACCCGCCTCGTTCGAGAAAATACCGCGTGACACTCCTCTTCTCATCGTAACAAGAAAACTTCCTATCACGCCTCCCGTAAATGCCGACGGATTGAATGCTCCTGCAAATATCATCTCAAAAACCGCAGGAATACGATTAAAATTGATGACTACAACACCTAAGGCAAGAAGAATATAAAATACTGCCATAAACGGGACCAGCTTTTCCGTTACGCTTCCGATACGCTTTACACCGCCCAAAAGAACAACCGCCACCAGCATGGCAATGACGATTCCTATAATCAAATTTACCGTTCCCGTCTGCGTTTCGCTGATAATTCCATAGTTTACAAGAGCTGAATCAATAGAAGCAGTAATTGTATTTACCTGTGTCGCATTGCCTGTTCCCATTACAGTCAGCGCACCCAGCATCGCATATACAACCGCCATCCAATGCCAGCCTTTTCCCAGTCCGTTTTTAATGTAATACATCGGTCCGCCGACATAGTCTCCCGCCGAGTTCCTCTCACGAAAATGCACCGCCAGAGTAACTTCGGAAAACTTAGTACACATGCCAAGAAGCGCAGATACCCACATCCAGAATACCGCTCCCGGCCCTCCGATTGCAATCGCTCCTGCTACACCGGCAACATTGCCGGTCCCCACGGTAGCAGCTAACGCTGTGCAGACCGCCTGAAAAGGAGTGATACTTCCCTCCTTAGCCTCGGATTTCGTAAAAATCCTGCCGATAGAATTTTTCAGCGCATACCCAAATTTGCGAAACTGAATAAATCCCGTCCGGAAGCTAAGAACAAGCCCCACTCCGATAATACACACCATCGCCGGCACTCCCCACACAAAATCATTCACTGCCGAATTGATGGATTCAATTGTCTGTAACATAGTTTTTCCTCTCTTTCTTTCTCTTTTGCCTGACAAAAATATTTGTATGACATATCCTTTATCCACCATATCACACACGGTCATATTTGTATACAATTGATATTTTTTCATCAGTATCGTTATTTTTACTACAATTACGTATTATATTTAACAATAATTTGTGCATAATTATGACGCCAAATAAAGAAAGCAGCCACAGGATGTCGGGAACATATTGAAGCATGTTCACAATTGCCGTATAATGTGAAACAAAAGTCCTATTACAAGAGGTGTATTTGAATGATAGCTGCAAACCAAAAACTGATAATGGTTATGGAAGATGACGACGACTTGGCAGAGGGCATCACACTGTCTTTACAAAACGACGGACTGAGCTTCGTAGTATGCAAGACCCTATCCGAAGCGAAAGAGGCGATTAAAAAGTGTGAATTTGACCTGCTCATCCTTGACATAAACATGCCGGACGGGAACGGCTTAACCTTTTGCCGGGAAATCAGGCATACGATAAAAGCGCCCATCGCCTTATTGACAGCCAAAGATATGGAACTTGACATTGTCAAAGGTTTCGAGAGCGGAGCTGATGATTATATTACAAAGCCCTTTAGCTTAATGGTTCTCCGGGCGCGGATCCGGGCATTACTCCGGAGGAACGGCACGCAGGCCGAACATGAGTACAGGGATTCCCATTTTCTTTTTCGGTTTGAAACAATGGAATTTTATAAACATGGTACCCCTGTAGAACTAAGCAAGACGGAACAAAAGATTCTGTATCTGCTCATTTCCAATCCAAATAAAATTCTAACAAGGGAGCGCCTCTTAGACTGGGTATGGTCTGACGGTGCGGAATACGTAGAAGACAATGCCCTGTCCGTTGGTATCCGCCGTCTGAGGGATAAACTGGAGGACGATTCTTCCAACCCGGTATTTATTAAAACAATCTATGGCA
>CAJTUQ010000034.1:0-245 GCA_910579335.1 uncultured Dorea sp. | reverse complement strand
TTTATGGATTTTTACGGTTATTCTTTTAAATATAATCATTTTTGCCGTATCCGTCTATTTTTACAGAAGAAAAATGTTCGTGCAGTACAACTGCCTACTCCAAAAACTGGATCAAGCCCTCACCGGAAGGAAACTAGAGCAAAGTTACGATGAGTCTTTAGACTCCGCCATTTCGGAACGGCTGAACCGAATTGTGGAGATAACAGAGCTTCAAAAAGCAAGGGCGGAAGATGAGAGAGACACTG
>CAJTUQ010000033.1:25056-26412 GCA_910579335.1 uncultured Dorea sp. | reverse complement strand
AGAGAAAGAAGCATTTTATCGTGCAAAATTTTTGAAGTGGCCAAAACCGCCATTCAGCTTGTTTATATTGGATATGGATGGTTTTCGTGAACAAGTGGAAAATATGATGGAAGCGGAAATTCTAGAAATTAAGCAGCGTACGGAAAAAATATTAAGACGAGTTTTAGAAAAAAATGGTTATGCGGGTGTCCTGGTCGGAAGAAGCGACAGTTTTTCCTGTATTTTACAGGGTGGACAAGAAGCGGAAGCTTTAAAAGAACTTGTCAAAAGTATGAAGAACGCAGTTCTTGCAGGAGTTGGTATGGTTATGACAGCAGGAATTGTAGAAGATGTCGATTCATATCTGGAAATAAGACACGCCCATGAATGTGCGGCTGATGTAATTGAGATCTGCAGAATCGGAGAAGAAAACCAGGGGTATGCGTGTTTGTCGGAAGTGTTATTGGAACGTGCGATTCGAAAAGATGGAGGAAATCCTTATTTACAAGAGTTTGTCCAAAGATATTTGGGAGTATTGGAGGAATATGATGCTTTTCACCGTACGGAGTTAGTTCATACGTTGAAAGTGCTCGTAGAGAATATGGGAATCCGGACGAAAGCAGCAGAAGCGCTTTTTTTACATCGAAATACATTGCTTCACAGACTTCAAAAAATTGAAATGCTGACAGGAATGGATCTATCGGATGGACACCAATTACTTCGGCTTGGTATCGCATTACAAATGCGGCCATATGTGGGCGATATGCCCATGACAAAGAAAAAATAAAAGTATTTACTTGACAATGGATGTGCAGGGTGCAACGTTAGTTGCACCTATTTTCGTGCATGATGAATCTTGTCTGTAGAAGAGCGAAGATGATATAATGTCGGAAATAGAAATGGAATGATTGTAAAGGGGGAAAAGAGCATGGAAAGGCAGTTTAAAATCGCTCTCATACAATATCAGAGTGTGATTGGCGATCTTCAGAAAAATGCAGATCGGGCAGTTGAGATGATACGGGAAGCTGCGTCGAAAGGAGCAAAAATGGTTTGCTTTCCGGAAATGTTTAACACAGGTTATAATTTTCAACTGCTTGGCGAGGGATTTCATAATTGCGGAGAATCTATTGACGGTTATACTATCACACATCTTCAAAAAGCGGCAAAAGAATGTTCGTGCTATGTGATAGCGCCGATTACGCTTGAGAAAAAAGTGAAGGGTGTATTTTATAATGCGGCGGTTGTAATTGATGATGATGGAAAAGTTTTGGGTGATTATTCAAAGCATCACTTATGGGCAGCAGAGCGTTATTATTTCCATGCGGGAGAAGAAATACCGGTTTTTGATACAAAGTTTGGGAAGATTGGCGTGATGAT
>CAJTUQ010000033.1:5798-25028 GCA_910579335.1 uncultured Dorea sp. | reverse complement strand
GCTACGATGCCGGATTCCCGGAGGTTGCAAGAATACTTACCCTGAAAGGAGCAGAGCTGATCTTTATGCCGAGTGCATGGAGGATTCAGGATTGGGATATGTGGAATTTAAATATCCCACAAAGGGCATTGGAGAACACGCTCTATGTGGCGGGAGTCAATCGCTTTGGCCGCGAGGATGATTTGTACATGTTTGGAAATAGTAAGGTGGCTGACTGGCGAGGCAAGATTATCGCAGAGAGCAAGGAAGAAAAAGAAGAGATTGTGTATGCACATATTGATCTGGAGCAGCTTACAAAAGCGCGCCTTGATATTCATTATTTAAAAGACAGAAGGCCGGATAGCTACAAATTGTTATCAGAATATACAGAATACTAAAACAGGAGAGATAAAAGTATGGGTGATGAAAAGAATAAAAAGGTAGAAGAACAGTTTAATGATTACGAAGCAACTCCGGTACCGGAGGAAGTGCATATGTCCTGGCTGAGTCAGGGAGCAGTGTGGATTGGCTGTGGGTTTTGCCTGGCGGCAATTTCGACAGGCGGAATACTTGCGAACGGACTTGGGTTTAAGGATATGGTTATCGCAGCAATACTTGGATCGGTTATTTTGACAATTATTGCGGCGACAGTGGGAGCCGTAGGGGCGAAGACACACTTGTCTTCTTCGATGGGATCAAGATTTTGTTTTGGAACAAATGGGGCACGAATTTTTGGATTAATACTGGCGATTTCTAGTTTTGGCTGGTTTGCATTCCAGGCAGACTTGTTTGGAAATACGGTAGTCGCATTAGTAAAAGAAACTGGAGGACCGGAATTACCGCAGACATTATTCACGGTATTGGGAGCGCTGGCAATGATGCTGACAGCGATTATCGGTTACAAAGGAATTAAAATGCTCTCAAGTGTGGCGGTTCCATTATTATTTATCCTTTCTATCGTGGCGGTGGGGATGACTTTAAGACGAGTCCCTTTTTCCGAAATTATATCATCGGGTCCGGTAGAAGCTTCGATTCCATTGACGGTTGGTGTAGCAGCAGTAGTAGGGAACTTTGCGGTAGGCGTTACAATTGTATCGGATTTTACAAGATATTCTAAGAGACCAAAAGATTCCGTGATCGGATGCCTGCTCGGATATTTTATTGGCTACCTTCCGATCTTATTCCTCGGAGCATTGTTTACATATGCGTTCCAGAACTGGAATATTGTAGAAGTCATGATTTCAAAGCTGGGGCTTGGTATTATTGCAGCGATTGTTTTAATTCTTGCTCAGTGGACAACAAATGATAATAATCTGTACTCTTCTGTTCTTGGATTATCCAATGCAATTAATGGAAAATTTCCATATGTACGCTGGAAACTGACATTGATTGTAGGTCTTATAAGTACAGTTATTTCAGCAATTGGCGTGCAGAAATATTATATGAATTTCCTGACGATTTTAACATCGACAATTCCGGCGGTTGCAGGTGTCATGGCATCAGATTTCTTTTTCCTGAATAAGAAAGGATACGATTTCGGTCTGATACGGGACAACAAGCTTCCGGATTGGAAGTGGAATGCGATGATCGCCTGGGGTGTGGCAGCTTTAGTAGGACTTACCATGTCGAATCCGCCGACAGGTTTTGGAGTGCCATTTATGGTGAAACTTTCTGAGAGCATTCCGATTCCGGTAGTAGGAATTATTGTCGCATTTACTTTAAATTGTGCACTGTATCCAGTATTTAATAAAAAGAATTTAAAACAGGGGGAATAAAAATGCTTTACAGACAGATGTTAGATTTATATGATATTTTAGATGATGGAAAGGCAGACGGTGAGCGTGTAGTTGAATATCTGAAAAGAATCAGTCCTGACTGCCTGGCGGAAACACATATTTTAGAGGGAGAGCAAGGCGTTACTCATATGGTAAGAGTTGTGATTCCTGGAGAAAATGGAAAAAGAAATGGCGGAGAAGCACCGACGATTGGAATTTTAGGCCGACTGGGCGGCTTGGGGGCAAGACCGGAAAGAGTGGGCTTTGTATCAGATGGAGACGGGGCGCTGGCTGCATTAACGGCGGCGGCAAAGCTTCTTGATATGCAGAGGAAGGGGGATTGTCTGCAGGGTGATGTAATCGTATCTACACATGTATGCCCGGATGCGCCGACGAAGCCTCATGAGCCGGTTCCGTTTATGGGGGCGCCGGTTGAAATGTATCAGGTAAATCAAGATGAGGTTACGGAAGAAATGGACGCAATCTTATCTATTGATACAACGAAAGGAAACCGAATTGCCAATGAAAGAGGGTTCTTCATTTCTCCGACAGTAAAAGATGGCTATATTTTAAGGGTGAGTGAAAGACTTCTGGATCTTATGGAGATCACAACCGGACGGCGTCCAAGGGTATTTGCGTTGACTCAGCAGGATGTTACTCCATATGGAAACGATTTGTTCCATATTAATAGTATTCTTCAACCATCAGTTGCAACAAGTGCGCCGGTTGTAGGCGTTGCGGTTACTACAGAAACAATTGTTCCGGGATGTGCGACAGGAGCAACACAACTGACAGATGTAGAAGAAGCGGCCCGTTTTGTGATAGAAGTCGCAAAAGAATTTGGTCAGGGCGTATGTGATTTTTACGATAAGGAAGAGTACGCACGCATTCAAAAATTATACGGAAGTATGACAAGATTTCAGGGATTTGGAAAGAGAGCAGAAAAAAAATATCTGATAGGCGTTATCCGGGTGGTGACGCAGGAAAAGGCGGAATGTGAACGCCACGGCCGGTTGCTGGAATCGTGGTTTCCGGAATTTTCGGTAATTTCCAGATGTATTCCCGACCAGCCGGAAGGCATACATGATGAAGCAAGTGAAGCGGCAGCAATTCCGAAGATTCAAAAGCTGGCAAAGGAGTTTGAAGAACTGGGAGCGGATGGAGTTATTTTAAGCTGTTGCGGTGATCCCGGACTTGATCTTATCCGCAGAGAGTTGTCTGTTCCGCTCGTCGGGGCAGGTGAAAGCACTGCGCTGATGGCGCTTCGTTATGGAGAAAGAGTGTATTCACTGGGAATCATTGAAGATGCGCCGGAAAATTATAAAAAAGTGTTGAAAGAACGCCTGATTGACAATGCCGTTCCGGACGGCGTACATTGTACACTGGATCTACAAGGAGAAGAAGGGTGGAACGCTGTCTGTGAAAAAGCGAAGTCCCTGAAAGAAAACGGAGCGGATGTTATAGCGCTTGCTTGTACCGGCATGGCATCGATAGGGATTGCTCCTAAGTTGGAAGCGGTCACAGGAATCCCTGTTCTGGATCCGGTGATGTGTGAAGGCCTTGTAATGTATATGGAACTACTTCGCAGAAATATTTGAAACATTTCGTATTTTTTATACATACCCTTTCGTTCCCAACGGAGCGGAAGGGTAATTTTTATACAGATACCGGCATCTGTGTGTGCAATGACGGGGAAATCTTGGATGAAAAGGCTGTAAGAGCTATTAATAAAGGCAGGGATTACCTGGAAAACCGGAAAAGGTATTTTCAAAAAAGGAGAGAGACGATAGTTTGATTTGCCGTACTTTTGTGATATAATAGCCGCATAGGAAAAGGAAGCGGCGGACAGAGTATTTTCCTAATAGCAAGTGCAGAGGCAAAGGACAAAGCCGGAGGAGGAATCTTCTGGCTTTTTAGAATCCGGAGACTGATAAGGGGAAGCAAATGAAAAGTCAGAAACTAAGATGCGGTTACACTACCGGGACATGTGCGCAGGGGGCGACCAAAGCCGCGATGCAGCTGCTTTTTGGAATCCGGAAGGCAGACGGGATGGACGAGATATGGGTGGAGCTGCCGAAAGGTCAAAAACAGAGATTGAGGATTTGGGACATTAAAATCGAATACGAGGATTTAAGCAGCATTCCGTATGTGGTATCCTGCGCTGTAAAAAAGGATGCCGGAGACGACCCGGATATAACGGATGGAATTTTTGTGTACAGTAAGGTGACGAGGAGGGATGAGGACGGGCGGGGCAGAGTTATCACCGTGGATGGAGGAGAAGGCGTCGGAAGGGTTACGAAGCCGGGACTGGAGCAGGCCGTAGGTGAGGCGGCGATTAACCGGATTCCAAGACAGATGGTAATAAAAGAGGCAGAGAAGGTCTGTGAAGAAGTGGGATATGAGGGGAGAATTGATGTTGAGATATCTATCCCCCAAGGAGAAGAGCTTGCGAAAAGAACGTTTAATCCGAGGCTCGGAGTAAAGGGAGGACTTTCCATATTAGGAACCAGCGGTATAGTGGAGCCTATGAGTGAGCAGGCGATCGTGGACACGGTTTATCTGGATATGAAAGTAAAGCTTGCAGAACAAAATACGGAGAAAAAATACCTGATCTTATCGCCGGGAAATTACGGGTTGGAATTTTTGGAAGAAAACTATGGAATAGAAGAGACAAAAGTGGTAAAGTGCAGTAATTTTATCGGACAGTCTATCGACATGGCGGGTGAACTGGGATGTACGGCGCTGCTTTTTGCCGGGCATATCGGGAAGCTTATAAAGGTTGCCGGGGGAATTATGAATACGCATTCGGCGCAGGCGGACTGCCGTATGGAGCTTTTGGCGGCGGCAGCGCTGCGCGCAGGGTTTTCTGCGGAGAAAGCAAGCGGGCTGCTTGATTGTATGACTGTAGACGATGCGCTTTCAAGATGTACCAAAGAGGAAAGGAAATCTTTGATGGAGCAGATTATGGAGAAAATAAAACAATATCTTAATCTGCACTCAGGGAAAGAAATGACAGTTGAAGCCATCGTATTTTCAAAAATGTACGGGCTTCTTGGAAAGACAAGCCGTGCGGATGAAATTGCGGCAGGGAAGCTCTGTTTTTTATCCGCAGAGGGAAAACAAAAGAGAGGAGATGAATAAATATGACTGGGAAATTATACGGAATCGGCGTAGGACCAGGAGACCCGGAGCTTTTAACGCTGAAAGCGCTTCGGCTTATCAAGGAAAGCGACGTTATAGCGGTTCCTGGGAAAATTCCGCAGGAGACAGTCGCATATAAGATTGTTGAAGGGATTTACCCGGAGCTTTGGAAAAAGGAGCTTCTGGGCATTCACATGCCGATGACAAAGGATGCGAAGGTTTTAAAAGAGAGCCATGAGGAAGGGGTGAGGAGGCTTTGCGGGAAGCTGGAGGAGGGAAAGGTTATCGCATTTCTTACTTTGGGGGACCCGACCATCTATTCAACGTATAGTTATCTTCACATGGGAGTGAAAAAAATGGGGTACTCCGTAGAGATCGTGAGCGGCGTACCATCTTTTTGCGCGGCGGCGGCGAGGATGAACAGCGGCATTGCAGAGGGAGCGCAGCAGCTTCATATTATACCGGCCTCCTACGAGACAAAGATGGCTCTGGCGCTTCCCGGAACAAAGATTTTAATGAAAGCGGGGCAAAGAATTTCTGACATAAAAGAACAGTTAAAGGGGTGCGCGGCTGAAATCTGCATGGTGGAAAATTGCGGGATGGACGGAGAGCATATCTATCATGGCATAGAGCAGATGCCGGAAACGGCAGGATATTATACTTTGGTGATTGTAAAGGAGAGATTATGAAATTATTTCAGCAGAAAACAACAGTACAAAGGTTTTGCAGTGCAAAGGAATTTGCCGGGCAATATCAGATTGGAGAGGAAGATTTTATTCTGGCAAGTAAAAGCATATATGAGACTTATTTTCTGCCGCTTGGACTTGCGGCTCATGTAGAGTATAAGAGTAAGTACGGAGCCGGAGAGCCGACGGATCTAATGATTGACGCACTGCTTGAGGATTTTAGGAAAACAGGATGCAAAAGAATTATCGCCATCGGGGGCGGCGCGGTCATCGATATGGCTAAGATTCTGGTACTTTCCGGCAATTACAGCGCAGAGCAGATATTTAAGAAGGAGGTGCCGCTTGAAAAGGAGCGTCCGCTTATTGCGGTGCCTACGACCTGCGGCGCCGGTTCTGAGGTGTCTAACGTGTCTATTACGGAGCTTACAAGTATCCACAGTAAGCTTGGGCTTGCGGCGGATGAAATATATGCAGATGATGCGGTGCTGATTCCTGAGCTTTTAAGCAGCCTGCCTTATAGTTTTTTCGCTACAAGTGCGATTGATGCATTTATCCATGCGATTGAATCGTATGTGTCGCCGAGGGCAAACCTGTATACGGAGATGTTCAGTATGAAGGCGATGGAAATAATCATGCACGGGTTTATGGAGATTCTTGAAAAGGGAGAGGAGAGCCGCATGGAACTGTTGGAAGATTTTCTGACGGCCAGTAACCTTGCGGGCATTGCATTTGGAAACGCCGGCACAGGAACGGTCCATGCGATGTCTTATCCGTTGAGCGGCGTGTATCATGTAACCCACGGCGAGGCGAATTATCAATTTTTGACTGCGGTGTTTTCCGCATACCAAAAAATGGAGCCGGACGGGAAGCTTGGAGGGCTTAATCGTTTCCTTGGGGGGATACTCGGCTGTGAGGAGACGGAAGTTTACGATAAAATAGATGAAATCCTGAGCCGGATCATACCGAGAAAGCGGCTGAGGGACTATGGAATGAAGCAAGAAGAGATAAAAATATTTGCAGAGAGCGTGCAAACCAGCCAGCAGAGACTTTTGAACCAGAGCTATGTGAAGATGACAAACGAGCAGCTGGAGGAAATATACAGGCAGCTATATTGATACCAAAGGCTGTACAGGTGAAGAATCGCAAGGGCAGTAAGTAAGTTGTTTGTCAATATGGAAATTGCCGGAGTAAAACGGCGGCAGGGAGAGCGTATGGTACATTTTGTAGGAGCGGGACCGGGGGCGGCAGATTTGATTACGGTGCGGGGACAGAGATTTTTAAAAGAGGCTGACGTAGTAATCTATGCCGGTTCGCTGGTGAACCTGGAACTATTGGAATCTGTCAAAAAAGGATGCAAAGTCTTTAACAGTGCGCATATGACGCTGGAGGAAGTGACAGAGGTTATGGAAAATGCAGAGAAAGAGGGGCATGTAACTGTGCGGCTGCATACGGGAGATCCGAGTCTATACGGGGCAGTCAGGGAGCAGATGGACATTCTGGATGAGAAAGGGATAGCCTATGACTCCTGTCCGGGGGTCAGTTCTTTTTGCGGGGCGGCGGCAGCACTTAACTTAGAATATACTCTTCCGGGTATAAGCCAGAGTGTTATAATTACCCGTACGGAAGGCAGGACAGCGGTGCCGGAGAGAGAGTGCGTACAGGCTTTTGCAGCGCACGGTGCAACGATGATACTTTTTTTAAGTGCAGGACTTCTTCATAAGCTGACAGGCCAGCTGTTGTCAGGCGGGTATAAAGAGGATACGCCGGCAGCAATTGTGTACAAGGCGACGTGGCCGGAGGAAGAGGTGCATCTGTGTACGGTCGCAACGCTTGAAGCGGTGGCTAAGGAGAATAGAATTTCAAAGACGGCGCTGATAATTGTGGGAGACGCCGTGCTTCATAACAATTATGAGCGCTCGAAATTATACCACCCGGAATTTACGACAGGGTTCCGCAAGGGAGTGAAAAAACTTTGATAAAAAAGATAGCAATAATCAGTTTTACGGAAAACGGAAGCAAAACTGCGGAAAGAGTGGCTGGGAGCCTTCGAAAACATGGGTATGAGGTAGAAACGTCGAGAAAATATAAAAATGCGGTCGATGCGGCCGATGAATCTCTGGATGAGTGGACGAGAAAGAGTTTTAAGGAAGGAGAGGCGCTTATTTATATCGGGGCGGCGGGAATCGCAGTCCGTGCGGCGGCGCCTTATATAAAGTCTAAGACAGAGGATCCGGCGGTTTTAGTCGTCGATGAGCAAGGGATTTTTTGCATACCGCTACTATCCGGGCATATCGGAAGAGCAAATGAGCTTGCCGCCTTTATTAGCGCAAAGATTGGGGCGGTTCCGGTAATTACTACGGCTACGGATTTAAATCGGAAATGGGCGGTAGATATATTTGCAGTAAAAAACGGACTGCGGATTCATGACATGGAGAAAGCAAAGGCAATCTCTGCAAAGCTTCTCTCGGAAAAAAGCGTCTCCGTGTATATTGAAAAATCCTGCGCCGGGATATTCGGGATGTTTCCAGAGCAAGTAAAGCGGTGGGAAGACGCACCGCCTGAAAAAGCGCAAAAGTGGGATTTAGATGACCCGGAAGCGCCGGATATCGCTGTCGGCGTCCGGAAGTATCCGTTGTGGAACAGCGCACTGTACCTTATTCCAAAGTCTGTTGTGCTGGGAGTTGGATGCAGGCGCAGGATAGAACCGGAGAAAATCGAGGAGAAAGTGCTGCGGACATTAGAAGAGAACAATATTTTTGTAGAGAGTGTCCGCGGGGTTTCCAGTATTGATTTAAAAGCGGAAGAAGCAGGGATATTGAAGCTGTGTGAAAAATATAAATGGGAATTTAAGACGTTTTCCGCCGAAGTCCTGGAGAAGGCAAAGGGAGACTTTACAAGGTCTGAGTTTGTAAAGGAAATAACAGGAAGCGATAATGTATGTGAGAGAAGCGCTGTGTGCGGAAGCGGCGGCGGAGATATTATTCTTTCAAAACAGGCAGCGGACGGTATCACGATTGCGGCGGCGGCGGGCAGATGGGAGGTCAGGTTTGAATAAAATATATGTAGCGGGGATAGGGCCGGGAGCCTATGAGCAGATGACCGTAAAAGCAGCGGAAGTCATAAAGAGCTGTGATGTAATTGTAGGTTACACGGTTTATGTGGATTTGCTGAAAGAATATTTTCCGGAGAAAGAGTATTTGACAACTCCGATGCGTCAGGAGACAGAGAGATGCCGGATGGCATTTGAGGAAGCCAAAAAAGGAAAGAGCGCTGTCTTGGTATGCAGCGGAGATGCGGGAATTTACGGGATGGCAGGTCTGATGTTTGAGCTTTCTAAAGATTACCCGCAGATTGAGATCGAAGTGATTCCGGGAGTGACGGCGGCGCTTGGCGGTGCGGCGGTTCTGGGAGCTCCTTTAGGACATGACTGTGCGTTTATCAGTCTAAGTGATCTTATGACGCCTTGGGCCGTGATTGAGAAGAGATTGCTCTTGGCGGCAGAAGCTGATTTTGCAATCTGTCTGTATAACCCTTCCAGCAGGAAACGGAACGATTATCTGGGAAAGGCATGTGAGGTGATAGGAAGAGCCAAATCTCCGGATACGATATGCGGGATTGTAAGAAATATAGCCAGAAACGGGGAAACGATGGAAGTTCTCACACTTGACGAACTGAAAGATATGCAGGCGGACATGTTTTCAACAGTGTTTGTCGGGAACAGCGACACAAAGCTGATAGATGGAAAGATGGTTACGCCTAGAGGATACAGAATAAAAGAATTAACTGAAAACATATGATATTATCAGTAAATTTTGCTTAATCGTGCATTTAACGGTCAAATAAATGCTGTTTGTGGCCTGTGAAATGCAAAAAAAGAAATAGAATGATATAATTATTTCATACGGGAAACTAAAAATTCCAGCATGTCAAGAAATTCCTGCTGCCGCTGGATAGGGAATTTTTCGACGGTTATTTTTATTTTTTCAGATATTGATGAATCTTCATCGGGATATACAAAAATATCGCATAATATGGCCTGCGGAGTGACATCCAGCACGTTTGCGATACTGCGCACACAATCCAGAGAAACAGGAGACGAGCCTTTCTCTATGCGGTTCATAAAACTGGGGGAGATATGGATAGAATCAGCCAGTTTCTTCTGTGTCATATTTTTAGATTCGCGTATATGTCTGATTCTTTCGCCTACTTCCATTTGACTGCAACCTCCTTCACCATTCTATTGTAGCAACAGTAATAAAAAATGAGAAATTACTTATATGCAATTGGTTTACAAATAATAAATCAAAATGTACTATAAAAAGAAAAGGCAGGTATAGTACAATGTTATATGACGAGGTGGAGGTAGCGGCCATTAAACTGGCGCTGTACAATGTAGATGTTTTTGGAGAGACGGAAAAAGAGATACTAATTAAAAGTGTTGCCTGGCTGAGGGATATTTATGAGAGGCATGGAGATGTTATTTATTTGAAAAAAGCGGTCTGGCATATTTATGCGTATCTTGAACTCGGTTTTCCTTTTGAGAGCGGGGCAAAAGAGTTTCAAGCCGTCCTCAGCCATATGGGGAAGAGCGCCGAGGAAGTATTCCCTGCATCCAGGTACTTTTGCAGGAAAGTGAAACTGAATAAAACGAATATCCGTAATCTTCTTGGCAAATGGAACTCAAGACTCCAGTCCATGAAGGTGGAGGAAGCGGTAACGGATATTATAAAAAAGATTCAGGATAAGCAAGAGGGGGAGTACATATACCATTCTGGAAAGGCCATCGAGGAGACGGCGGACAAAACTTTGTGGGAGCATACTTTTAAGTTGTATGTAAAACAGGATGAAGCAATATTTTACGATATAAATAAAAATAAATTTTATGTACTGACGGAGAAACAAGCCAATGATAAGGATAGCAATTGTTGATGATGATTCGGATATGCTGCAGCTTATTAAAGAATGCATGGCGGACGTAATTGATTATACTTTTGTTGAAACGGAAACATTTGCGTCGGCGGAAGCCTTTCTGCATGAATTGATGATTGGAAAAAGGTATGATATCCTGCTGGCGGACATAAGCCTGCCGGAAATGGATGGTATGGAGCTTGGAAAAATCGTCCGGGAAAAGTGGCCGGATATGTATTTGGTTTTTCTAACCTCTTATCGCGAGTATGCGGCGGACAGTTACAATATCGACGCGGACCAGTATATATTAAAATGCAATATGGGAGACAGGCTCTGGAAAGTGATGAAGCGTCTTATCGAGAGACGGAATATGGAGAACGGGCATTACAGGGTTGTGGGAACTGCAGAAAATGACGCCCAGGAAAGGCGGGTCATATATTGCAATGAAATCATATATATCAGCAAGGTGAAGGGTTCTAAATATGTTGAATATATTACAACGGCCGGCCAGTACAGGGAACGCATTACATTGGACAATCTTAAAAAGGAACTGCCAGAGAAAGAGTTTATCATGGTAGACCGGAGTTATATCGTAAATATAAAGCATATTATAAAAATGAGCAGCCATGTTATATATCTGAACGGGGATTATCATGTAACGGTCAGCCGCTCTTATTTATCGAAGGTAAAGCAGCAGATACATGATTATGGCAGAGGAAAATAAAGATAAATTATCAGATTAATTTAAAAATAGAGAGAAACAATCTAACAATATGCGTTTTAAGGATAAAAACGGACCATTTGCGGACATGATATTGTATAACGGATTATTAATGTTATAATTACTATATTGCCGGGTTCTTTTATCAAGAGGTGTTTAAAGAATAGTAACAGTAGTGGAATAATCATATTTTAAGATAGTAAGGAACTGCTTTTTGTAAATGGCGGTTCCTTTTTTAATAATAATTTTAAAGTGCGCGTAAATTATAGAATCCATATTAATTGGCAATTATACAAATAAAATTAAATTGCATATACAATATGCATTTTGAGGACATAAAACGCCCATTCATGGTCAATAAAATGAAAAAAATTAAACAAGATGATATACTGGAAATAGGAGTTTGAAGATGGTAAAAATAGCAATTGTTGACGACGCTCATAAAAGAATGTATGACGGATGTTGTAGAGGATGTTTCTGTGGAGACAGAAGTGTTTCAATCAGCGGAAGAGTTTCTGCAGAATCAGGCGCTTGCAAAGGAATACGACATTTTATTAGCGGATATAGAGCTTCCGAATATGAATGGCATGGAGCTTGGAAAAACCGTACGAAAGAGATGGCCGGATATGCGTTTGGTGTTTCTGACGTCTCATTCGGAATATGCAATAGAAAGCTATAATATAGATGCTGACCAATATGTTTTAAAAAGCAATATGGGCAGCAGGCTTTGGAAGGTGATGCGCCGTCTTATACAAGAGTGCGGCAGGAACAAGGGAAATTACAGAGTTATTGAAGTATTGGAATCTAACGAACCGAAAAGTAAAATCATATATTACAATGAGATTATCTATATCAGTAAAGTAAAAGGTACAAAATATATAGAGTATACGACGACGACAAGCCGTTTCCGAGAACGGATTACAATGGAAAATATAATGAAGGAACTCCCAGGCGACGATTTTATTATGGTAGAGCGCAGTTATATTGTGAATATAAAACACATTATAAAAATGAGCAGCAATGTGATATACTTGAGGGGAGAACATTGCGTTACCGTCAGCAGGGCGCATTTTCCGAGAGTGAAACAGAAGATACATGACTATGGCAGGAGGAAATGATGGGAGAGATACTTCTTTTTAGTGTTCAGGCGGGGATTGCTTTTTTTGAAGTATGGCTTTGCTATCAATTCCTTTTTATTACCGTGTTGGAGAGCGAGCGGTTGGACAGGAAAGAGAAAATCATTGAGTGGGGAAACATAGCTGCCGTAGGGGTACTGCTGTCAGTTAATAGAATGTTGTTGTTCTTTTCACGGACAGTATTTATATTTTGTATTGTAATAACGAGCGCTTGCGTTGTTTACATAAAGGGGAAGGATATTGTCCTTTGTATAGGTACGGCGGCGCTGCCGTTTTCATTAATATCATTGATTGATTTTTTATTTGCGTTTTTAAGCATGGTGTTTTTGCAGCAGCAATTCGAACATAAAGTCTATCTTACGATGACATATTGGCAAATTATCATCTTTATTATTTCACGGCTGTTTATATATTCATGCCTTGTCGCAGTTCGTAAAAAGATAGCTTTAATAGATTTTCGAGAGTACAAGAGTATTTTGATTTTGTGGAGTGCAATATTCTACGGAGTGCTTCGGTATTACCAGAATATTTTAAGCGACATGGTTGACGGCGCGCTGAAAATGAGAGGCGGAAGCGCCGGATTATCGTTATTTGTTTTGATGATTATCGTATTGTTTATCGGGATAATATTGTTAAAAAATCAATCGATAAAAAAGGAAAATGAGTTTTTAATATCCAGGGATGCGATAGTAGGGCAAAAATATCAGGAAATGGCAAAACTGATAGAAAGAAACCGGGAACTAGTCCACGATATAAACAATCACCTTTTAATACTTAACGGCTATGCAGAAGCAAATGACTGTAAAAGAATTAAAGCTTATTTGGAGAAGATAGGCCAAAATGCTTTTGATTCAAATATAGGAGGAGTTTGGACGGGAAATAATACGTTAGATATGTTGTTGAGCCAGAAGAAAAGCGTATCAGAGCAAATGGGGATAAGGTTTGACATTGAAGCGGTTTATCATCCATATCTGCCGTTTAATGACAACCAGATATGCTCTTTGTTTGGAAATCTTTTGGATAATGCGATGGAAGCATGTGAGCGAATGAAAGGAAATGAACGCTGGATTTTAACAAAAATTGAAAAGCAAAATCAAATGCTGTTTATTCAGATTACCAATAGTATAGAGAAAAAGCCCCAAAAAGACAGGGGTATCTGGATATCGGAAAAGGCTGACAAAAAATCTCACGGCTATGGACAGAAAAGTGTCGGCCGGATCGTGGAGGAGTATGGAGGTATTATTTCATATCAAGTAAAGGAGCATGAGTTCAGTGTTGATTTATCTTTTTTTGATGTGAAAAGTACTACATAATAAAATATGAGAATGGAGGGATAAAAGAATGCAGAAAAAAGAAATTTTAGAATGTGCAGGAAATTTGTACGAGGAAATGGATGAAATCAGAAAACTAGTTTCCGATGATGACAATATCATCCCGTACGGGTCGACAACCAGACTTTGTGAAGCGTTTTTGACTATTTACTGCTGTTAATGCAAACGAACAATGGAGGGGCGGGATGAACATCCCGCCCCTTTAACAATTCAGAAGATAAACGGAGGATTAGACATGCGGCGAAGCGGCAGCTACCTGTCGGAGAGGCAGTATGCTTTTGATGACAGGGAAGGATATGACACGGGCAGATACGAGTATTGGGAAAAAATGTTTGGAGAGAAGTCTTTTCAATCTATGCTAAAACATTGTCAAGAGTTTCAAGGCTATCTAAAACAATTGCCCTATCATTTAAAAGGGGAAGATAAGAAGCGTACAAAAGGCGAATCCGGCGGCCTTATGGAATATATTGAATCGTCGTCTGCATCGGGACGGCAGGTTTCTTTTACCGGGTTTGGCACGGAGCTTTTGAGAGGGCGTTTAAGCGGGTACTGCGAATTTTTCTCAGACAACCTGTATTCTGATTTTTCAAACCATCTGAATCAGCAGCTTCAGATTGTGTATCTAAGAACCTTTATTTTAAACCTCCATGAAAGTAAAGGGAAAGGATTGCTGAAGGGAAAGGATGCAAAGGAAGAATATGAGTATTTTTGCAGCCGGATTGCAGGAGACGCCGAAAATGTAACGGCGCTGTTTGAGCAGTATCCGGTTTTATACCGGTGTATGGAAAAAAAGATAGGGCAGATGGTGGACTTTTATGAGGAAATCCTATGTTTTTTTAAACAAGATAGGGAAGAAATCTGCAAAAAACTGTGCAAAGGCCGGGAAATACGCAGAATCGTAAAAATCAGCGGCAGCTTTTCAGATTTGCATAATCAAGGGAAGCAGGTGCTTAAGATTCGTTTGGACGATGGCACGGATATCTTATATAAACCGCATTCGATGGAAAATGAGGAGAGTTATCAAAGGCTTTTAAGATGGCTTGCTGATATGACCGGGCTTACCCAGTATGACTATCCGTTTTTATCATATGAAAACCATAGCTGGAGCTCAATTGTGCGATATCAAACATGCAAATCCGAAATGGAGCTTGAGAGGTATTACCGAAGACTGGGGGTACATATCTTTCTGGCATATCTTTTAGGGACAAAGGATCTGCATAGTGAAAATGTAATTGCAAGCGGCGAATATCCGGTTCTTATAGATTTGGAAACATTGGTGAACATTACATTTAACAGAAAGAGGGCGACGGCAAATGAGGAAATCTGTTACCAACTGGCACAGTCTGTCCTCTATACGGGGCTTTTGCCGTTTTACTCCTGGAATTACAACGGCAATGGCATCAACAGCAGCGCAATCAGCGGAATAGAGGGGCAGGTGTATCCGTTTAAGGTTCCCCGCATCAAAAATGCGGGTACTTCTGATATTTATATTGATTACTGTTATCCGGAATCAGGAAAGGATGAGAATCTGGCAACGGTAAATGGAAAATTTCAAAGTCCGTCCGGATACCGGATGGAATTGTTAGAGGGATTTAAAGGAGCTTATCAGGCCGTGCTTGGGAAAAAGAAAGAGTTTTCGGCCATGCTTGAGGAATTAAGAGAGACAAAGAGCCGTTTCCTTCTGGCGGACACCCAGAGATATGCGATGCTTCTGGCCGGTTCTTATCATCCTTCTCTGCTTAAGGACGGCGCTGACAGAGAGCTCTTTTTATGGACGATGTGGATGGGAAGGTCGGAAAAGGAAAAAAATATTATAAAAAGCGAAGTAAAGGATTTGTTAGACGGGGATGTACCGTATTTTTCTTACCGGCTGAGCGAGACTGCGCTCTATGATTCGAGGGAGGAGAGATTCGGGGGATATTTTGAAAAGCCGGCTATGGATATCCTGCATGACAGGCTGGAAAAGCTTGATGCAGACGACAGGGACAAGCAGTGCGGATACATCTGCCTGGCCTTGGCTCTTATGCCGGAGAACAGTGAGGATTGTATAAATCGCGTATACTCTGCAAAAAGAATGCCAAAAGAAAAAGACGCTTTGAAGGACGGGAGGGATGCGGCGTCTGTGTGCAGCAAGCTGACGGAGCGCCTGCTGAAATACGCTGTCTGGAATCACGATAAAACACAGGTTGGATGGTTTAAGGTCCAGATGTCCGCCTATGGAAAGCAGACATGGAATATTATGCCTATGAATATGTATTTGTACGACGGCCTGGCTGGAATGCTGCTGATATTCGACGCGTTAAAAAGGAAATCTGACAGGAAGGAAATAGCAGATATTGCCGTGACTCTTAAGAAAATGCTGTTTTGCTACACGGATGCGGGAATCATATCGTCTGACAGGCTGAATACGAAAAATACCGGAGCATATGAAGGGGAGGCTTCGATTCTGTATACATATCTGCTGCTTAACCGTCAGACGGGGGAAGGCGTATATCTGGAATATGCAAAGCGTCATGCTGAAATTGTGGGAAGACTGTTAGGAGCCGACAATAAATATGATTTGCTCACGGGGAATGCAGGAGCGGCGGCGGTGCTGCTGATGCTGTATGAAGCCGCAGAGGATTCAAAATATTTATCTATGGCGGAATATGCGGTAGAAGTGCTTTTTATGAAGGCTCAAAGGCAGGAGACGGGAGTCGGCTGGACAGTGGAGAAGGGAATACCGCCTATGGCGGGAATGGCGCATGGAAACAGCGGCGTCCTGATGGCGGTTACCACGCTTTGGGAAAAGACCGGCAGGAAAAAATATCAGGCGCTTGCCGAGGAGATATGGGCTTATGAGAATACGTTGTATAGCCGGGAGAAAAATAACTGGCGAGACGTGCGCGGAGAAGATGAAAAGGATGACACAGGTGCGGTCGCATGGTGTCATGGAGCGGCAGGAGTCCTGCTGTCAAGGGTATACTGTTATCAGCATGCTTGTACAAAGGAATGGAGAAAACGCATGAAAAACGACATGATGCATGCTTATGAGAAGGTAAAGGACTGCTGGCGCAGAGACAGTTTTACTCTGTGTCACGGGACATGCGGAAACCTTTGGATACTGGAGAAGGCTGCGAAGGCTATCGGAGAAGAAACGGTGTGGTATGATGTGGCAGGCAGCGTAAGACTTCTGCCGCAAGAGATTATAAATCCCGGTTTTATGAACGGGTACGGCGGAATCTTATATTATCTGCTGCTGCATTCATGTCACTAAAATGACCGTTCAAGGCCACCGGCTTGTTTATGCGTCGAAAAAAGCTATAATAAAAATGTAGTAAAAGGTATAGAATCAGGAGGAAGCTATCATATGGGAGCACAATTTGAAAATCAGTTGGAAGAATACCCGAAGGAATTGATAAATAGAAGTAAGACACTGCGAAACGGTGTGGTACGTATGGGAGAGAGCCCTTTAAATAGGCGGAGGAGCCTGGAAGACGACGGACAGTGCATTTTTCAGGAAATCCCGGAACCAAGGCTGGGAGTTGTCTATGACAGCTTTGATATACAAAAGTTTACGATTGATAAGAACTTGGGAAAGGCAAGGGTATGTGCAAGGATGTCTTTGAGGGCGGAGCATGAGCGGCTTTCCATTTTTGCCAAGCTTGTCAGTCAGGATGAGGAAAAGGTTTTAGCAATACTGCCTTTGCGGACCGCCGGAAATACTTTCGAACTGAATTATGCAGAGGAAACGGTGCTTCCGGCAGATGACGCAAAAGGTGATGTTACATTGATTGTTTATGGGGCATGGGGCACAAGAAAAGAGGATGATGCAGAAATAGCTATTGTGGAAAACTATGCCGAAGGCGCTCCCAGTGTTAGATACGAGCATATTCATCCGGAGCAGCATAAAGGGAATTATATTACCTTTCCGCAGGGAAAGACGCTGGCGCAGGCAAAGCAGGCGATGCCTTATACAGCCGGGGAGTGTACTGCGGACGATGAGCATATCGTTGTAGCGCTTTACCGCAAGCCGACGGATACGTCTGATTTAGATTACCTGTGTCTTTTTGGGCAGAAGAAGGGGACAAACCTGCCGATTCTTGGAGTTCCAGGAAAAGGTTCCCTTCTGGCATTTAGCGGAAGCCGGTTTTTGTGCAGCGAAAGCGACAGGCCCGCAGCGTCCTGCTGTATCACTCCTGTCGGCGGAACGGGCGGAGGGCGAATGCTGGTTGCATCGTCTGCGTCATATAAAGCCGAAGAAGGGGCGATAAAGCTAAATGTAAATGAGTCGCGGCTGGAGTATGATATGACAGGGCCGTGGGGAGTGGTATACAATGAACTGGGTTCATGGCAAACGAAGTATTTTGATTATGAATTTAAAATAGAATATACACTGCAGACCGGTTCCGGAACTCCCAGGAGACATATTTCTTATATTTGTTCCAACAGGGAATCGTGTCTGAAAAAGGTGGCGCCCATCGCACTCAAATACGGCTGTTTCCGGAAGGGAACGGAAATAGCTATGGCAGGAGGCATGGGAAGGAAGATTGAGGATATTCGTATCGGGGATTTTGTCTGGTCAGAGGATAGTATTCTCCTGATAACAAATATCTGGAGCGGAAAAGATACGGTTCTGGATATCCGTCTGGAAGACGGAAATGTGCTTGGAGTGACAGGGGACCATCCGCTCCTGACTTTAGACGGATGGGTCAAGGCAAAGGACGTCCGGGAAGGAATGAGTCTTATAAAAGCGCAGGATGGAAGAAGCTGCGGAGTACTTTTCGTTAAGGATGGCGGAGAAGACATCGTCTATAATCTGGAGACAGAGAAGCGGTCAGGCGCTGTTTTAAGTGCGAACGGTATTGCGGCGGGAGACTTTGCGGTACAGAATCATATGTGACGGATGAACAGAGGTTTATATGGGAGAAGTAGTCAATAAAATCACAATTATGCAGACGGCAGTCAGCGCCCAAAAAGAAGAGGGTACATATGAGGCGGAAGTAGACTGGCAGCTAAATGGCGGAAGCGGCTGTACCTACACGGGAAGTTATACGATGATCCTGTTGGAGAATGGGAGCGAAAAGGATACCTATACTTTTTCAGACACGGACGGTATGCATTATGTCAGACTCGAACTGAAAGGGCTGGAAAAAAAGAAGGAGTATGGCATTCTGTTAAAAGCAAATCAGGGAAGCGCACCCGTATGCAGTCAGGAAACTGCCCTTCTTCTTCATACTTTCGAGAATATAAGAGGAACTTATGACGGGGATGAGTTTGTCATTTTCTGGGACAAGACGCCGGATGGCATTGCAAAGGGAGAATTAACATTATGGTCGGAGCAGGGGGCGGCGTTTACCTGCGAGGTTCCTCTGTATACCAATTATATCAGGATTGGAGGAATCGGATTTTACCCTGCGGACCAAATCCGGCTTAGCATGGCGGGGAACGATGGATTTCATGCGTTCGGCCCGGAGAGCGGCCAGCTGGAGTTTTTTTCAGATGCATGTGAAGTCCTTTCCTTAGACTGCCGTTGCGAGGAGGAAACGACGGAGATAGAGCTTTGTCTGGGAA
>CAJTUQ010000033.1:0-5788 GCA_910579335.1 uncultured Dorea sp. | reverse complement strand
GATGCGCAGAAGGCGGAAGATGAGGCGGAGCCGGATACGGTGCAGCTTGTTTTTATGAAGAATGGGCGGGAACGTCTGTGTCTGCCGGACATAGAAGTGTATAAAAGCGGACAGACAATAAAAGTGAAGGCATCTGTGCCGTATACGTCGCTTCAAAGGGACGAGCTTATGCGGTGCGAGCTTTTCTGTTACAGACAGAAGGGCGGTGCGGTCAGCAGGCCGAAGGTGTGCGGCAATCATATCTCTATGGCGGTGCCGCAGCTTGTAATCAGGCATAGGGATGCAGAAACCGTGCAGATAGAATGGGAATACCGGGGGGAATATGAACCGGACTTCTTTGTGACGGAAAGCGGGGAAAAAATCTATCATAAACAATATACGGTGGAATATAAAAAGGCTGGAGATTTTAAGCTTGCGGCCGGTTTTGACGTGAACGGGAGGACGGTTCGGGGAGATTTTTCTAAGCTTACGCAAGTCTTTCTGGAAGGATATTACCCCGTTTTCCAGGACGGCAGAACACCAGCCCTGATTTACCACCAGACAGCTCTGGAAGAAGAGCGCACAGAGCAGCGATTTGATTGTCAGCTGTTTCAGACGGAGCCGGAGCTCCCTGTCGTTTCCGGCGGCATCAGCCTGAAAAAACAGGAGGGGATATTTGTCTTAAGTACGGGTGCGTTAACTCCGCTTTCGAAAGAAGAGTATAAGGGGTTTTTGAAAAAAATCTGCGACTTTGCGACGCCGTATGGTTTTTATCTTCTTACGGAAGCGATCGCTAGGATGTCCTATCAGGTATTTGATGACATGCCGTACTTCTTTTACGGTTATGAGGGAAATAATCGAATCTGTGATTTAAGGCCGGGCAGTATTCTGGAAGTGCAGACAGAGCTATATATGCCGCAGGAAAATCCGGATATTGATAATGGCGCCGGGTTTGCCACTGCGTTCCGTGAGGAGTACGACGTCTCGTTCCCTATGGACGAGAATGGAAAATTTCTGGAATTTAACAGCTTTGCGGACGGTTTTGCAGATGCGGCGGATATTTGCGGCGGGCTGGAGGATGACAACGTGGTGTTCGGGGGAGGGCTGAGAGATTTTCTGGTACCGAAGGCGCGGCAGCCATTTTACAGAATTATGTATCCTGCGGACCTGCCGGACAGTTCGGTGCCGGACAGCGGGTACCCGTCGGATCATGTGATACTTCTGGCGGCCGATACTTACGGAGGGCTTTTGGAGGCGACAGAGTCGGTGCTTCTTGATCCGTCTAATGTAAACCATTTGAATGTTCCGGTAATAATGTTCAGGGGGAGAAGTACAATGACGGCTTCTGTCCGCATTGTTTTAAACGGAGAGACAAGAAAAGTGCCTGTGGGCACTACGCTTAACAAAGTATTGCAGCAGCTTGGCATCTATTGCCGCAAGTCTAGGGTCCCCGATACACTCCGTATATACCGGAGATCACCGGACGGGAGGGAAGTGCCGGTATACAAGGAATGGAAGGAGTGTCCGCTGGGAGGTCTTGTCCTGGCGTTCGGAGACCGGATTGAGGTGTAGAGAATGCATGGATTGGACAAAGTGTATCAAAACAAGGCGGCTATTTACGAAAATACCGAAGGCACGATGTACTTCTATACAATGGATTTGAGTCTGCAGGAGCGGATTTCTCTGGATGATTCGGCGGGAAAGGCTGGCACTTACATTTTTTGTCCGAGAACAGAAGGTGACAGAACAGAGCTTTGCAAAGAGCTTGAAAAATATCTTATGCGCAGGAATGTGTGTATCCTGTGGATTGAAAATCCGGAGAAGGCTTACTGTTTTTGGAGATGCTTTGGAATCTCAGACATGAGTAAAGGTTCCGTGCTTTCTTTTGGAAATTACCGCCTGATACTAAAGGGGAATACAAAATTATCGTGCCGGGAGGAGAAGCTTTGCCTGTCAGGGGACTTTTCGTTCGTTTTCGTCGGTAAAAATGACTGTGGGATGACGTGCGCCGGATTGGGAGAAAGCATTACGCTTGCGGCATTTGGCGGGGAAAGCGGTACAATGCGTTTCTCTGTTAAGACCGAAAAAGGGAAGGATGTTTTTTTTTCGCTGCATACAGGCATTCGGTATGCCATGCCGCTTTTAAAGGGAGAGGAGAAGGCAAAGCAAAGAGGATTTCTTTCTAAGGCAGGCGTGATGATTCTAAAAAATGGATACGAGCTCTCGCTCGAATGCCGTCTGACGCCGTATGCCTTGTTTGACAATCACAGAACTTATCTTGAGTTTCCTGAAAGGACATACGACAGTACGCTGACAGACCGCTTTGGAAGGGGCGTGCGGCTGTACGGAAGGGGGAAGCTTGTATTTGAGAAGGAAGCGCTCTATACATATTTTGACAGTCAAAAAAAGCAGCGGATGGCGAAAAGCACGTATTATCTGGGAATCGAGGGAATCTTCAAACCAGATTGCGGGGAGCTTCTGCTAGGATTGGCAGGAACAGAGTTTGCCAGAGAGGTGAGGGAGGTTTCTTTCGTTCCTCATGGAAATGCATTTTTAAGCGGTGATTCAGAAGAACTCAAAAATCAGGGGCTACCGTCTGCGACAGCGCCGTATATGGCGTTTGCGGGAGATTATTACAGTGCGTCCGGCCACTTTGTTTTTTTTGAAAAGCAGACGGACTATTTTCGTTTTTCAGAGACAAAGGCAGCCGTTTGTGAAGGGCTTTTGGCGGAGTGCCCGGTTATGTTTTGGAGGGAAGCAGAATCTGCTGACGCCGCAGAGGTAAAGCAGGCAGAGTATTTCATATACCGGAGGAGGTTTGACTGTCTTACTAAGGCCGCTTCGCATAGAAGCAGGGCAGAAAAACCGGAACAAGAGAGAAGGGCGGTGACAGCGCAGGGACTCTGCGCTGGTATTTCCGGAGAGGATAACGGCTGGGAATGGCTCGGCATTGCACAAAGCAGAACGTGCGGGCCGGATTTTGACAGCTCTGAGAATCCGGATATCCGTTTATATCATATAAAGCCGCAGCTTCGGCTTATGTTTCAGGATCGGGACGCAATTTTCTGTTTTCACAGCGGACAGGAATTTCTTTCACTTTGCGAACCTTCCGAGATGTTTACAATCGAGGCGGAGGGGTGGGGATTTCTTCTCCATCCCAGGTACTGGCGTGAGAGTACCCGCATGATTTTCAAGTATACGGATGCTGTATCAATTGAACAATATATGTGCGGGGACGAGAGCTTCCATGAAATGATGGAAAAAGCTTACGACGGTTCAGGGAAGGTAAAAAGGGGGTATGAGGCATTTGTATCGGCAGTGACGGACAAGCATTATCAGGGAATCGTGCTGTTGGATTTGAAGGTCGAAGCATCTCACCTCCCGGAGGAGACGGCTGTTATAATGAACGGCATTGATAAGGAAAAGCTGCGGGCGGATTTTGCGGCAATCGAGCGGAGCAGAATATACGAGGACGGGGAACGGGGAATCTATGCGGGGCCATCGGACATATCTGCAGTAATTGCTTACTATGGGGATAGAATCATTGGAGACGGCAGGCAGAAAGATTATGACTTTTCCACCACAGAGCTGGTTGTGGTGATTGAAAATTCGGCGGTTAAGGATTTTACAAGTACTTCTGAGCTGTTGGTAAATAGATTGTTTGATGCTTCTGCGTCGGCGGAAACGGCAGAGGACGGAAACTGTCTTGTAGTGAAAGGAAGTCTTCAAAGAAGCGGCGGCATCAGCAGCTATTGCTTCACCCTTTCGAAAAGAGTGGTCTATCGGCTGGAGGACAGTGCGATGCTTTCGGTTTGCGTGGAAGAGCTGTCAATGCATGATAACGCGTCGCAGAGTGAGTTCTGCTTGTCAGGGAGCGTTTGCACGGTGAGACTTGAGGCGTGTGATTTGTTTGGTTACGGTGCGCAGGAGAAAGGGCTTTCTTTTTCCGTCATGAAACTGATACGCTCCAAAATAAATAATACGATGAATTGTGAATATACGGGGATTCAGTGGGGACAGGACAAAGAGGGGATGCGGGCAAAGTCGCTTGCTGCGCAGTATGGAGCCGTATTAAAAGATGTTATTATAGGGCGGCAGACAAAATTCCCCGATTACATGGGATATACGTCAATCAATACTCCTGTCCGGCAGGGAAGATTAGGCGTTCCTTGGAGCGGCATGATATGGGAAATCGGGCTTGGCGCACTGGGAGGACTTTCATCCGGGCAGGCGGAATCGCTGAATCTTTTGACCGCATGGAGTAAAAATCCGGATGGGCAGGGAGTGTCTATTTATGTGGGGATTAAGCTTCCGTCTGTTTTAAACGGAGGATTTCAGTTGCAGGGGCTGTTGAATACAGGATTTCAGTCGATTTCTTTGCTGCAAAATGACAAGGAAGAGTTTTTCTTCCAGTTCCATAATATCACAATCAAGGCGTTGAATTTTGAGTTCCCGCCAGGAAGCATGGATATCTTTATCTTTGCTGAACAGGGGAAAACAGGGTGGTATGCGGCATATACAGATGATGAGGAGCAAAAGATGGAGAGGTTAAAGGGAGAAAGCTATGGCGGATAATGTGAGAGTCGTTGTATTTGGAGTGGGGCAGGGGCTTTGTAATCTGATTGAGATCTATGAGCAGGGCACCGGAGCTTTAGCATATCTGGCCTTGGCGGACTGCGGCTCTACCAGTGCTGTAAAGGCGGGCAGGATGGCTTATGTAAAGAATGTGGAAGATATGTTTCAATATATTGTCAGAAAGGCGCGGGAGAGATACAAAATTACAGGTACTTATTATTTTGACGCAGTATTCCTTTCTCACCAGGACAGCGATCATTGGAATCTGATGATGGAAGTGTTCTCGCGCATACTGGGAATTGCAAAAGGACAAAGCATCAGTGTTCAGGACGATAACGGCGTCTGTACCCAGTATCTTGTCGGGGACGGGGCGGAGGATGAGGTTATTCTATGTTCTTACAGGAAGGAAGAAGCGTGTGAAGTATGGAACATATCAAGACAATTGGAAAAATTTGAGGAGGAGTATGTATCCAGTTCTTACGGAAGGACATGGCAGGACTATCATTCAAAATACATTGAGCCTAGTGAATGTATAGAGATATCGTATTCAAGCGACGAGATATGGGGAACGATAAAGGCCGATCATCTATTTCGGGCTGAAAAAATTACAATTGAATATACGGCGGAAGACGACAATGGCAATAAGGAGGAAGCCAGTTTTCTATGCGATCAGTCGAATCATTATATCATCTATGAAAAAAGGAAGACGGAATACCAGCCCGGAGCAATGGATTTTATAAATGCCATTGAAGAATTTCTGCAGGAAATGCCACAGCATCCGTTTATCGAGGAAATGTATTTGATTCTGGAGAAGAATAAGCATATGGATTTTGAAATGGTTAAGTCAAATATACGAGAAGGAGTAGTGGTTCAAAAGATTGTTCAGAATGTTTATTTCGGAGGCTTTGAATACGGGCCTCAGGCCAGTGCCTTTCAATCCAGGCTCAGCAATATGGCGGCAAACGTAAGTACCAGTATAGAAGATGAGTTGAAAGTATGCGGCGGCAGAATTGTGCTTCGTATGCAGGAGCCTTTTCCTAAGCATGCAATGTACGATGCGAATTTGTATGCAAGAAAAGAATCTATCGGAGTCAGGAGAAACCGTTCATCGTTGTTTCTTATGATTTATTATTCCAAAGGCATGGTGATATTGCCGGGAGATGCAACCGTACATACGATGAAATCCTTCTGCTACCTCGAAAATATAGGGGACGTCCGTATATCAGGCAATACC
>CAJTUQ010000032.1:4157-26543 GCA_910579335.1 uncultured Dorea sp. | reverse complement strand
CCTTCCTGCGGACACTGGTATTCCAGATTACGGTCGTCCTGGTGCTGCCACTGCTATTAGGTATCGACGGTGTGTGGCTCGCAGTTACTGCCGCAGAAGGAATGACTCTCATTGTGACGGCGACATTTTTCATCCGGAAAAGAAAACAGTATCATTACGCATGATTCAAATCTTTTCAAAGTATGCCCAGGGAAAGTACCGCACAGACAGACAGCGCGCACACCGACACAAATAGAAAAGCCAGACAGTCAAAGGCCGGACAAACCCTGCGTCTGTCCGGCTCTTTCAACAGCCCCTCCATCAATTCACTGTTACCGCTCCCTTAAAGATTCTATTTGACTGCAAACTCAACCCCGTTTACCTTTATCATCTCTATGCCGTCTACATCCACCAGCCGGTTAAACACGGTTTTATAATAGGTCCCCGATCCGAGCTGGTAGCTGCTGTTTTCTGTGTTCTTCTCCTTATCGCATACAACATAACTTTCCTTATCCCGATACGAAATCTCTATGGATTCCAGGTAGTACGGATCTGCTGCCTCTTCCCTTGAAAGTCCCATTCCCTTTGCCATATCCACACTTAAGGCAATCGGCGAATATTCCAGGTATCCCTTTTCTCCCATGTCAATCTTCTTAACAGGAACCGGGTCTTTATCTGTCAATTTTATTCTCTCTGTCTCTGTCTTTGTCGTTTCTTTCAGCTCTTTTCTGGTACAGGGGTACGTCTCGACCATAAGCTCCGGCGCGTCCCCGTCCTCTAACGGCTGATTCCACAAAATGTAAGAATAGCAGTAAAGCTTTTCTTTTGTGCTCTTCTTCGTATCAATATAGGTATTCTCACAGGCTACGGCTCCGTTTTTCGTCTCACAGTTAAAGTAAAAATCCGAGTCATCCGTAAAGTACGCACCCTTTGTAAGATTCGTCTCCGTATCTCCCGCAAAGGCCGTGACTCCTCCTTCCCTCTCCAGCGTAAAATACATCATCGCACCGTTTTTGTCATAGACAAAGCTGTCAATACAGAGTGTATGGCTGCCGATTTTTTTTACGACAGGCTCATCCGACACGTAATCTCCAACAGCTTTTTCCGCCTGCGCCTCATCTACCGGGACATACTCCCTTGAAGGCAGCGTGACCGTAACCTTGGCGTCCTTCCCCTTCTTTCCGGTATCAATCTCCCGTTCCAGGACATCGTTAGATTCTCTTGTGTCATTTCCGAACATTGCCTGGAAAAATTCTGTTCTGGACGATGCATATACCACGCCGGGAACTGCGAGAAACACGACTGCGATTGCAGCGGCAATCTTCCGTGCGCTCCCCGTACGCCGCCGGGAAGTTCCCCTCTCAAGCTGCCTGTATGTCTCCTGAATCCTGGTCTCCACTACATCGGAAATTTGAATATCCTGATTTAAAATCTCCCTGATCTCTTTTTCTGTTTTTTTCATTGCTAACGCCTCCTTTAACAGCACAGTGCCTGTTTCAGTTTCTTTCTGCCTCTCATAAGCTTGCTTTTCACCGTATTCTCATTCATATCGAGAATCTGCGCCACTTCTTTCGTGCTGAATCCTTCTCCGTAATGCAGCAGGAAAATAGGCCGTACGTCCTCCGAAAGCTCTAAGAGCAGCTCGTAAAATTCCCGGTCGCTGGAAGATACGGAAGCCTGCCTGTCCTCCTCCCATCCCGCTTTTACAAAATGCTTCTGCCGTCTCAGCAAATCATTGCAATGATTCATCAGAATACGGGTAATCCATGTCTTAAAATAAGCTGATTTTTTCAGCTCTCCTATATGTTCATAAGCTGAAAGTATCGTGTCCTGCATCACATCCGCAATATCCTCCTCGCTTTTTAAGTAACTTTTCGCCACTTTGTAAAGCGCCGTCTTATGCGCCTCCATTAAACTTACAAAAGCGTCCGTATCGCCTTTCTGTGCCTTTTTCACCAGTAACAGCTCCATGAACCTCACCTCCCCTTTCCACCTTGCTTTTTCTTTTCACT
The DNA here is from genome assembly GCA_910579335.1 of uncultured Dorea sp. Taxonomy (GTDB): domain Bacteria; phylum Bacillota; class Clostridia; order Lachnospirales; family Lachnospiraceae; genus MD308. The sequence continues at coordinate 24,552 of CAJTUQ010000032.1, read as the reverse complement.
TATTAAACTGGATTCCCTCCTATTTGGTTGCACAACTACTATTTTTTTTCTAAAAATGCTATAAAACAGCATTCCCTGCTATTTTATAGCATTTTTTCTTAATCCGCAAATCTGATACGCTCTATCAGGCTTAGTTTCTTAAAGCTCCTATTTACAAAATACGTAACCAATATCTGCACCGCCAGCACGATGACTGCCAGCAGCATTGCGGGCAATGCCGGATAATGATAGTTTCGGATAGACATAATTCCCCCGTCTTTCGCCCACAGATAAGCCGCATATCCGATAGTACTCCCAAGCCCTAATGACACTGCCAGCGTACCAGCCGTATAAAACAGGCCTTCCAGCCACAGCATGCAGACCGTCTGCCGCCCGGACATGCCTATCGCCTGCAGCATGCCAAGCTCCTTTCTCCTGACATGGACGCTGTTAATCATTGTATTCACCAGATTCAGGATTCCGATAAGTCCTAAAACCAACAGGATTCCGTAGCTGCCCCGCAGCATAAAGTTTATCGAATCCTTGGACTGCTGGTTCACCTCGCTGAAAGTCTTCATATAGAGAATCTCTTCACCGGAAATAAGTCCGCCGATTTCCTTTGCCGCCGTATCCTCCTTCCCCTTTTCCACCGCAATATCCCAATTGGATGTAAGGTCTTCCCTGCACATATCCTCAAGCGCTGCTTTCGGCATAATCATGTAATATCCAATCAGGCTGGTCGGTGCATCTGCAATTGCAGCAATCGTAACCTGCCGTTTCCTCATACTCTTGCCGTCCATTACCTTCAAAAGCAGCGTATCTCCTACGTCCCAGTCCGGATATTCAAGCTCTAAGGACCGTCGGGAACATACCACCCCTGTCCCGTTTTTAAGCGCCGGATCATCAAGGGATCCTTTTGTCACGTACCGCTCAAGCTCCTTCATAGCCTTATCGTCAATGCCGTCTAAGTTTATCCGGCTTTCTTCCTTTTCCTTGGAAGTCCTTATGTCTGCCACTGTCCCAAGGCGGGTCTCTACAGAAATCACTCCGTCAATTGATTCAATCCTTCTTCTTAACTCCTCCGACATAGGATTTTTCTGCTGGATAGCGCTAAGCTCCCATTCCGGATGCATCTCGTCGCCCTGTTCACTGTCGAAAGTCACTTTGATATCCTTGCGGATTTCTTCCCTTGTTATATCCTCGGCATTCATGCAGCAACAAAGCGTGGCCGCCACGACAAAAAGAATCCCTGTTACTCCAAGAGCCGCCACCGTTACCGTGGTTCTTCTTTTATTTCTTCCGAGATTCGACGCCGTGAGCTTTAAAATACTCATCTCCTTATAGCCCCTGCGTTCATTTCCTTTCTTCACTGCCTTCCCGTCGCCCTGGTAGCGCAGCGCCTCCATCGCCGTAATCCTGCCGGCTTTGTGCATCGGACGCAAAAGCGAGAGATAGACGGTCAGCAGGCTGACCGCCGCCGCAAGTGCAAGAATCCACCATTTTACTAACCGTGCTTCTTTGTTTGCCAAAATCACCTTCATCTCCTCTGTCAGGATGCGGTCGGCGTTTACGTTTGCCTCTAAAATGACTTTTATCAACAGGACTCCTCCGGCAAGCCCAAGTATGATTCCTATCGGAACAGCAATAGCGGCAACTGCAAATCCCTCTCTCAATACCAGCTTCCGTATCTGCACCTTCGTCGCCCCTATCGCCCTCAGCCTTCCGTATTCCTGCACTTTATCGAGCATGGATACATAATAAATGCTGTAAATCGTCAAAATCCCCGACAGGACGATGGCAGCTATCAATGCTCCCAGTCCGGCATAAAGCGAAACGTCAACATAATTTGCAAAAAGGTACGTGGAATTTTCTGTGATATCTTCCTCCTTGATTCCGTATGTTTCTCCTATAAGCCTTATCGTTTTCTCAATCTTTTTCGTCACCATTCCGTCAATATCTTTTAACTGAAAGTATGCCTCATAGTTATGCTCACCCTTCGGCACAGTTTCTTTGGCAAATTCCTCCGACACCATCGTAGAGAAAAATCCCTTCTCCAAAGATTCCTGTGTATCCTCCGTCATTCCCGATATGGTAAATTCCCGCTCCACTGCTTTTAATAGCCTGTCTTTCCTCGACGGCTGATAGGGCACCTTGATTTTGTCTCCAATATCCCCTTCAAGCCCCATCGCCTTTAAGGTGCCTTCTGACACCACGATTTCATCCGCTCTTTCCGGGAACTTTCCCTTTTTCAGCTCAATTTCGGACATCTTAAGCGCCGCATCGTCGTAGGCCAGCATAACGGAAACGGCCTCTCTGTCCTCGCAGTACATCTGTCCTACCGTCTCCCTAAGACCCACCGTCTCAAAAGATTCGTCTTCAGACAATCTGGCCGCCGTCTTTTCATTTACATTTCTATACGCTCCGTGAACCGGCGGATACAGCTCGTTTACCGCTTGAAACTGGAGGCTTAACTGCCCCGACACCATAGTAGGCAGCAGGGTGAGCAAAAAAGCCGTAAGCCCGATGGCAATTCCGATTAATATATTTCTGCTCTTATTTTTCTTTAAATTGGCAAGTGCCGCTGTCGTAATAACATTCATCTATCTCACCACCTTGCCGTCTTCAATAACCATTATCCGGTCCGCCATCTGGGCTATCGTCTCGTCATGGGTAATCATCACCAGTGTCTGCCCGTACTTGCGGACGCATGTCTTTAAGATTGAGATAACCTCCATCTCCGTCCTGGAATCTAAATTCCCGGTAGGCTCATCCGCCAGAATAATGGCCGGACGCGAAGCCAGTGCGCGGGCAATCGCCACACGCTGTTTCTGTCCGCCTGAGAGAGTGCTTGGCAGTGATTTCAGCTTTTTTTCTAATTCGATATTTTCCACGATACCCATCACGAAATCCTGATTTACTCTCTTTCCGTCAAGCCCCAGCGGAAGGACGATGTTCTCCCATACATTCAGTGCCGGAATAAGATTATAGTCCTGAAAAATAAACCCGATCTTTCTTCTCCTGAACACTGCAAGCTGCTCGTCTTTTAAGGAAAATATATTTTGTCCTTCAATCAATACTTCCCCGTCATCCGGCCTATCCAGACCTCCCAACATATGGAGAAGCGTACTTTTCCCTGAACCCGAACGCCCCACGATTGCTGCAAATTCTCCGTTTTCAACCTCAATGCTTGTATGGTCAATGGCTCTCACCTGATTTTCTCCGCCGCCGTAATATTTCACCAGATTCACTGTCTTTAAAATCGTTCCCATAAAAAGGCTCCTTTCTGCGTACATTCTTCTGCATGTTCTATTACTTTCCCGCCCTTTCGGGCTATGTACACATCATAAACCTTGAAATTAACAAAATGCTTTCAAGAATGATAACAGTTTTGTAATACTGGATTCAAAAATTACACCGCATACTTTTTCGGCAGCATCATCTGCATTATGGTCCCGCCTCCCGGCGCTTTTACCGCCCGTACGCTTCCTCCCTGCTCTTGAAGGATCTTCCGTACAAGGTACAGCCCTACGCCGGCGCCCTCTTCCTTTTCCACTGCCGCTCCTTTCCCTCTGTAAAATCTTTTGAATATATCCGGGTACTCGGATTTGGGAATGCCGATCCCCTCGTCCTCCACCTCGACAAATACATAGGAAACAAGAATATTTACTCGAATCTGTATCTTCGTTCCCACGGGCGAATATTTCACCGCATTGTCAAGAACGTTTGACACTGCTTCCGCCGTCCATCTCACGTCATGGACAAGTCTTACCGGCTCAAAATCCATAAGCTCTATTTCAATCTCCTTTTTCTCCGCCTTCGCATAAATGCCATTTACCGCCCGAATCAGCGTTTCCTTAAGCTCGGCTTCCTTTGGAGAAAGCTTTATCATATCAGCCTCCAGCCTTGAAAGATTGGAAAGCGTCTCCACAAGATGCGTAAGCCTTTTCACCTCCCGCCCGCTGCGTTTTAAAAATTCCTCCCGTTCATCCTGCGTAAGCGATTCATCCTGCAAAAGCTCATAGCTTAATTCCAGTGACGCCACCGGTGTCTTTAGTTGATGGGAAATATCCGTCACCAGCACCTTTGTATTCTCCTTTTCTTCCACAAGCCTTTCCTTCAGCCCCCCGAAGGCCGCTCCCATACGGGCAAGCTGCTCCCCAAGCTGGGCGCAGATTCCCTCGTCTATAAAATCCTTCTCCCCTCTATATGCGTAATTCCCCGTCTCAAACTCTTCCAAATACCGGTAGAATGCCTGATAGCTGCGGTATTCCCTTCGGTATGTCAAATATTCCCACGCCGCATTTAACAGCATGGCCGCACAAAATAATACGGCCCACGGCACTATGCCTGGCTGAAACATAAGAAAAATGATAACAAAAAAAAGTGCAACCGCCGCAGAGCTGGCAGTTATCATTCTCTTACATTCCTTCTCCAGCCAAATATAGCCGCGTTCGCGGGATTTCATATGAGTTTTTATATATCGGTCATTTTCACATCGGTTATCCATTCTGCATCCGCTCCTGATTAAAGTTAATATGTATCATACCTTTGCCCGTTTTCCATCATAAGAACAAGGAAACGGCACAGTATACCAAAAGTCCCGCCATAATAATGTTCGTAAACTTCGCATACTTCGAAAAAAGCAGCTTAAATGTAGAGCCGAACAAAGACCAGCACAAAGTGAATACAAAACCGATAAACGCAAGAAGAAGTGCAAAAAAGATAAGTATCAGCCATTCTCCTTGATAGTAAGGAAGTATGTAAGCTTCCATAGACACGATACAGTAAATATAAATTTTCGGATTCACAAATTGCAGCAGTACACCGGAAATAAATCTGCTTTGAGAATAGTTTTCCTCGATAACCGAAGAACTCTTTAAGGTTTTCCAGGCAAGCCAAAGCATATAGAAAGCGCCGATACCAAGCATCGGTGTTTTGATTTTAGGGATTACTTCCGACAATATATTGCAGAAAAACGTACAACTCAGCATTACCACAGAAAACCCCGCCCAAACACCCAAATTGAAAGGAAAGGACTTTCGCAATCCCAGCCTTCCTGCATTCGACATAGACATAATATTATTAGGACCGGGCGTCACTGCCGTCACAACCGCATATGATAAAAAATTCAACCAATGAAACATAAGGACCTCCATCTTCTTCAAAATAATTATTCCTTGCATTTTACAGCTTCTTTGTATATACTATCATCAAAGAATAGTAAAATCAAATCAAAATATTAAAAATCATACTTTAATTTAATTGAAGTTTAGGAGCAGCAAAATATGGAATTTAAATACCTTCATACTTTTCGTACCATCATAGAAACAGGCAGTTTTACGAAAGCAGCAGAGAAATTAAACTATACCCAGTCTACAATCACCTTTCAGATCGGACAATTGGAGCAAGAGTTATCAGTTAAGCTATTTGAAAAAATAGGACGCAAAATGGTTTTAACCAAAGCCGGAGAGCAAATCATTCCATATGTCGATGAAGTGATGCGCTCACTTGAAAAACTGCGTTATTTTGAAAATGACTTATCAGAATGCAGAGGAGAGCTGCATATTGGCATAGGAGAGACTTTGCTGTGCTATAAGCTGCCCTGTATCTTAAAGGAATTTCAGCGGCAGGCACCGAATGCCCGTCTGTTCCTGCGTTCTATGAACTGCTACGACATAAGAAACGAGCTTTGTAGCGGCACATTGGATTTAGGGCTTTTGTACGAAGACGTGGGGGGTTTTGACCAAAATCTTATAACATACCCCTTCGGGAAATATCCCCTTGTGCTTATTGCCGCCCCTGATATAAAAAAATCGTATCCTGATTTTATTACTCCCAACAGATTCATTCCTGTTCCTTTCATTATCAATGAGGCCATGTGTATTTTTCGGCTGATATTTGAAGATTATCTTCGTAAGAAAAGCATTCTATTAGATCATACGATTGAACTGTGGAGTATTCCTACAATCAAAAATCTTGTAATGAACGAGGTCGGCGTCTCTTTTCTTCCCGAATTTACAGTTAAAAAAGAGCTTCAGACCCACAAGCTTGTAGAAATCGAAACAGATATGCCGTCCCCTAAAATCAGCGCTGTATTAGCGCACCACAAAAACAAATGGATCAGTCCGCTGATGCAGTGTTTCATCAATCTCTGTCAGTCCGCGCATCCACATATAAGCACGACACCTCCATCAGCCAGAGATATCCCATCCCCCTGACATTTTTTATATATTCCGCCGGCCCTGCGCCGCCCGACACTTTCTTTTTTAACCGGCTTATCGTAACCGGCACTGTATTGTCATCCACAAACTGCCCGTCAACATCCCAAACCACATCCAGTATCTGCTCTTTGGAGATAATCCGTTTTGGATTCTTAAGAAAGTACAAAAGCAGCTGTAATTCCTTTTTGCTTAAAAGAAGCTCCTGCCCGTCCTGATACACCCTCATCTCCCGGCAGTTTACCTTAAGAGCCCCAGATTCAAGAATCGCTCCTTCGCCGTCAGAGCCTTCCTTTGTCCGTATCCGCCGCATCAGCGCATTTACCTTCGACATAAGCACCATCAGGCTGAAAGGCTTTGTAATATAATCATCTGCCCCTGCATCATACCCGTTCACGATATCTACTTCCTGATCCAAGGCCGTCAGGAATATAAAATGCACTTGGCTCCGTCTCCGTACGCTCCGGCAAAATTCCAGCCCGTCCCCGTCCTCCATGCCGATATCGCTGATAACAAGCACGACATCGTTTTCATGAAACAATCTTTCCGCCTGTGTAACTCCTGTTGCACTTAAGACCTCGTATCCTTCCTTTTTAAGTTTCAGGCTGATTCCCCGGTTTAAATTCTCGTCATCCTCCAACAGCAATATTTTAGCCATTCTCTGATTCTCCGTCTGTGGTTTTTTCTATCTCCCGCAAAAGCTCTTTCGCCCGCTTCACATACACAAGCCTTCCTCCCTCGGCAATTACATATTCAAGATTCAGCCTCGCACTCTTTTTATCCCCGATTCCGGCATATATTTCGGCCTCATACAGGCTGTAACCGATATGCGTCCACTTCCTGCATTTTGCACCGTCAAGCCCTTTCCTCTCTGAAAGGAACCGGAAGGCAGACGGATAATCCTTGTTTTCTATCGCCCGGATCAGGTTATTGCTTGCACAGAGCGTCTCGAAATCCCTCTGCGCCTTCTTATTCTTTTTTATCCCGTTTCTAAAAGACTGCTCAAGCTCCGACGCCCGCATTCCCATCCCTTTCTGAAAGCAAATCGCACTCATTAGAATATAATAATTCAGGCGAAACATCCCTTTCAGCTTATACAGGTTCACGCTCCTTAAGATTTCCTCCGCCCTGTCGCTGTTTCCTTGATAGTACTGTGCCATTGCATGAAGGCATACAACGCGGTCCTTATAAAAGAACACATGGAGCCCGTCAAGGCAGGCTTCGTATACAAACGGATCGCACTGCTCATAAAGAGCCGAATCAATCTTTATCGCACCAGCCATCTCCACCAGCACGGCCACGGCCACGATAGCCACATACGTGACAAACACGCTGATTATGAGCATAAATGATGCGAAACCTCCCATAACAGCATCCATCCTGTAATCCCATTTAAATATTACCATGTAAATCAAAAAAACCGCATCCAGCGCAACTATCGCAAAACTTGCCCGTTTATGCGCCCTGTACCTTCTCATAATCTCTTTGGCCTTTAATTGCGTATCTCTGTCCATCCCTTTTCTGTCTCCTTTCCTTTGCCAAACACATGTAATCACTTGTCTTGCAGCCATCTTTTCGATTATTATACCTCCATGAGGCTAAACCAGCAAGAATAACATTATCACGGGCAATCTCCTATCTTGTATTCTTTTTTGAAATTTCATGTGGTATAATGCTGTTCAGAGAACAAAAAGGAGACGGCTTCCCATGAAAAGAAGAAACAAAATCTATCTGTACATGACTATAATCTTACTGTTCATATATGCGGGGCTGCTGGCTCTTCTCTATTTTTCTGAATGCACCGACAAAAATGCCACCATCCGCACCGTCGGCGACGCCTTCTGGTATTCTCTCGTCACGCTGACTACCGTCGGCTACGGCGACCTGACGCCCGTGACGACTTTGGGACATGCGGTGGGAATTGTCTTTCTCTTATTGTCCGCCGGCATTATGATGACATTATTCGGAGCGGTTATATCCTTTGTCACCAGTGAAGGACTTCCTTTCCTCATGCTCAATTTCCAGCGCAGGAAAAACTGGTACTATTTTGCAGATTACGGCGCAGAGGCCAACACTCTGGCCTCAAATATCTACAGGGAAGATCCGGATGCCGTAATTATCTACGGGGAGAAAAAGGACGACCAGATGGAATTTCCGGACTATCCCTGCCTGTTTATCAGCGCTTCACCTGCCCGAATCGTAGCATGCAAGAAAAATACCGGAACAAAATGCAAGGTTTTCCTTATGAAAGAAAACGATATCGGCGTCAACAGCCGCGCTGTCGATCTGCACATATTGCCGGTAGAGGTCTACGCCAGAACAACAAACGGCCAGGACCATCTTTCAGGAAATATTAATTTTTTTCACAGCTATGACTGCTGCGCCAGGCAGTATTGGCGCTCGAAGCCGCTGTGCAGCCATGAAAATACAATCGCCGTCATCGGGTTCGGGAACTACGGCCGCTGCATTCTGGAACGGGCGATACTTACAAACATAATCTCCGTCACGCAGCATGTCGCCTATCACATTTTCGGGGACGCAAAGGAGTTTCTCGCTATGCACCGCCATCTGCATGAAATGTTTTCTATCGGTGAAATATCCGAGACAACGGATTCTTTGATTTTTCACGATGAGTTCTGGGAGACGCACCACTCAATTTTAGAGCATGCGGATCGCATCATTATCTGTACTGACGATGAGCCGGAAGGGTGGAATATCTTTTGGAGGCTGAACAGGTATTATAAAATCCGCGGACACATCGACCTCCACTGCAACCGGAAGGCTCCCGGAGTATCTTATTTCGGGACAAACGAGGAAATCTATACTCCAAATCAGATTATGCGCACCGAACTAAACAAGGCGGCTATCACGATTAATGATATCTTCCGCAAATCCGTCTCCTACCCTACGCTTGACTGGGACGAGCTGGATGATTTCCACCGGGAATCCAAAATAGCTGCCGCAGACCATATTTTGATGAAAATACGCATTCTTCTGAACGATGAAACCATCACAAATCTTTCCGCCGAAACCGTAGGAAAGGCATATCAAAAATACTGCGATACAAAAACATCCGAAGCTGCCCAGGATATGTACCGCAGGCTGGACCATCTGCGCTGGCTCCGCTTTTATACATTTTATAACTGGAGCTATGGCGCCGTGCGGGACGACAGCGCAAGGCAGCACCCCATGCTTTGTCCGTATAAAGACCTTACCCCGGAACAGAGACGGGAACGGGACGCCGCATGGGAACTTTTAGGCAGCATTTCCACAGAGCTGTAAAACATGTTTTCATTATATAAAGGGGGATTCTTATGTCATTAGAAAAAGTACAGTCTTATTTTGAAAAGCATCATATGAAAGAGCGGATAAAAGTGTTCCAACAGTCCAGCGCCACCGTAGAACTTGCCGCCCAGGCAGTCGGCTGCGAACCAGCGCACATCGCAAAGACCATGTCCTTTCTCCAGGGAGACAATGCCGTTTTAATCGTGACCGCCGGCGACGTAAAAATTGACAATCCGAAATACAAAGCCCGATTCCACCAGAAAGCAAAGATGATTCCCGGCGATCTGGTAGAATCCTATATCGGCCACGCACCGGGAGGCGTATGCCCTTTCGCAATCAAAGAGGGCGTACCCGTATACCTTGATGAATCACTGAAACGCTTTGAAACCGTATATCCTGCTGCCGGAAGCGGCAACAGCGCCATCGGCTTAAGCTTGTCAGAACTGGAAACCCACTCAAACGCATGCGGATGGATAGATGTATGCAAGGCAAAATAGCCCTGCATACATTTTCATATTCAACGCCGCAGAAACTGAATCTGAAACAACCGGCCCATCCGCTGTTTATCAGTTTGAATCTTTATTACATTTCTTTCGGCATCATATTCGTATGATGTGTCGCTCTCTGGCGGATAGATACAGTCTATTTTCACCTGCCGCCCCTGATGGATCCACCTCTTTACAGGCAGCTCTATCTGTCTGTCTCCCTCCATCCGCTTCCACACTGCGAGATAAGCCGTCTCATCCGATTTAAGTCCCAAGCTTACCCACGCATCCTCATAATCTGCAAGACCCAGCGGCCAGAAGGGAACCATATTCCGGATGTCTTCCCGAATCCGTTTGTAGATACGAATCCCCTCCTTTACAAGATGCTTTCTCCTCTCATCCAGACTTGCCAGCGGTCCGCTTTGATGAATCCTAAGGAGCATAGCATTTACCATATTAAATACCGTCTCCTCGGCCAGCTCCTCCTCCGACAGTTTTTGCTCATGGTTCCTAGGATACGCCCACACTGCCGCCTGCTCAGGAGCCGCCCCTGTAGGCGCGTTGGCAGCAATGACGGCATACTTGACGTAATCATCCTGGTCGCTGGTAGACTGGATACTGCACCGGGAAAGCATGGCATAATCCATCCGCAGCCCGCCGCTGGAACAGTTTTCAATCACAAGCTCCGGATATTTTCTATACAGCCCGTCGAGCCATGCAAGATAGCACCGCTCATGCTGAAGCAGCCCGTCTCCTGCACTGTCCGCATTTATTTCCGTTCCTATGCCCGGTTCGATATTATAGTCCGTTTTTATATATCCGGCTCCGTATTCCTTCACCAGCCTGTCCACCACTCCGGTCATATAACTTCTTACTTTCGGATTCCGGTAGTCCAGCTGAAAGCGGCTCCTGTCGTACACTCGTTTTCCATGCCGGACAAAGAACCAGTCGTCCGGCATCCTGGCCGCCTTTTTACAGCAAATTCCCATCACTTCCGGCTCCAGCCACAGTCCGGGCGTCATACCGCGGGCTTTGATATAATCTGTCACTTTCTTCAGCCCTTCCGAGAATCGCAGGCTGCTTGCCTCCCACTCCCCTACATTGTCCCACCAATAGCCGTCCGCATACCAGCCCGCATCAATGCAGTAATATTCGCACCCGGCGTCCGCCGCCGCGTCTATCAACGGAAATTCTTTCTCCGCCGTAGGCTCTGCCCAGAGACAGTTCATATAATCGTTAAAGATAACCGGCAGCTTTTCGTTATCTTCGCTCTTTCGCCGGATTCTACGCCGGTACTGTGTCAGTGTCCCAAAAGCATCCTCAAATCCCTTTGCCGTCACTCCTACTGCTGCCTTCACCGTCTCAAATCCATCCTGCGGCTTTAATTCTTTAAACCAATGGGAGTATGTCTCGTTCGGCCCGCCAAGCGACAGATACAGATGGCCGCAGTGCTCCCCGATTTCCCAATGCCAGGAGCCGTTGTGCTCAATCTGCCAGAAAAGACCCGTCTGTGTCTCCGTATTCTCCACATAGCCCATAGGCAGATATTCCTTTGTCGACCAGTTCCCCGTATTCGATACACGAATCAGATTGGAGGAACGCTGGAGGGAATCCGGCTGTACTTGGAAAAGCCCCAGTTCTGCAAAAGTATGGCTCTTCCAATTCAGCTCACGCTGCCAGCTGTTGTGGGGAATCATAATTCTCATCTTCTGATCCCTTGAAAGCTTCCCCTCTTTTTCCAGTCCCTCGTAATTAAAATTAGAGATATACTCCAGCGTCTGCATATCCTTTCCCCGATTTTCAATTCTGTGCCAGATCCGTATGACGGAAAGCCCGTCATAAAACTGAACGTATGAAAACACATGTACCTGCGTTTCTTCATCCAAAGTATGGAACTCTATGCGTCTACCCTGCCCGTTCCTAAAATCCGTATGGCCCAAATACTTCATCCTGTATCCGGGAGCCGTCACCGCATAGCTGTTCCCATGTCGTTCATAGGGACGGTCATACCCTGACAGATTCATTCCGATAAACGGAAAGCTCTCCGGCATGCTCTTGGGGGCGGCTGGTTCTGCGCAAAACGGCTTTGATGAAAAATGCATAAGCTTGAGATTCCCATGATCCTCTACCCGCCAATTTATAAAAATGTTATTTTCTTCAACCTTAATTTCCTTCATTCACTCTCCCGTCCGGCAATCACAAGCGGCACTGACATCTGCTGGGCCTTCCTGACATATTCCTTTGACACTTCATTATCTGTAATAATCTTATGCACTGCGTTCATGGGGCAGATTACCGATACGTATCCTCCGCCGAACTTGCTGCTGTCAGCCAGCACATAGACCTCGTTTGCAGCCTTTAAAATCGCTTTCTTTACCTGCATCTGGGGAGTTGCTATCGACGTCAGCCCCACGTCAAAATTAATACTGTGAATCCCGATAAACCCTTTATCCACATGGAACTGCTCTATGTTCGACAGGGCTGCATCCCCCATCGTCGCCGCCAGATGGCCTCCCACGTGCCCTCCGACCATATAAAGCTCCACATGGGAGGCTCCTGCCAGTTCATTCCCCACCAGAAGAGAGTTTGTCACGACCGCCAGCCTTTTCTCCGGATGATTCTTGATATGCACAGCCAGATAAAAACTGCTGGAGGCATCGTCAATGATAATCGTATCCCTGTCCTCGATAAATTCATAAGCACAGGCAGCAATCCTTCTCTTGCGTTCCGTATTGCGGTAGATGCTCTCCGCCGAATACTTTCGCTCCGGCTCTTTGTCAATCCTTACCGCTCCGCCGTGGGTCCTTGTGAGAAGCCCCTCCATATCCATGTTTTTAATATCATTGCGGATTGTTACTTCCGAGCATCCAAACTGCCTGCTTAACTGCGCTACCCGCACCTTCCCTTTTTCCTCTACTTCACGTAAAATTTCCCTTCTGCGCTCTTCCATATCTTACCTCTGCGCACTGATTACTCCTTTGGAGCGCTGTTTGCCGCCAGATGCCGTACAATCATCTGGTAGACCGGCAAAAATTCCTCTCCGAAATCCTGTTTTGGAAAAATCAGTGCCTGCTCCTTGCCATAATAAATTCCAATTGTCTTGGGTGCCACGACAGCTCTCGTCACCTCAGTCCAGTCAACGTGACGGCCGCCGCCTTCCCATTCTGCCGTTATACCGTCCTCCTCTGAAAAAGTATACTCTACCTTTCCTTTGTATTCCGGATTGATTTTCACCTGCTTTTTCGCCCTCATGTTAAGCTGCATCGGCGTAAATCCTATAAAAATTACCGCTGCAATCAAGTAAAATGCAGCTCCAACCGCCCCCGTCCTTTTAGTGGCATAGCTGAAAATGCCTAAAAAGATTACTGCAAATCCTAAAATATTAATCAAAAATCCGCTGAATTTTGAATATGCATGATACAGCAGGAAATCATAAAGGGCCTCTTTCGTCATACGGACTGTTATCTTATTCATAGATCCTCCTTATGGAAAAAGCCCTTTTATATTTTATCATATAAAAGGACTCTTTTCACTTAATTTTTTGCTTTTCTTTCGTTTTTATTTCATTTTTTATTAGTTAGCTCCCGAAACCTTTGCGTATGCCCATCCGTCCGGGCCATAGATACCTTTCTGTTTCTTCTGCATATACTTGTCAAATGCAGCCGTAATGAACGGGCATAAGAACAGCGTAATGATTGACGCAGTCGCACACTGTGCGGTTGCCATTGGAACAAACTGCTCCATCGTCGGATCCGCCTCCGCAACCGCTGCCGGAGTCATGGCAGAGTTTAACGCTGTCGTACCGATTGCCGCACCCATTGCATTTCTCTCTTTCTTCGGAAGAAGGAGATTAATAATGAAGAAGAACAGCACTGCTGTCGCAGCAGAAATCAGTCCAAGCACGATACCGGACGCGCCGGCTGTCAGAATCGTCTTTACGTCTGTCTTTGCACCGATGGAAATCGTCATAAAAAATGTTACAATCGGCTGTGCATTTTTACATGCATCGCGGAATCCTTGTCAAGATTTCCCCAGACAAACCCGATTAAAAGCGGTACTAACACTGCGACAAGAGACATAATCGGAATATTGGCAAGTCCCGTAGCTCCCAGAGCAATCAGCGTGAAAAACGGCCCGTCGTTCAGTGACAGAATCGAGATGGCTCCTGTATCCGTCGCATTTCCGAACTGCGAGGACAGCGAGATGTAAAGGGAACCGTTGGAGTTCGTAATCGCCGCTATCAGCACGAACGGAGCAATCCCTAAAAATCCTGCCGGGCCGCAGAGTTTTCCTAAAATGAGGCCAAGAAGCACGCCGAGCAGAAACTTAGAGCCCGTCATAATCACGCCTTTATAAAGCGGCATTCCCACCTGCTTAATATCAATCATGGAGCCGCACACGATAAGGAAGAATCCCATCATACAGGCATTGCCTTCGTAGAACAGCGCTGTCACGTAACCTCCGATTTGGAATACCTGCGGCACAAATGTGGCAAGCACTACCGCTATGACAAGCGGCACAATTACCAGACCGCCCGGCAGTCCTTTCAGTTTGTTGAGAAGGTCAAGATCCTTGCGTTCTTCATTGTTTTTTACTTTGTTTTCACTCATTTTGTTTCTCCTCTCTTTTCCTTTTATTTAATGCCGGGAATTAATCCCCATTCCGTTCCATAAAATACCGGCCTATCTTGCGGCCTCCCCAAACAGTCTTGAAACTATCTCGCAGGCCGTGTTATCATTCCCCGTCAAACCGCCTTTTCCAATAACCGGAAGCCCGCCGTAGCTTCCCACAAGTCTTCCTACATCCGTCTGGGGTATGACGTAATCCATCACCTCAAGGCATTCCACTCCAAGCTGGTAGCAGACGTTCACCATCGTATCACCGCCTGTAGTATAAAGCCCTGCAATTTTTTCTCTTCCTACCGTCTCTAAAACCTTCGAAACGATGGAGCCAAGCCCTGCATTGATTCGGTTGGCACTCATTCCTCCTGCGTAATGTCTTTTATTATCTTCCTCATCCAGATTCAAAAGCGCCCCGTGAAGCGCCGTCTCAAACAAGATTGCCCTGGGCTGGCTGTCAGACTGCAAAAGCTCTACTGCGCGCTCCACTGCCCTGTCCGCCTCGGCTATCGCCCATTCGCCGCCCTCAATCAACGGAATCGGCTCAACCGGGATGCGCACATGCCGCTGATCTTCGCAGAGCACTTCCATCTGGCGTTTTGTAACCGGCGTCGCACTGCCTGCCGCAATCAGCACCGTCTTTCCTGTCTCATCCGCCTCAGGCGGAAGGTTCGGCTCCTCCGCCTGAATTAAATCCCTGCAAAAGGCAAGCTTCGCCGTAAACGGACCCGGATCAACGGCAACCACATTCCACTTCAGCGCAATACATGCCTTTGCAATCGTTTCTACGTCCTCAAGCGTAATTCCATCACAGACAATCACTTCACATCCGTCCGCCCTTTTCTCTTCCAGCGCCTTTTTAACCGCTTCCTCTCCTGCCAGAATCTTATCCAATGCCACAAGCCCGACTTTCCTCCGTGTCTGTCCCGACAATAGTCTTGGTATGTAATTTTCCTTCACCGGGGTTCTCACATCCTGCGCCACCGGCGTATTGATAAGCGCCACTCCGTCAATCACCGAATATCCGCCCACTAAAGTCCTTCTTGACTGAGGCATTGCAGGAACAACCACTGCTACGGAATCTGCTCCCACCTCATCCAGCATAGCATCCACTTCCACGCCTACGCCGCCCCTGAACGTCGTATCAATCCGCTTTGAAAAATATTTGACGCCCATGTTTTTAAGCGCTGCCGTTGCTGACTTTACTTTGTCGTACGCTTCATTGGCCGGGAGCGGCCTTGAATTGCTGCTGATAAGGATTGCGTCAAGCTCCTCCGCCCCGTCCGCTCTCTGTGCTGCTTCCTCATTAAAATATACTGCCGTTCTCGCCTTTGACCTTGCAAGTAAAACTCCTGTCGTTGTAGCTCCGGTCAGGTCGTCCGCTACAGCTCCGATTAATGGCATTTCTATCCCTCTCTTTCATTCTCCGATCCGATTTGCTACATTTCTTTTTCATGCTGCTTTGCAGCATACTCAGCTACCACCTTTGTCGACTCAATCAGGCTCACACAGCCCGCTATTCCCTTTCCAGCGATATCAAATGCGGTTCCATGATCCACAGAACTTCGGATAAACGGAAGGCCGAAGGTCAATGTTACAGATTTTTCAAAGTCAAGCGTCTTGCATGCAATATGTCCCTGATCGTGATAGAGAGAAAGGATTGCATCAAATTTTCCGGATTTTCCGATATTGAATACAGAGTCCGCCGGGCAGGGCCCTACCGCATTGATGCCTCTCTCTTTCGCCGCCTCCACAGCCGGTCCGATATCGGTAAGCTCTTCTGTCCCGAACAGCCCGTTGTCTCCATTATGAGGATTCAGTCCGGCTACTGCGATAAGCGGATTCTCAATGCCGATTTTCCTCAGCTCCTTATCAATGTTTATAACATTTTCAAGCACCACTTCCTTTGAAGCATAATGGCACGCATCTACAAGGGACATATGGCGGCTTACAAAAAATACTCTCAGCTTATGGCAGGAAAACATCGTAAGCGCATACGGCGAGTTCGTCTGATGCTGGTATATCTCCGTGTGTCCCGGCTCCTTGACGCCCACCAGCTTAATTGCTCCCTTGTGAATCGGAGAAGTGGAAACGGCATCAATCTTCTTCGCCATGCCAAGCTCGATAGATTTCATAATCCAGTCGATTGCCATCTGTCCGGCCAGCGCCTGTTCCTTCCCCCACTCGATAGAATCTGTATCGTAGTCTCCTGTCTCAAGTATATCTACCGTTCCAAATTCATACTTGGCCTCCGACGGCTCTTGAATCATATTGTACTTTAACTCTTTGCCAAGCACTTTTGCCGCCCGCTCCATGATTGCCCTGCTTCCGATTACAAACGGCCTGCAGCATTCATGGATTTCTTCTGACAGCATCGTTCCCACTACGATTTCCGGTCCAATCCCCGCCGGGTCTCCCATTGTAATAGCCGTTACTGGTTTAAATTTACTGCTCATATTTCTCATCCTTTCTTACTATATTTTGTTTGCTTTCGTTTTTCTTTTCTTTTATGGTTATATTTTACTATCATTTCTTTCGTTTTTCAATACCATTTTTTATTTTCAGCACTTTTACACATCTTTAAATAGTAGTTTTTGTGCGATATACACTATTTTTTCCCACATTTTTTTCGTTTTCTTTCGTTTCTTTCGTTTTGTTAATGTTTTGACAAATAAGTGTTGTGTTTTATCAGAATATAGAGTATACTTAAGCTACCTGAAATAAACGAAAATACGAGGAGGAAATCATGAGAAAAAAACTATACTTTGGAAGCAACTTTAAGATGTACAAAAACATCCAGGCTACGAACGAATACTTACAAGCCATTACGGACGCAACAAAAGACATTGACCGGGAAGATTTCCAGTTCTTCTTCATTCCGTCTTATACTTCCTTAGAAAGCGCAGGCAAATGCAGTGTGCGCAGCCAATTTATGCTGGGCGCACAGAATATGTGCTGGGAGGACGAGGGACAATTTACCGGTGAAATCTCACCTCTTATGTTAAAAGAACTCGGACTTGACCTCGTAATGGTAGGACATTCCGAGAGAAGACATGGTTTCGGGGAATCAGACTATACAGAAAATAAAAAAGTAAGAAAAGCTTTGGACTCTGGCTTTACTGTTCTTTTGTGCGTCGGGGAAACAGCACAGGAAAAAGAATTTGGCATCAGCGCAGAAATACTGCGTACACAGCTGAAAATCGGGCTCCACGGAGTGGAAGAAAAGCAGCTTGACCGTGTATGGATTGCTTACGAACCGGTATGGTCCATCGGTGTAAACGGCACGCCCGCCCCGGTAGACTACGCCGAAGCAATGCACAAAGTCATTAAAGACTGTCTGGAAGAAATGTTCGGCAGAAACGGAAGAGAAATCCCCGCATTGTACGGCGGAAGCGTCAACCCGGACAACTCCAGCGCTCTTATCATACAGCCGGATATCGATGGGTTATTTACTACAAGAACCGCTTTTCAGGTAGATAAATTTACAAAGCTGATAAAGGACGCCATTTCCGCCTGCAGAGAAAGCGGCAAGTTTTAATACCCGAAAATAAATTTCTGCAAAAATATTCGGGGGATGGCCGTTTGCCATCCCCCGGTATATTTCAACTTCTTGATTTTACTTTCTTTTACCTTCATTCTGCTTGTAATAAAATAAATACCGCTCCGTACAAAGACGCGCTTTCACTACTTCTTTTTGATTATTTGACGCCGCCCCGTCCTGCTTCATGTACTGTACGAAATCTGTTTTTTCGTTTACATCATATTTCCCTAATGACCCAATGATTGTACCCATTCTCCAGCCTTCGCAGGACTCAATGAGCGTATCGCCCTGTCTGCGCAAATGTTCCTCCAGCGCTTTCATCTCTACCGGCGAAGCATTTCGCGGGTCTATCTCATTCACATAAATTCGTTTGTTATAATCATTTCCTTTTGAGTCAATTCCCCACGCTTTAATAACCGGGTTTTCCTCTGTCGAACTCTCAACATATTTGATATGAATCTCCTGGCCGTATCCGCCGCCGCTGAACAAACATCCGCCGTATATATGAACGCGCCCGTTCGTAGGATATACGCCGATAAGGTCAATACCAAATGTATTTTTCGAACGCTCCACCACTCTTTCCCTCGGCGGCGTGAAGCCTTTTAAAGCATCAAAGTCCAGTCCGTTAAAGCCTTTTACAATCGCATTCATCGTTTCATTCTCCTTCCGCCGGTGTGCAGGTAACGCTCTATTATCTACCGATATGACTGTATCTGCCTGAAAATCAAATCAATTTTTTATGTGCCAGAAGAGACTCCTGCAAATGCCATCTGGCATTGTCCGAATACAAATCGCCATATTTATATACGAACTTTTCAAAATCAGCATAATAATCCTCTATCAAATTCTCCGAACATATAAATGACGGCTGGTTTTCTCCCGTACCGCCAAATGGTATCATCGCCTGCCCAGCCCAGTACTCATGCTTCGTTATCACACCTCCCTGTTCCAACATGCTGAGAATCTGACATAATTGTCCTTGCTTGACTTCTTCCAAATCATATCTTTTCGATATCTCTTTTAACAGCTCATCTGTATCCTTGTATTCAAAATCAATTTTCTTCCAAGGTAAAACTTCTTCTCCGCCTACCTCTCCCACCGGATGGCAATACATATCAAAACGAGAAAGTGCTTCTCCTTTTTGTACTTTTCCCTTAGCATACTTCAAAAATTCATTTTTATCTACCGCAACTGCTCCCAAGCCGCAAACGCCCATTTTTCTACCCCCTGTCACTGATTCCATTGGCATATTAAAATTATACTATCTTTCCCAAAAAAATCTACAGCAAGGCCGTGAACAGCTCATATCCAGCATCCATTAACGTTCTGTTCGTATAATGTGCGACTGTTTTTCTTTTTTTCTGACATTTTATCGTTTCTATTCTATCTTCTCCTGTCTTATAAAAACATACTCTCTGTCAGAAGACATTTCTTCCCGAAACGCATAATTAAGCCGGTCAAACTTTTTTATTTCCCCAAGCTCCTCAATCCCGTTCTCGGCCATAAAACGGACCATCTCTCCCCTTGCCATCTTCGCATAGGTTCCTTTTTGAGCAACTTTCCCGTTTACCCACTCTCCAAACACACATGTAATATAAGTATCCTGAGGCTTCAGATACTTTTCCACACATTTGGAATACTCTTTAGATGCCAAGTTGATGATAATCCCGTCTTCATCCCTGACAGCATCGTATATCCGCCTTCCCCACAGTTCATACAGGTTCTTATGGCCTGCGATGGCGGCTTTGGCCTGCATTTCCAAACGATAGGGCGCCACTCCGTCCATAGGCCTAAGAACCCCGTAAAATGCCGACAATATCCGCAGGTTCTTCCGGATGTATGACAGCTGGCATTCCTCAAAAACCGCCGGCGCCATATACTGATAGGCAATCCCCTCATACGAAAGAACCGCCGGCGTAAGCCCTGTCCGCAGATTCATATGTTCAAAACGCCTGATATTCTGCTGCGCTATCCTGTCACTGCAGTTCCAAAGCTTCCTAAGCTCTTCATAAGATTTGCATTGCAGCCATCTTAGAATCTCCTCCGACTGCCCGATATACTCTGGAAGAGCCGAATATGCCAACGTATCGGAAATCTCATTCATCCTCTTTGCCGGAGAAAGTATAATCCTCATAAACACGACCTCCCTGACTATCACAAATATTGGATATTCGTCTGTACTGCTTACGGCTTACACCGTCCGCAAGGCTCATAGCCCATTTTCTCCAGTCCTCCCCTGTCTCCGGCATATTCCTCCTTGTTGTCTTC
>CAJTUQ010000032.1:0-4082 GCA_910579335.1 uncultured Dorea sp. | reverse complement strand
GTATTTGTATTCAAAACATATACGCTTCCTGACGTCTTCTGCTGTTTTTCCCTTTCCGCCGTTTTATCCGCTCTGACTTCCATTCTGCTGTCTCCGGTGGCATAATCAATAAAAATACCTGGCTGGACATTATAACAGTATACGTTAAACAAAATTCCTTCTCCGCCGTCCTCCACAGACATCGCTTCCATCTGCACCCCCGAAGCCACCAGATTATCCCCCTCAAAAACCGGCGTTACACGGTAAAGTACATGGTTTCCGGTTTCTTTTATGTAATCGGCCGTCATATTTTCAAAAGGCAGCATTCCCTCCGTATTCATATAGCGGGTTCCGGTAATCAGATTTCTATCGTTGGCATTCTCGGCTGTAAGCTGGTAGCCGATGAGATGGCAGCGGTTATATAAGCTTTCCCCTTCCACATTATCATACTCTGCAAAATGCCAGCCGGAAGGCTTCACCTTTCCGATAGAACCCTGCTTTTTCGTCGGCATCAAGTCCTTTCCCACAGATGCATATGCCGCCGTACACCTGCCAAGCGCATCCAGCTCTCCGTAAGACTCGAAAGAAGCCGTAGTAAGCTCCTCCTCCGTAAATGCAGGCACATTGTCATTGACCGGCATATACGGCGAACCACTGTATCCGGGTATCTCCGATAAATCAAAAACCGACTCGTTTTCCTTGGAATTACCGCTTCCCGCTTCTGTGACGGATGAAAGCTTTTCAGAATCAAAGACCTCCTCCGAAGTCTCATCGGCACATCCTGAAAAAAGCAGGAAGAAAACCAGCAAAAAAGGCAGTACCAACCTTGTCCTCCTATTCACGGACATACACCTCCCCCGTAATTTTCTCATGGGAGGAACCGGAAAACTCTTCGGTTTCAGACAGTTTCCACCCTCCGCCCGAAAGCTCAATGTCAAACAGGAAATCCGAAGGATACTTTCGATTCCACCGGAACAACACAATTTTTTCTATCTCTTTTTCATATGCAGACACCGGAAGATTTTCCACAAAACAATACTCCCCGGCGGCCGCTTTCAAAAGAAAGTCCTCGTCTACACAGATTTCTTTATAGCCGCACTCCGAAAACTGCCGATATGTATAGGTATTCATCCACAGCCTCCCGTTTTCAGCCATCATAAGAATCCTCTCCTGCAGAACACTGTCTTTGCTCTGCCTCCGTTTATTAAACATCATACCGTTCCTATCATCAACAACCGCTATCAGTATCATTTTCACCCCTCCACGCAAGGATTCGCTCCAGCCGTTCCTTCACCTGCTTCTCATGACCCTCGCCGCCAGGCAGATAGTATCGTCTTTCTGCCAGCGCACCCGGCAGGCAGCGCATCCTCGTTATCTTTTCCTCTGTGTCATGTGCATAGATGTAGCCTTTCCCATAATTCATCTGTTTCATTAAATCCGTCGGCGCATTGCACAGCCACAGCGGAACCGGCTCCGCCGGAAGCTGTTTTATATCCGCCTTGCATGCCTCGCACGCCATATAAAGGGCATTGGACTTCGGCGCCATCGAAAGATATACAACCGCATGAGTCAGGTGTACGTCACATTCAGGCATCCCAAGAAAATGGCACGCCTGATACGCCGCTACCGCTACCTGCAGGGCGTTCGAATCGGCCATCCCCACGTCCTCGCTGGCAAACCGGACCAGCCGTCTGGCAATATACAAGGGCTCCTCCCCGCCGTCCAGCATCCGGCACAGCCAATATACCGCCGCGTCCGGGTCACTGTTGCGCATGGATTTGTGAAGCGCCGATATCAGATTGTAATGCTCCTCCCCATTCTTGTCATACAGCAGAGAACGGCGGTTCATGCACTGAGCCAGAATCTCCTCGTCCACGCACAAAACCGCCTTCTCATTCATCTTTCCGTTAAGCACCGCCATCTCCAAAGTATTCAGCGCCGTCCTTGCGTCGCCGTTGGCAAATTTGGCAATTGCCGAAAGATGTATCTGTTTGATATCTATCATCATATTCCCGAACCCCTTCGGACTTTTCAGCGCATGCTCAAGCAGCCCTGTCAATTCCTCTTCCCCAAGCGCTTTCAGGATAAATACCTTACATCGGGACAGAAGCGCAGAATTAATCTCAAAGGAAGGATTCTCCGTCGTTGCCCCTACCAATGTAATACTTCCGGCCTCGACGAAAGGAAGGAAAGCATCCTGCTGCGCCTTATTAAAGCGGTGTATCTCATCTGCAAAAAGCAGGGTGCGGATTCCCATTTTCCGGTTCTGCTCCGCCCTCGCCATCACTTCCTTTATCTCTTTTATGCCGCTGTTTACCGCGGAAAACTCTACAAACTCTGCCCTTGTTTGCTTTGCAATGATTCTTGCCAGCGTAGTCTTTCCTACTCCCGGCGGCCCCCAGAATATCATAGAGGATATTTGATCCTCCTCGATCAAACGCCTCAGTATCCGGCCCTTACCGACCAGATGGCTCTGTCCTGCGTATTCTTCCAGCGTATCCGGCCTTAACCGGCTTGCGAGGGGCGCCGTCCTCTCTCTGTCATCAAACAAGCTCAATTGTTCCATACTGCATCAATCCTCTATCTTTTTTATATCCATGTCCTTCGGAAGCACCAAATTCAGCACAATGGCAATCACAAACACTACCGCCACTACATTTTCTGCAAATACGGTCCGGATAATCGACGGGAAAATATCCCATATCCCACTCTCGCTGGCACTGGTAAATCCAATCCCTATTGCCAGAGACAGAGACGCAATCGTAATATTTCTCTGGGAAAATCCGCACCTGGAAATCATCTGGATTCCAGACGTGAGAATCGTGCCGAACATCATAATCGTACATCCCCCAAGCACCGACTCCGGCAGCGAGGAGAAAAAATTGCCCACAGGCGGCAGAAGCCCTGCAAGAATCATGCATAACGCACCTGTCATAATGGTGAAACGGTTTACCACCTTTGTCATGGCAATCAGCCCTACATTCTGCGAAAAGGACGTAACCGGCGGGCAGCCGAACAGACCGGACAATGTTGACGCATACCCGTCACATACAAGGGAGCCTGATATTTCTTTGCTTTCAATCTCACGGTTTAATCCCCCCGCCACCAGCGCAGACGTATCTCCAATCGTCTCCGCCGCAGACACAAGGAAGATGATGCAGGTGGATATTACAGCCCCCATATGAAACTCCGGCGTAAAAGGCAGCAATCTTGGCAGCGCAACCACTCCTCCTGACAGAATCAGGCTTAAATCAACCTTCCCCAGAAAGATTGACAGTATATATCCAAAAATAAGGCCCATGAGCACAGAAAGCTGCTTTAAATACCCTTTCGCCAGAATATTCCACAACAAACAGACCATCAGCGTCGCCGTTCCGATTATCAGATTGGCTGCAGAGCCAAAATCATCGGAATATCCGCCTCCAAAAGAACGGGTGCCTACCGTAAAAAGAGAATATCCGATGGCCGTCACCACCGAAGCCGATACAATGGGAGGAATCACCTTACTCCAGTTTTTTACCAGAAGACCGAGCGTCCCTTCCACCAGACCTCCCACCAGCACGGCGCCGATAACCGCAGGATACCCATAACCCGCCGAGACTGAACTTAAGACTGCCACAAAAGTAAAGCTGACCCCCATGACCACCGGAAGCCTTGAACCGATCCTCCAGATCGGGTACAGCTGGATTAAGGTCGCAATTCCCGCCACAAACATTGCATTCTGCAGAAGAACTGCTGTCTGGGCCTGGCTGAGCGCAGGTTTTGCTGCCCCTGCGATAATCGTGATGGGCGCCAGATTTGACACAAACATTGCCAGAATATGCTGCATCCCGAAGGGAATTGCTTTTCCTACCGGTACTCTTCCATCCAGCTTATAAATATTTGAAATGCTGCAATTTTGGTTCTTTTCCATCTTATGTACACTCCTTACTCTCTCTGTCTGCGTTTTTACTTATCATGCTTATTTACGGCTCTTATCCATCATTTCCTTGAGAAATCTCTGAAAATCCGGTTTTGCTTCGGATAACTCTTTATCGTTGTCATATCTGTAATCATAGGCATATTTTTCAACATTATCGTCCGACTCATTTCCCCACTGCCTC
>CAJTUQ010000031.1:11606-26815 GCA_910579335.1 uncultured Dorea sp. | reverse complement strand
AAGAGCAATCGAACTATATAAAAGATTCGGTTTTGAAAAAATCGGGCATTTCAAAGGCTTTCTCAAAATAAACGGAGAATATGTCAATTTTGATTTGATGAATCTGTATCTTTAATAAGAGCCCCCAATATCAGAGAAAGCAACGACCGGTACACGCAAAATTTTTCTTCCCCGTGTACCGGCCTTTTACTTTTCCAAAAACATTTTTTATATCTCTACATCCTTCGCATGAAGTCTTACAAGCTTTCATGCAGAAGACTTAACACCTTCTTTAGATTCTCTACTTCCATCTGCCCCGGTGCGGATGCTTTTCCCGCCGCTCCAAAGGTAAGGGCTGAGCCGAACACCTCTCCGCACAGCCTGCTGATTACACCCGTACCTGCCATAGACATCGTGATAATCGGCCGGTCCGCATATTTAGAATACATCTCCTCTGTCGCCGCAAGAAGGGTCAAAACATCTTTTCTATTCTGAGGCATCACTGCGATTTTCGGAATGTCCGCCCCCAACTCCTGCATCCTTCGAAGCCTTGATACGATTTCCTCCTTTTCAGGCGTCTTTTGGAAATCATGGTTGGATACCACTACCTTTACCCCGCACTCATGAGCCGCTTTAATAACCGCTGTTACTGCTTCATCTCCGGCAAGAGCTTCTACGTCCACCATATCAATATATCCGCTCTTCGCCGCTTTTTGGTTCAGCTCTATGTAAACATCCTTTTCAAGCGCCCTCTCGCCGCCCTCGCCGGCCGTACGGAACGTAAACAAAACCGGAATCCCGCCAAGCACGTCCCGAAGCTGTCTTGCCGTCTCTTTCACCCTTTCAAAGGTAGCCGCGTCCTCATACCAATCCGCCCGCCACTCGACAATATCTGCGCCGACAGTACTGATATTCTTTCCGGACTCTAAGATTTCTTCCCTTGTTCTTCCTACGATCGGTACACAGATTTTCGGGATGCCTTCCCCGATTTTTACCCCTCTGACCGCTACTGGATCCATAATCCGTCTCTCCTTTCGGTTTTTATATGATTCTTTTCCGGATTTTTTCATATATCATCACTCCGCCATTTTACAATATTCCTTGTAATATTCCAAGTATCGCAGAGCATTTTCCTTTTGCGGAACATATTCACGTATTTTCTTTGCCGCCATATGCCGCATAGCAGTCTCGACATCTTCGTATTCTCCGGCGCCGACCGCCGCATAAATTGCGGCTCCTAATGCACAAGTCTGGTCCGTATCAAGTATGGCAACCTTCTTTTCAAGCAAATCGGCCATTGTCTGCATAATATAGC
The DNA here is from genome assembly GCA_910579335.1 of uncultured Dorea sp. Taxonomy (GTDB): domain Bacteria; phylum Bacillota; class Clostridia; order Lachnospirales; family Lachnospiraceae; genus MD308. The sequence goes on along the minus strand of CAJTUQ010000031.1, from coordinate 25,521 downwards.
CTGATTTCTTAGAAATCCCTCCAATTGCCGCAATCTGTTCAATTTCTAATCCGGACGCTTCAAGACCGTCTATAATCCGCTTTAGCCCGCAAAGAGTCCCTAATACTAAAGAACGATAAATCTCCGGCGCCGTAGTACCCAATATTAAGCCATTTATCGCAGCTTTCTGAAAATCATCTGCATCGGGATAGCGCCTGCCGTTAAACCAGTCTGACGAAACCGGAAACAAATTCCACGGCAGTGCTTCTGCCGCTTCCTCAAGCGCTGAAAACAGATGTCTTTCTAATTCATCACAGAGAGAATGGCGGCCGTCTTCATCTTCATACAGAGAGGATTTGAACTGTCTGACCGGCCACAGTAATAATTCCCGGAACCATGCAAAAGTATCTCCGAATGCTGCCTGGCCGGTTTCAATACCTATATACCCGTCTACAATAGAGTTTTCCGCCTGGCCGCAGTAATTCGTAATGTCTGCTCCTTCTAACGTTTCCGGTTTTGCAATCAGCATGTCCGCAGCAGAGGTTCCCAAAGTACATACCAGTGTTTTGGGGCGGATTCCTGCGCCGACCGCTCCTGCATGTGCGTCAAAGGAGCCGGCTGAAACCATTACGCCTGACAAAAGCCCAAGTTTTTCACACCATTCTGTTGTTAAAGGCCCTGCCGCAGTACCGCCGGCCTTTGGTGTCGCTTTGTACCTTTCCGCTATCTTGCAAAGATAAGGGTCTGCCATTTCCAGGCACGCTCTTTCAGGCAGGCCGTTCCATTCGCTGTGCCATAAAGCTTTATGACCTGCGGCGCACGCACTGCGAAGCAACGTTTCCGGATTCCTGTTTCCGCAAAGAACACCCACAATCCAATCGCAATGTTCCACCCATGTGTACGCCGCTTCCCTTACCGCCGGATCTTTTCTGATGCCATGCAGTATTTTGGCCCAATACCATTCTGCACTGTATGTACCCTGATACTTCGTATAATCAATTTCCGTTCCTGCGGAAAAAATATGATTCAGTTCTATTGCTTCCAAAACAGCCGAATGATCCTTCCATAAATAGAACATTGCATTTTCATTCTCCCGAAATCCGTCCAGTAAAGCGAGCGGCGTCCCTTCGCGGTTTACAGGCGCCGGTGTTGAGCCGGTAGCAGCAACGCTGATGCCCACAATCCGGCCTTTTACACTCTCCGGCAGCTCTGCAAGAGCTTCTTTTATGCTTTTTTCCAAAGCCTCCAGATAATCCAGGGGATGCTGACGAAAAATCATTTCCTCCGGATGTGTGTACCATCCCTTTTTCCAGCGCGGATAATCCGCCGTTCCCTGAGATATCTGACGTCCTGTCAGGGCTTCTACAATCACCGCCCGAACAGAATCACTTCCATAATCCACACCTATTACATATGTCTGCTTCATAACTTCATATTCCTCTTTATCGGACGTCTTCCATTTCCAATCCGGGTATTCTCACCTTATTTTCTATAACTGTAAAAGCCAGTGTGATAATACCGACAATAACAAAATAGAAGACCGCCACTGTAAGATACGCCTCTATCGGATTATAGAATCTGCTGATAAGGATTTTTGTCTGTGCCATTAGTTCCGGTACTGCGATTAAATACACAATAGCCGTGTTTTTTATCATGTACACCGCTTCATTAGCCCAGGAAGGCAGCATAAGCCTAAGCACCTGAGGAAGAATGATAACACGGATCGCCTTTACCTTGGACATCCCCATAGCGCGGGCAGTCATCATCTGTCCTTCCCCCACTGATATAACCGCGCCCCGGATATACTCCATCTGGTATGCGGCACTATTTACGCCCAATGTTAAAAACGCCGCATACATCGGGCTCAACGCAATCCCAAACTGAGGCAGTCCAAAATAAACTAAAAACAGCTGCACAAGAAGCGGAGTTCCTCTAAAGAGCTTAGCAAAAACAGTACAAAGCATACGAAAAAATCTGTTCCCATAGACTTGAAGGAAAGCGAGCGGCATGCCGCCGAGCAAACCGATCATAAGCGAAACAACAGCAATTTCTATAGTAAGGGCAGAGCCTTTTATCATCGCTGGTACAGCTTTCGAAAAAAACATAAAATAAGCGTTCATCATTCAAGGTTCCCTTCCTTTTTTATTCGTCTAAGAAAAAATATTTATAAATTTTTTTGCCCTGTCTGTCTGTGGAGCCGTAAAGAATTTCTCCGGTGCAGATTCTTCTACGACACAGCCTCCCTCTAAAAATACGATACGGTCGGCCACTTCACGGGCAAAATGCATTTCATGCGTTACAATAACCATTGTCATTTTTTCATTCGCCAATTGTTTCATAACACTAAGCACTTCGCCGATTAATTCCGGATCCAGCGCCGAGGTAGGCTCGTCAAACAGCATGATATCCGGATCCATTGCCAGTGCCCTGGCAATCGCTGCTCTCTGTTTTTGTCCGCCGGACAGCTGTCCCGGATACAAATCGGCTTTGTCTGCAAGGCCCACTTTGGCAAGTTCCGCCTTTGCACGCTCAAGCGCTTCTTTTCTGCTCTTCCCTAAGACCTCAATCTGGCCAATCGCAACATTATCGACAACACGCAAATGATGAAACAGGTTAAACTCCTGAAATACCATCCCAATATGCTGTCTGGCGGCATTGATGTCCGCCTTCCGTGCCGTCAGCTCCGTGCCGTTCACCCACACGCTCCCTTTGTCAGGCACCGTCAATAAATTAATGCAGCGCAGTAAAGTACTTTTTCCTGTACCGCTGGGACCAAGCAGCACTACCACTTCCGAATGATTGACAGAGAGATTGATTCCATTTAATACCGCTGTTTTTCCATAGCTTTTGTATATATTTGTCAATTTTATAATTTCATTATTCATTATTCATGTCTCCTATGAGAGGCCGGGTATCTGAAGTCTCTTTTCAAAATATGAGATTAACACGTTAATAGCTGATACCAGTATAAAATACATAAGAGCAACTGCTATATAAATAATAAACGGCTCATGTATTCTTGCATTTTCATATTCGGCAAGACGGTGCATCTCAGGGACTCCCAGTACGTACACAAGCGATGAGCTTTTCACAACAATTGACATTTCATTTGCCCATGCCGGAAGCGACCGGCGGATTGCCTGAGGAAGCATAATTTTCAGGATTGCCCGCTTTTTTGAAATACCCATAGCCCGTGCAGCCAGCATCTGCCCGTCGTCAATCGACTGTAATGCCCCGCGGAAAATCTCCAACTGATAAAATGCGCTTATAATTGCCAGCGAAAAGGTTCCCGCTCCGAAAGGCGACATATCAATCGCTCCGGCAATAATAAAATATAAAATCAGCAGTAACACTATATTCGGAATGGATTTGAAAAAAATCCCGAAAACCATCAATATATTTCTTACAATCCGACTGCCATAAACGCGCGGAATGGCCAGAAGCACCCCGGCAACCGCACCAGACAGGATTGCGATTGCCGATACCTCTATTGTAACCAGCATTCCCGAAGCCAAATACGGCATCAGATAGGTGAAAAACCTGGTTATGCTCATAATTATTCGATTCCCCACTTTTCTCCTAATTTTTCCAAATAACCGTCTTCGTACATCTCATCAATGATGTTATCCAACTCTTTTGTCAGTTCATCCTCGTTTTTCTGAACGGCAATATTTTCCCCCAGGTCGTAAAAGGCCATTCGAAGCGCCACTTCAATATCATATTGTTCAAGAAATTTTTCCACTGTTGTAATATCACCTGCCGCTACTTCAATTCTCCCTGCTGCCAAATCCAAAATGACGGCCTCGTCGCTCTCATAACGGGAAACATTTTTTTCATCCATCTTTCCCTCCTCTATCAGGGAAGTAATATAATTGTCGGGAAGCGAGCCACTCTGCATGCCGACTTTATAGCCTGTGATTTCATCCTTGTCAGTAAACTGAATGCCGGAATCTTTCCGTACTACGTATACATTATTCATCTCCTTATGATAAGTCTTCGTAAAATCAACCGCCTGTTTTCTTTCCTCTGAAGCGCCAATCGATGCAATCGCAACATCTACTTTTCCGTTTTGCACGGCAGCTATCAAGGCATCAAAACTCATATCCGTAATTTCGGCCTTAACGCCCATACGCTCCGCAATTTCTGTAATCAATTCAATATCATATCCGGCAAAATTATCGTTTTCATCAATGTATTCCCAAGGCTCGTTATCCGCAGACGTACCGACCGTCAAAACCCCTTTTTCTTTAATTTCGGTCAATTTATCCTTAGAAGCGGATTTGCCGCATCCTGCGCATACCAATGCTGTTAAAAAAAGTACGCAGCACATTATCATTCCTACTCTTCGTTTTTTCATATTCATTCTCCTTAAACGTTAATTTTTATATTTCAGAGGTTAAGGGCTCTGCAAATACTTTACGGAAAACCATCAAGGCCGCTCCCATAGCTGTTGCGTCATTTTTCAGCCTGCTGAACTCAATCCGGATTTTCTCATGGATAAATTCCGGGAGATATTCTTTCACAACTTCTTTTACCGGCTGCATTAGAACATCTTCCAACTCCGCACACATTCCGCCGAGGATAATAACGCCCGGATCAATATCGTTAATCAGATTGACAATACCAACGCCTAAAGGAGTACCTATCCTGGACGCTATTTTGCGTGCAAAAGCATCTCCCTTTTTAACAGCCGCAACAATTTCCTCAACAGTAATATCTTTTTTGTCAGAAACCCTGCTTTTTAGATATACATTTTCCGTGTCATTCCATTGTTCCTGCATCATACGTAACAGCGCCTGCCCCCCGCAGACAGATTCCAGGGTTCTCCACCTGCCTCCGTTTTTATCGGCAGAAATCAGAAATTCACCGATTTCCCCTGCCGAGGCAGTTGTTCCTGTTATAATCGTCCGATTTAAAATAATGCCGGCACTCAGCCCATGTGATATGGAAACATACGCCATATTATCTATATTTTCCTGAAAAGTCATTTTCCACTCTGCAAATACCGCATAACGCGTATTTAAATCTATGTAGACCGGAACTTGATACCGCCGTCTTATAATATCCGCCAAAGGTACATTCTTAAGTCCCATGCTCTTACAGGAAACAATCGCCGCGGCCTGCATGTCAATAACGCCCCGTACGCCGACAGCAATCCCGAAAATTTTAGGCGCATCCGTATTGCAGTTCTCTCTTATAAGTTCAATGCAGCGGTCAAGAGTTCGAAAAAGCCCTTCCATATATTCCTGGCCGGTAATCTGGCGCCTGACTTCACAAGCTATATTTCCGCAAAAATCAAGTCCCACTCCCTGTATGCTCCTGGAGCCGAAATCTATGCCTATTACGTAACCCGCTTTCGGGTTTGGCTCTACATTAATCGGCTTCCGCCCGCCGCAGGAATCTCCCTGCCCGCATTCCAGCAAAAACCCTTCCTTTAAAAGCTGTTTGACATTTCTTGACACTGTAGACAGGCTTAAATTAGTAATTTCCGATATCCTGGTTCTGGAAATACTGCGGCTGTCACGAATTAAGTTTAATATGCAGATGCGATTTGCCGCACTTAACTGATTAAGATCCCCGCCTCTAGTATTTGTTATACCCATAATTAAAATTCCTTTACTGTTTTCTATAGATTTTATCAAAATTATACCATTTTGAAGTTTTAAATCCAATAGGCATCAGATAAGGCGGATAAAACAGATTACAACTCGATACATTCCCAGTGGCTTCTTGTAAACAAGTCTGTTCCCGTCTCCGTTACCGCATAACAGTCTTCAAATCGAAAGCCGTATTCACCGTCATCTAAACGGAAAAAATGATCTCCCGCAACAGCCATGCCAGGCAGTATGACCGTCGGGTTATTTAAGCTGAATGAAGGGAGATCTCCTTCAAATACGCCAATCCCATGAGATGCGCATGCCGGAGGAATCCCATAACCATTTTTCTGAAATTCCTTACAATATTTATCGTAAATCTCTCCTGTCGTAAGTCCCGGCCTTACCCAGTCACAAATAAGCCGTTCATGTAAATCCAGCAAAAATTTCATTTGGTCTTTCATTTTCTGCGGCATCCTGCCAAACATAAACGGACGTCCGTAGGAAGACGCATATCCTCCATAATGGCATCCAAGTCCCACGTTGATAATCGTATTCTTTCCTAAAGGATTATGTGTATTTCTTCCAATGCCGCACCTGCTGTGTCTGCCCGAAAAGCAGGCGGTCGGGAATCCCGGCCCTTCAGCCCCGTCTTTATACAATTGCGCATTTAAAAGTCCTTCCATTTCCAGTTCCGTATGTTCCGGCGTTACAATTCCAAGAACCGTATCAAAAGCTTTTTCAGAAATTTCACATCCTTTTCGAATCAGAGCCAGTTCATTTTGAGACCTCTGCATGCGTAAATCGATTAAAACATTTTCAAAATCAATAATCTCCGCCCCCGGAAGACACGCCTGCTCTACGCTTTTATATAACTTATGAGGGATTGTCGACGGGTCGCCGATTCCCAAACGCCTGACCCCCTTTCCGTCCGTTACTTCATCAAAAAGCTCTCTTAACGAAAAATATCTGACTCCTGTCCAAAATAGTTCATCATCGCATGCATGGCCAAAATCATGGCATACTCGGACACTGTCCATGCCAAAAGGCGTCATAGCTCCAAAATCCGGAGACTCCCCTCCGATTAAAACGAGCGGGGCGCCTTTTCGCCCGATGAGTACTCCTCCAACTTCAAAAATCGGCCAATATGTAGTCAGATAACGCAGATTATCATAAGAACCGCTGTCCCCATAGCAAATTACGGCATCCATATCATTTTCGGCCATTTTCTCTTGAATCCGAGAGGTCCGGAGCATATACTCCTCCTTTGTGATAGAAAACATTTTTTATCGCCTCCTTTTTAAACTTACTTTCTTTCAGGTTGAAAGTATTATAGCATAAATAATTTTCACTGTCAATATGATTGAATTTTTCTTCTTTGTCATATAATTCCTTAAATACCAGCACAAAAAACTGACATAAAAAATAGAGAGCGATTCCCATGCCGTCACTCTCTATCTCTATACACTATTAAATCTGTGTGATTTTTACAGTTATTCTATATCGGAAGCTCCAGATATATATCCTTTCCTTCTTTAATAGAAATCACTACTTTTCCGCTCTTGACTGTTGTTACCACGCCTTCTGCGCTTATGCTCACCGCTGGCGTTTCCTCTGCCGCCTTCTCTTCCTCTTCCGGCTCCGCTGCCGCTTCCATAATTCCGTCTACATTATCTGTCGTTAACGGACAGAGAGAATCGCTCGTCTTTGTAAGTTTCGCCCCAAGTACCTGAGAGATTGTCAGGCATCCGTCCAGATTCAACAACCCTGAATCTACCAATTCATCAAAAATAGCCGGATCTTCAAGATTCGCCGGTTCAATTGTAATACCTGCTTCGGCTCTGCAGCATAATACGGCAGGGTCATTCGCATGCGCTTTCGCGGTTTCTGCTGTAATGGACATACTCATTACCTCCTCTTAAATATACGTTACTTTTAGTATATCCCCCGCCATTTATAATTTCCAATTGATTTTTGGCAAAAATATATAGATGTTATCTATCAGTGTTTCTTCTTACAACGCCTTCATCCTATCAATCGCTTCTACCGTATTTTCATAACTTCCGAACGCGGTCAGCCTAAAATATCCCTCGCCGCCAGGTCCAAAGCCCGACCCCGGTGTTCCTACGACGTTTGCCTTTTCAAGCAGATAATCAAAAAAGTCCCACGAGGACATGCCCTTAGGCGCCTCAAGCCAGATATAGGGTGCGTTAACTCCTCCGGATACATTGTACCCTGCACTTTTAAGCCCTTCGTATATGACCCTGGCATTCCTCATATAATACTCCACCTGCTCCTTAAGCTGTGCTTTCCCCTCCTGGGAATATACGGCTTCTCCCGCCCTCTGGACGATATAAGGCGCCCCGTTATACTTTGTTCCATGTCTTCGGCTCCACAGGGAATGGAGTGTTACATCACCTGATTTTATATCCTTCGGAATGACCGCCGCGCCAAGTCTCACTCCTGTAAAACCGGCATTTTTTGAAAAGCTTCTAAGCTCAATGGCACAAGTTCTTGCCCCATCACATTCATAAATGGTATGCGGCACGTTTTCCTCGGTAATATATGCTTCATATGCGGCATCATAAATAATCACCGCTCCGGTCTTGTTGGCATAGTCCACCCACTCCTGCAATTGCTGCTTCGTAATGGTTGAGCCCGTCGGGTTATTCGGAAAGCACAGATAAATAATATCCGGCGTTTCCTTCGGCAGCTCCGGTGCAAAATTCGTTTCCTTCGTACACGGCATATAGATGACGCCGTTCCACGTCTCCGTTTTCCGGTCAAAAGTTCCGGTACGCCCCGCCATGACGTTTGTATCCACATATACCGGATAAACAGGGTCGCACACTGCTATTTTATTGTCCTTTGCGAATATTTCCTGAATATTGCCGGAATCACATTTCGCCCCGTCCGAGATAAATATTTCATCCGGCCGGATGTCGCATCCCCTCTCCTTATAATCGTTCTCCGCCATTGCTTTCCTTAAAAACTCATACCCCAAATCCGGCGCATATCCCCGGAAGGTTTCGGCATACGCCATCTCGTCCACCGCACTGTGCAGGCTTTCGATAATCGCAGGCGCAAGCGGCTGCGTCACATCGCCGATTCCCAGCCGGATAATTTTTTTATCCGGATGATTCGCCGTATATGCAGCCACCTTCTTCCCAATCGTAGAAAAAAGATAGCTCCCCGGCAGTTTCAAATAATCTTCATTTACTTTAAACATTTTCCTTGTCTCCCCTTCCTAAATATCCATCTCGCCGTCAAACACGACGGCGGCCGGCCCGGTCATATAGACCAGGTTCTCTTCCCTGTCCCATTCTATCTTAAGCTCACCGCCTGTCAGCTTTACAGTCACTGTATTTTCCGTCAGGCCGTTTAAGATACAGGCTACCGCTGCCGCACATGCTCCCGTACCGCAGGCAAGCGTTTCTCCTGAACCTCTTTCCCATACCCTCATCCTCACCGTGCTCCTGTCCAGCACCTTTACAAACTCTGTATTCATGCGGTTCGGGAATCTTTCATGGTTCTCAAATTCAGGTCCTATCGTTTCTATCTCCAGCCCTTCCACATCATCCACATAGACGACCGCATGCGGATTGCCCATAGATACCCCTGTGATGCGGTATTCCTTTCCCCCCGCCAAAAGCGGCGCATCAATGACGGTTTCATCATCCGCCTTCTCCGGCACAATCGGAATCAGCTTTGGCGACAGCTCCGGCTCCCCCATATTGACCCTTACAAGCTCGGTCTTGCCATCCTTCACCGTCAAATCCAGATATTTGATTCCTCCAAGCGTCTCTATCGATATGCTGGTTTTGTCCGTCAGCCCATAATCATAAACATATTTCGCCACGCAGCGGATACCATTGCCGCACATCTCCCCGCGGGAACCGTCCGCATTGTACATTTCCATCTCAAAATCCGCTTTTTCTGACGGATTTATCATAATCAACCCGTCAGAACCGATGCCGAAATGCCTGTCACTGACCCTTCTGGCCGTTTCCGCCGGATTTTCAATATGCTCTTTGAAACAATTCACATACACATAATCATTTCCAAGCCCTTGCATCTTTGTAAATCTCATCTTTTTTCCTCCAAACCTGATGTTTCCCTTTTCCACTCCCGATTTCCTGCTCATTCTTTTCCCGCTCTGCAATATCCGGCTATGACATCACGCTAAGTACCATTTCCGCCGTCTCCGCTAAGTTTGTTCCGCTGTCCATACTGCATTTCTGAATGTATCTGTGCGCCTCCTCCTCCGACATATGATTGCGCTCCATCAAAAGCTCTTTTGCTTCCCGAATCAATGCCTGCTGCTTGGGACTTCGTTTTCCGGCTTCCTTCTTTTTCTTTTTTCTCCTCCGCTCCAGATTCGCAAGCATCATTTCCATAGTGTTAATGAAATCATATGCCTTGAGCGGCATTGACAGCCCGATTACCCCTTCGGCCTCTCCGCCGCACCATTTATCCGGCGGCGCAAGCAGAAGCATATCGAACTCCTTCGGAAGATATTCACGTAAATCCTTGTACATCATATCCCTTAATTGAAAGCCGCAGATTACAATCCCCGCATCAACAGTTTCCGCATAATGAACTGCCTGCGCACCGCTTGTACATACTCCGGCGACGTCCATGCCATTCCTTACCAGTAGATTCCGGATATTGGCCGCGTTGTCCTTATTCGAAAATACAACGATGATTCCAACCAATTCCCCCGCCTCCTGTTATTGATTTGCTGCTTTTTTGAGGCTTTTAGATTCTCTGCAGATACCTTGAAAGCTCCCATTCCGTAACCTGAGAGCTATACTCGGCATATTCCTTTTTCTTCGCTCTCAAATATTTCCTGGACAAATCCTCGCCAAGCACATTCTGGATAAAGGTATCGTTCTGAAAAGCCCTTGCCGCCTCCTTAAGGCTCCCCGGAAGTTCCTCAACCCCCGCCGCCCTGCGCTCGGCATCGGTCATCTCAAATACATTGCCGTCAATACTATCCGGCGGCATAATCTGATTTCTGATACCGTCAAGTCCCGCCGCAAGGCAGACGGCCAGCGCAAGATATGGATTGGCGGAAGGGTCGGGGCTTCTCAGCTCGATTCTCGTAGAATCTCCCCTTGTTCCCGGAATACGTATCAACGGCGTACGGTTTTTTGCAGACCAGGCAATATAAACCGGCGCTTCGTATCCGGGAATCAGGCGTTTGTAAGAATTAACGACCGGATTCGTTATAAAGCTTACAGCCTTCATATGCTTCATCAATCCACCGATAAAATAATAAGCTTCCCTGCTGATTCCGTTTACATCCTTTCCGTCCTGAAATACATTGACCCCGTCCCGGTTTAAAGACATGTTTATATGCATGCCGGAACCGTTAACGCCATACTTCGGCTTCGGCATAAACGTCGCATGGAGTCCGTGGCGTTTCGCAATCGTCTTGACAACCATCTTAAATGTCATAATATTATCTGCCGCCGCCAGGGCCTCATCATACTTGAAATCAATCTCATGCTGCGCCGGCGCAAGCTCATGGTGGGATGCCTCGATGTTAAATCCCATATCCTCCAGCGTCAGCACCATGTCGCGTCTCGCATTCTCACCCAAATCCAGCGGCCCTAAGTCAAAGTATCCTGCATGCTCATGGGAAATCGTCGTCGGCTGCCCGTCTTCATTCGTATGGAACAGGAAAAATTCACACTCCGGCCCCACGTCAAATGTATACCCCATCTCCCCCGCTTCCTTCAGAACCTTTTTCAGGATATAGCGCGGGTCGCTCTCAAATGCCTTTCTGTCCGCCTTATACACATCACAGATAAGCCTTGCCACCTTGCCCTGCTGCGGCCTCCACGGAAAGATTTCGAATGTATTAAAATCCGGATACAGATACATGTCCGAATCCTCGACTCTCGCAAAACCTTCAATTGATGAGCCGTCAAAAATGACCTGGTTGTCCAATGCACGCTCAAGCTGATTTGCCGTAACTGCAATATTTTTCATCACGCCGAATATATCTGTAAACTGCAGGCGGATAAAGCCGACGTCTTCCTCCTCTACCATGCGCAGGATATCCTCCCTCGTATAATTATTCATTTAAAAATTCCTCCTTAAAAAATGGGCGCTCTCATACAAGGATGAGAACGCCGTTGTTCGCATGTGCCGATTCTATATTTATCTATTCATCTTCATCTTCGTCAAGCCAATAATCATCCTCAAGCTGATTGTAGACATTGCCGTTGTTGTTGCCGCAGCTGATGCCTCTTTTTATCGGCGCCATGAGAAAGCCTTTAATGACGCCAAACATGATGCAGCAGAAAATCACTAATATCTTCTCTGACAAAGTCCAGTCTCTCTTAAAGAAATCTTTTACTGATTTCCACATATTTCCCAAACATTCTAACATATGCATGTCCTCCTTCACAATATCGCTTACCATAACCTTACCCCATTATATACTAATTCCTTTTGAAATAAAAGACCTTTTATTACAAATTCAGATTGAAAAACCGATTGCACTCTGTTACAATGTTTATTGCTATGATTACTATACTTTAGAAAGGTGATTTTTCATGGGACTCGCAATACCTATAGAGACAAGTGCGCGGCATATCCATGTATGCCGCGAGGATTTTGAATTATTATTCGGAAAAGGCAAGGAACTTACCTTCCGGGCCGAATTAAGCCAGCCCGGACAATATGTATGCGAAGAGCGCCTGACAGTCAAGGGTCCGAAAGGTACCTTCGAAAATGTTGCCGTGCTCGGTCCGTTCAGGAAAGAAACGCAGGTCGAAATCTCTGTGACCGACTGCCGCAAGCTCGGCATCGAAGGCGTTATACGCCAATCCGGTGACACGGCGGATACACCCGGCTGCACCTTAATCGGCCCTTTGGGAGAGCTTGAAATTGACCACGGAGTCATCGTGGCAAAGCGGCATATCCATATGACTCCGGTCCAGGCTATCCAGCTGGGAGTGAAAGACAATGACGATGTATTCGTCATCACAAACAGCTTTGAACGCTCCCTTATCTTTGCCGATGTCATCGTCCGTGTAAATCCGGGCTTCGCCCTCGCCATGCATGTGGACACCGATGAAGCGAATGCATTTGCCGGAATGGACAATCCTACCGGTGTCATCCTAAAGCTTTTCAACGGCCAGACCTATAGCCTGCAAAAATGGGCCGAAGAACTCCAAAGCGGGATTAACCGCCTGTAATCGTTGCGATTCAGACAGCTCAAATGCAAAAATCCTATTAAAAGGGACGAAGCAATCCCACAGCCTCGTCCCTCTCAAATCACATCTTTGCCGTCAGCGTCTTTGCGCTCACACCAGCAATCATCCCAAGCTTCCCCGAAAGGGAACTGACCGCATCGCCGGGCGCATCCAGCACCACGCTGATAATTGACACTCCCCTCTCCCGATACGGAATCCCCATCCTACCTACAATATACTTCCGAAACTCATGGAGCAGTTCATTCACCGCTCCCGCAGCTTCCTCATCTTTTATAATAATACTGATAACCGATACTCTGCTGTCCATATTTTAGCCTTTCACTCTTTCTTTTTTTCATCCCGTATCTGTCTTCCTGTCACGTCCATATGGTAGTTATCTTTATAAATAAGCTCCGATACAGGCACGATTTCATATCCTTTTTCTTTTAGTCCCGTAATCAGTGACTCAAGCGCTTCCGCCGTATATTTTGCTCCGTTGTGACAGAGGATAATGGAGCCGTTTCCCAGATTCTTATGGTTCACTACCGTATTGATAATATTTTCAACGCCGTAATCCTTCCAGTCCAGACTGTCCACGTCCCACTGAATCGTATAGTATCCGTTCTCCTTTGCATTCAGTACGACTTTATCGTCGTAATCTCCGTACGGGGGCCGGAAAAGCTGCATATCCACGCCGGTTAATTCCTTCACCTTGCTATGTACCGACATCAGCTCTTTCGTCTTTTCCTCATCCGGAAGCTGTGACATATTCTTATGATTTTCACTGTGGTTTCCCAAGTCATGGCCCGCTTCCTTAATCGCTTTCACATCGTCCGGATAGGACTCTACCCATCCTCCCGTCATAAAAAAGGTGACATGTATTTTATGCTTCTTCAATATCTCCAGAAGCTTTGCCGTATCCTCATTCCCCCACGCAGCGTCAAATGAGAGCGCTACTTTTTTTTCATCTGTATCCACACAGTAAATCGGAAGCTCTCTTCCATTTACATTACTGGACACCGTGGCAAACCCTGATACGTATTTGAATGACCCGGCAAGCGCTATGGCAAGCATCAGTGTCACAACCACATATTTCGTCCATCTTTTTTTCCTGTCTTCCTTCATAAGCATAAC
>CAJTUQ010000031.1:0-11577 GCA_910579335.1 uncultured Dorea sp. | reverse complement strand
GACTTTGTCTTACATCATTTTTTTCCTCCGCCTATCTCGTTTTTACCTTTTTTGCTTTCGACCAGCCGGAATAATACTTCTTGCTGCCGATTTTTTTATACGTTCGGATTCGGACATAATACGCTTTCTTTTTCTTAAGTTTGAAAATAGAAGCCGACGTCGTTTTTGTCTTTTTTATGGTCTTTGTTTTCGCCTTATTAAATTTTTTGCTTGTTGAATATTGGATTTGATATCCGGTTGTCTGCGTCGCCTGCTTCTTCCATTTTACTTGAAAGCCCTTTGACTTTTTCGTAAGCTTTGATAGCTTTGTCCCTTTCGGATTTATCTTAAATGTTTTTGTTATCGTCCCGGTATAATGGCTTCCCCGTCCGGTAATTTTAACAGATGCCTGCCCCACTTTGACGTTTTTTGAATAGCTGACTGTATAGTCACGTCCGCCAGCCAGCGTTATTGCACCGTATTTTACTGTGACCGACGGCTTTTTCGCCTTTTTATTGTATGTATAAGCAGAACGGGAAAGCGACGATGCAAGCGTACTGATATCCGCTTTCGTAATTGTATAGTTTTTTACAATGCTGCCTGTATAATTGTTCCCCTTTGCCCGGATTGTTACAGACGCTGTTCCCGGTTCTACATTATTAGAATAGGAAACCGTATAATCCACTCCGTTTCTAAGCTTCACAGAGTTTTGGCTGCTTACCCGGACAGTCACCGGCGGATTTACTGCGCTTCCTGTATATACATAGGTGGTTCCCGGCAAGGAGGCCGCACATTTTGCAATATTCTTCGGAGTAATATGAAAACTTTTTACTACTGTCCCTTTATACTTTCCGATGCCTTCAATTGTTACCGTGGCTTTGCGTTCCGCCGTACTGACGTTAATATTGCTGCCGTATGATACCGTATAGTCCGAATTTTTCTTTAATTTTACGCCTGACACCGAAACCGTTATATTCGGCCTTATTTTCCCTCCGGTATATTCATAGGATGCGCCGATGCCCGATACGGCGGCTCCTGAAATATCTATGCTTCCCCTGAGCGGATTTCTATTAGCGATATGAGCGATTGCTTTTTTCGCATTGATTGCACCGTGGCTTCCGCTGTTATCCTTCCTGTCAATGTCTACATCAGGAATATCATCCGCTGTTACCTCAACTGCCTCAACCGCCTCGTCCACGGTCAGATTCGGATTATACGCCCACAACAATGAGCAGATGCCGGATACAATCGGAGCCGCCATAGAGGTTCCCGCTGTTTCCGCATACGTATTTCTTGACCTGTAATCGGTAGATATGATTTTCTCCCCCGGTGCGCTGATATCCTTTGACGGATTATAATCGGACCATACACTGTCTTTCCCCGTCATATCAAGCGATGTGACCGACAGGCAGTTTTCAAAATCAGACGGATACATCGGTCTTACATATGGTGTGGTGCTCTCATCTCCATTTCCTCCGGAACATACGCAAAGCACGTCATAATAATCCGCCATAATTCCAATCATATTTTCCAGCAGAATATCTACGCTCTCTTTCGTGCCGTCAGAATAATACCCCACGCTCATATTCATTACCTTAAGGTTTCTTACTTTCCCGTCCTCAATCAGCTGCCTGCAGTATTCGATTCCTCTCATAAGTGTCGCAGTCGTAGCGCCTGCGCCGTCATTATCAAAAATCTTGACGGGAAGAAGGCCCGCATTGTAAGAGGTTCCTGCGACACCGATTCCATTATTCGCTTCTGCTGCAATCAGGCCGCACACAAGTGTACCGTGTCCTGTGGAATCGCCCCCGTTCGGCGCTGAGCTGGCTGTCAGCGGTCTGTTATAATAAGAATCATACGCATAATTTTTCAGAATATTATTCTGCAGGTCCTCATGGTCCAGACGGCATCCGCTGTCAAACACGGCTACCGTAACCGTCTTGTTTGCCCGGATTGTGTCCCACGCCCCGTACGCATCCGTATCCCTGAGATAATTTGAGTATTTTTGACAGTTGTTATTATAGACCTTATCGTTGGTTATCCTCTCTTCTTCCAGTTCTGCATCCGCCGGATCGACTGCTGCCGGCTCTAACGCTTTCTCGGCTATTCCGTCAGATGATGCGTCCTCTTCTTTTGGCAGCGGCGCTTCTTCTTTATCAGGCTCCAAAGCTTTGGTGCTCTCCCCTTCCTGTTCCCCGCTATCCTGCCTGTCTTCCTCCGTCTCAGGCCCGGTACCGGATTCGAAAGACGCCGCATCCTGATTTTCCTGCTCAGGCGCCGCCGTTTCCTCACCTTTGGATAAGGTTTCCTCCGGCATTACTTCTTCCGGCAGTGCGTCCCCCAGCGCACGGTATACAAAATTAGGCTGTGCAAAGCTGACGTTTTTATCCGACTCAATCTGCTCTATCGCTTCTTCTACTTTTGTCTCTTTCGGAAGCTCGGCGACTACGACCGTCCCCTGCTGACCGCCGGCCTCAGAAACCTTCTCCGTAATTTCCGCATCCAGATCATCCAGCGCTTCCTCCGCCTTCTCCTGAATCTTTTCAGACTTTGCCTCGGAAACTCCCGCATCGTCATAAACTACAATCATTTCATTCGTCACCGCAATATCCGAATCTGCAATGCTTCCGCTTCCCGAATCGGCGTCCGAAGGAGAGGGGACGTCTTCAAATTGTACTGTCCGTATCTTTTCCTGCTGTGTCTGAGGAGCCGCTTTTACCCATTTTGCAGGCGCACTTGCCAATGACAAGACAAGGACTGCCGCCAGCAGCCTGCGCTTGCTTTTTCCCCAGATATTTCTAACTATTGATTTCCACATTGCGCTTACCCCTTTTTACTAACATATCGTCATCTGTCAACATACATCCTCTTGACAGATAATTATTATATCCAATAAAATATTTATCTGTCAAATGTTGATTATTTATGATAGAATAAACAGGGTAACTAAGGAGAACAAAAGAAAACACAAAAAAAATCTGCGCCCTGTCCTGTTTTTTTCTATGATTATCATCTGCGGATTATTCCTCATTTTTGATATGGGACAAGTACAGGCCGCATCCAAGACGGTAAAATACAAAGGAAAAACCATCGCAAAATACAACAAATCCGGGCAGATGGTTTTCATTCCGTCAAAAAATTCCAGCACGAACTATAAAAATCTGAATCACCTGATGTCAGGCAAAAAGAAGAAGACGATTGTCATTCCCAAAGGCTCCACCGTCAAGCTTGGCGGAGTGCTGAAACCGGGAAACAACACCACCATTATTGCAACAGGCGCCAAGGTTATCGGCAAAAAAAAGAGTAACGTCATCTTCGCCGCGCCGAACAAAAAGCTTAAAAATCTTTCCATTATCGGGGGTACTTGGAGAAGTGTCGACAAAAACGGACGTACCGGAAGTCTTTTCGCTTTTTCGTATGTCACGAACCTGGTCATGGACGGCGTAGACTGCAACGCCAATTATAAAGGGCATGCAATAGAAATTATCGCCTGCAAAAATGTAACTATAAAAAACTGTACGGTTGCCGCTATCGGCTCCAACCCTTCAAAATGCCTGGAGGAACAGATTCAAATCGACCTTGCCACAAAGAAAACCGCACCTAAAATAGCAGAATTTGGGAAGAAATATGTCAAAGGGCAGACTTGTGAAAACGTATATATCTTAAACAACACGGTCACCGGTGCGCGCGCTGTAGGAGTGAACTGGACGGACTCTGAAAAGGGAAAATGGCGCAATAAATTTCACAAAAACGTTGTCATAAAGGGAAATACCCTTACAGGAACCACTTCGGAAGCACTTGCCTACTTCAACACCGTAGGAGGCGAAATAAGCGGAAATACGATTATAACCAACGCTACGAGGACAGACGGCAACTCCTCCTACACAATCGGCATACATGTAGCCATTATGGGAATCGCCCCGGAGAGCATGGCCGATTCTACTCTTACAATTTCCAACAACACGGTTTATGGAAACCGCAACGGCATTCATTTCAAGGCCTATTTTAACAGCAATGAGACAAAATGCCTGTCGCAGCTCGGATATGTAACTGTAACAGACAACACGGTGTACTGCAAAAAGGGAAAGAAAAAAGCAATCGTGCAGGTTAAGCAGAGCTGCCGGAAACTAACACAGTCAAACAACAACCTTCATACCTGGAACTAAGTATATAAAAACACCGGAAGAATCTGCATTGTATTCTTCCGGTGTTTTTCTTTACGGATAAATATAATCTCTAATAATAAACTTTTCTCAGGAACAATCCGCGGGCCGGAGCAAGAAAGCCGGCAAGACTTCTGTCCTCCGCCGCAATCACTACCGGAAGCATGGACGCATCACGCTTCCCTGTCCCGATTTCGAGGAGCGTTCCTGTAAGAATACGCACCATATGATAGAGGAAACCTGTCCCATAATACGTAATCCTTACTTTCTCACCGTTGCTTATAATTTTAATATTCATAATCTTGCGGATTGGATCTTTACAGTCCGCATCATCTGTAAAACTAATAAAATTCTTGACGCCGACCAAATAAGGAACTGCGGCGCGCATTGCCTCAATATCCAGCTTTTCCGGATAATGGTAACAATATCTGCGCGAGAATACGTCCGGCTTTTCCCTGCAGTCAATGTAATACTCGTATTTTTTCCCTTTTGCGCTCTTGCGCGCATGAAAACCATTTCTCACAAGCTCCACCTTCACGATGCGTATGTCCTCCGGCAGATAGCGGTTTAACGCCTCCTTCATCTCGTCCGCATCATAAAGTTTCGACAGCTTCACACTTGCCACCTGACCGCGTGCGTGTACTCCCGCATCCGTCCTTCCGGAGCCGTCAACCTCTACGCGGTACCCCACCATCTTGCCGATACTATATTCCAGTACAAACTGAATCGTGTTATCCGTCGTCGCCTGACGCTGCCACCCCTGATATCTGCTCCCGTCATAAGAAATCGTCAATTTGTATGTTCTCATATACTTTCATCACCCAATCTATCTAAAACTTACCGGTCAAGGATTTTCTTCAATTCATCCATAAATGTATTCACATCTTTAAATTCTCTGTATACGGACGCAAAGCGTACATAAGCCACTTCATCAAGATCCTTCAGCCCGTCCATCACCATTTCGCCAATCACATTGCTCGGTATCTCTTTTTCCTCCAGACTAAATATCATCGTTTCAATCTTATCTACCATCCGTTCAATTTCTTCTGCCGGAACAGGTCTTTTATAACATGCCCGGATAACGCCGTTTTCAATCTTCATACGGCTGTACTGCTCACGGGTATTATCCTTTTTTATAATAATAAGCGGTATTGTCTCTATCTTCTCATAGGTCGTAAATCGCTTCCCGCAGGCATCGCATGAGCGTCGGCGCCTGATGGACGCCCCGTCGTCCGCCGGTCTGGAATCTACGACCCTTGTATCCGGATTACTGCAATATGGACATTTCATCTCTATTTTATCCTTTCATTTCCAATATAGTATATAGTATATCTTCTGATAAATAAGAAGTCAAATATTAAGGCTGCAAATTCCGCTCATTTTCTACTTTTCATCACAAATTTCTACAAGAATGATATCCGGTCCTATCCGCTTAATGCATTGAAAAGGAATGATGTATTCCCCACTGTCGCCAAACAGTCCGCACATCTTCCCCGCCTTGGGAACTACGATTGCTTCAATACATCCTTTGCACTCATCGATAATCAAGTCCGCTATATAACCAAGCTTTTTACAGTCGCAGGTGTTAATGACTTCTCTGTCTTCTAACTCACAAAGCCTCACATTTCTCCACTCCCGCATTTTTGATACGCATCTGTCCCAGACATACCAAAAATTCGCATACACTATTCACTATAGTATATGCGAATCTCCGTCTTTTGCTATTCTTCAATATCTATAACCGAAACCGGACATCCATCTCTTGCCTCTGCAGCCGGCTTTTCATATTCCGGCGCAATATCGGCAAACGCTTCTGCAATACCGTCGTCATTAAATCGAAACACCTCCGGGCACGCTGCGACACATGCACCGCAGGAAATACACCCTTCATTTACTCTTGCTTTCATAGGGAGTCCTCCTTGCTTTTTTTCTTAGGATACCCTTTTTTGCAGATTCTATACCTTCATTATCTAAACTTCCGCCTCCCGGCGTTCTCTTATCCAAGTGCCGTTCTTCCCCTTCAACGCATCCTTAAGGCATTCAAAAGAAGTGATAACCGCGCGTCTCCCCTTCCTTTTCTCAATAAACTCTACGGAGGCACTCAGCTTAGGAAGCATATTATACTCTCCAAAGTGCCCTTCCTCCATATATTTTCTCGCTTCCTTCACGGTAATCTCATCAAGCGCTTCTTCATGCGGCCGCCCCAGATTTATCTTCACCTTCTCGACGCTGGTTAAGATAATCAGCTCATCCGCATCCACTTCCTCCGCCATCTTTCCCGCAATCAGGTCTTTCTCTATTACCGCACTGGCGCCTTTCAGATGGTTGTCCTGCTGCAATACGGGAATCCCCCCTCCTCCGCAGGCTATAACGATTTGATCTGCATCCAGAAGAGTCCTGACAGCATCTATCTCGACAATACTGACCGGATTCGGCGCAGACACAATCCGCCGGTATCCCTTTCCCGGCTCTTCTGCCACGTAATTCCCTTTCTTCCGTTCTTCATTGGCCTCCTCCGCATTCATATAACGTCCGAGAATCTTCGTCGGCGTATAGAAGGCCTCATCATAAGGATCCACGATTACCTGAGTCAGAATCGTACTTACCGTCCTGTAAACACCGCGGTTTAGCAGTTCCTCGCGAATTGCATTCTGTAAATCATAACCGATATATCCCTGGCTCATGGCAGAACAGACAGACATCGGAGCCGCCGTATAATCCTCATGTTCCTTTCCGAACTCATTCATCGCAGTATGAATCATACCGACCTGAGGCGCGTTGCTATGGGTAATCGCCACCTGATATCCGTCCTCAATCAAATCGGCAATCACTTTAGATGTTTTTTTCACCGCTTCCATCTGCTTCGGCAGATTCGTTCCCAGCGCCCGGTGCCCTAATGCTACCACGACTCTCTTTTTCATAAACCGCACTCTCCTTTGGATACTAATCTTTGCCGCTGCACGCAGAAATAAAATAATCGGGGTAACAGGATTCGAACCTGCGACCTCACGGCCCCCAGCCGTGCGCTCTAACCAAACTGAGCCATACCCCGATGTTATTATTTTAGCGAATCCTGTCAAAGAAAGCAAGAGTTTTTTTCTATCAATTATGTTATAATACAAGAAACATTCAAATTCACATAAATGATATGCGAAAGGAGTTCCTATTATGATGAAAGTAATTGTAGTCGGGCCGAAAGGGAAAATGGGAAGGTTGATCACACAGGCCGCCGCATCCAGAGATGATATGCAGCTAATCGCAGGCATCGCTCCCGCAGGGCGGGATTATATCGGAAGCGACCTCGGCACAGCCGCCATGCTCGGCAGGGAAATCGGTGTTCCGGTAGTAGATAATTTGGAAGATGTCATTGACAGCTGTGATGTTATTATCGATTTTTCCACAAAAGAAATGGCAATGACCGTACTGGATCTTGCCATTGCGCACAAAAAGGCGCTCGTATGCGGCACTACAGGTTTCACGCCAGAGGAAATGCAGCGTTTTATGGACGCCGCCGCCCACATCCCAATGCTCTATGCCGCCAACACTTCAAAACTGGTTAATATTATGAATAAACTTTTAGAACTGGTAGTCTCCACAGCCGGAAACGAACTGGACATTGAAATTCTGGAGATGCATGACCAGTGGAAAAAGGACGCTCCTAGCGGCACTTCCAAAGAAATGGGTGAAATTATGGCTCATGCTTTAGGAAAAGAACTTCCCGACGTTGCCGTTTACGGACGCGAAGGCGCCGCGCCGCGCATAAAAGGCTCTATCGGCTACCATTCCCTCAGGGCCGGAAATATCCCCAGCAGCCACACCGTATTTTTCGGCGGTATGGGTGAACGGCTTGAAATCACCCACCATTCCTACAACTGGGAATGCTTTGCAAGAGGAGCGTGCGACTGCGCAGCTTATCTTGAAGGAAAAGCCCCAGGTTTTTATACAATAAAAGATGTACTGAATTTTTCGTAACTCTATTGCATTTTTATTGAACACATAGTATAATTGTACTAATTAAATGGTACAATTATATATTAGGAGGACATCTTATGATTTTAGTAAATACCGATTATATTCCAGGGAAAAATTTTGAAATGATCGGCCTCGTACGGGGAACGATGATTCAGTCCGTACATTTCGGAAAAGACTTCGTGAACGGTTTAAAAACGCTGGTAGGAGGAGAACTTACCTCCTATACCGAGATGATGAACGAAGCGAGAGCCGTCGCTACAAAACGCATGGCCGCAGATGCACAGGCGATGGGGGCAGACGCCGTCATCAATATCCGTTATGCATCAAGCTCCGTAACTCAGGGTGCGGCAGAGGTTATGGCATACGGGACCGCTGTCAAATTCGTTTCATCCGAATTATAATAAGCAAACAAAAAATGCTGGTTTCCGCAACACGGAATACCAGCATTTTACTTATCATGTTTACCAGTCTGTATACAAGTCTATCGTTCCCGACGCACAGCCTGAATCATAGACCTTCCCCGGCCCAAGTGATGTTTTCACAACGGTTCCTTTTGGATAATCGCTGCTCGCAACACAGATATATCCATCCGAATCGCGAATGGTCCCGTCCGACGCAACATGCCGTCCCGGAATCTTTAATCCATGTCCCGGAAGAACCTTCTGCGAATAGTACGTCTCCCTGTGCCCATTGTAATAATTGACGCCCTTTTTCTTAGTAAGCACTCCGCCGCCGGACGGCATATCATATCCGCCGCCTTTATTTGAAGATGCAGTCTTGTCGGACGTATTTTTATCCGAATTATTTTTCACCTGTGCAGTTGTCTTTGCTGCTTTCTTCTCTTCGGCTTCCTCCGCCTCTTTTCTTGCCTGCTCTTCTTCTCTCCGTCTCGCTTCCTCGGCAGCTCTCCGGGCTTCTTCCGCACGCAGAGCCTGTATCTTGTTCCTCAGCGCAGCTAAGTCTACCGACATTGAATCGGCTTTTCCTTTTAATTCTTTTTTCCTTAAATCCAGCTTTTTCTGAAGCTTGACCTGAGACTCCTTCTCATCTACCAGATGCTGCTCCTGAGCCGCTATATTCTCACGGAGCGTTTGGAACTCCTCCAGCTTATTACGGTCATATTCACTGACGTTCTGTATAAAGTCGACTCTGTTCAAAAACTCATTCATGCTTTCCGCCGAAATAAGGACTTCCAGCATGGACACACTGTCGTTTTCATACATATACTTAATGCGCAGTTTCAATTCCTCGTACTGCTGCTCCTCGCTGTGCTTCGCAATAGAAAGCTGCTCCCGCGTCTTTTCTATCTCCCCCGTCGTCTCTTCTATCTTCTCTTCCACATCGGCAATATCATTGCCGATATCCAGTAATTCCTGATTTACATTATCTAACTCGTTTTTCAGATTCGACGACTGGCTCTCCATACTCTCGATGTCCCCGGCCTCCACTGCGCTTCCAAAACCTGAAAAAAACAGTAAGCCTGTACAAAATATGCCTGTCCGAATCCACTTCTTTAACAAATGCTCCATACTCTCCCTCCATGTGATATAAGAAAATAGTACCACACTTTGCCCAATGATGCAAAAACTATATTTCAATTATGCCTGAATTAGTTTAAAAAATTGTCAATAATTACATTCTCCGCTTCTTCTTCTGTCATTCCCATCGTACGCAGTTTAATCAACTGCTCGTCATTAATTCTGCCAATTGCCGCTTCATGGATAATCGCCGCAACCAAATGCTTTGCATTAATTTCCGGAATCGAACTGACCTGCGCATGTCCCATAATAATAGAATCACACTGCACATGCGCATGACATCCCGCATTCCCCACAGCCTTCGGATGAAAAACCTGTTTTGATTCTCCCTTCGCAACAGAGCGGGATATTATCTGCGCAGAGCTTCCCTCACCATTAAGCTGCACCTCCATATTGGAAACCGCAGTCTGGCTGTCATGTGTCATCAGTTTTTCCACCACGTATAATTTGGAACCTTTCCCTATAGTAATATTCGTCTCCCTCTCCGTGGAATCCACACCCTTTATCTGCGCCGTATCTAAAGTAAATACCGCATCCTCTTCCATATAAATGTTCGTAACCGGATTCAACACCTTTGCGCCGGTGCCTTCCCCCTCGCCGTAGTGCTTTTCTTCATACCGGACATTCGCCCCGCTCGCCACATGAAAGGAATGGATTCCGTCATGCCTGCTCTCATTGCAGCCGCTGTTATGGATTCCGCATCCTGCAATGATTGTAACGTCAGCTCCACTTGCAATATAAAAATCATTATATACGACATCCGTCATGCCCGATGCATCTACGACTACGGGAATATGAACCTGCTCGCCTTTTGTATTGCCGTCAATGTAGACATCTATCCCCTGTTTGTCCTCTTTTTTCTTAATCTTAATGTGCTCACTGTCGCCGTGGCAGAGCGCCGTTCCGTTGTGCCTTAAGTTAAACGCCCCGTCCTGCTTAAATCCTTTTTCGTCAATCTGCTTTAATATTTTCTGTGTAATCTCATCTAACGTCATGTGTCATTCTCCTCTATTATTAAACAGAAGCATTCCTCTTGAGACATGCAAGGCTGTCTGCTGTATTCATCAATTTAGGAAGCACATCCTCTGCCGCTCCTATCAAATTAATCCGCCCATCCTCAATCACCATGATTCTATCCGCCATCTGGATAATCCTCTCCTGGTGGGATATCAGAATCAGGCTCTGTTCTTTCTTTTCATGGATGGCTTCAAACTGCTGGACAAGCATCGAAAAGCTCCACAAATCAATTCCGGCCTCCGGCTCGTCAAAAATACACAGCTTATGGGTTCTTGCCAGCACCGTGGCAATCTCCAGACGCTTCATCTCTCCGCCGGAGAGCGTTGCATCCACTTCCCTCGTAATATACTCATTGGCACATAATCCTACGGCGCTCAGCATGCGGCAGCACTCCGGCTTTGACAGCTCCCTGCCCGCCGCAAGGGACAACAGCCGTATTACTGTCATACCTTTGAATCTCGGCGGCTGCTGGAATGCAAACCCGATTCCCGCATTCGCCCTGTGGTTCATATCATATGCGGTAATATCCTCGCCGTCCAAAATAATCTGTCCGCTGTCGGCCTCCTCAATTCCCATCAGTACTTTCGCAAGAGATGATTTCCCGCCGCCGTTGGGACCTGTAATAACGAGCATCTCCCCGTCCCCGACCTGAAAACTTATATTTTTAACAATACTTCTCTCTATTCCATTCTCATTGACTTTAAATGTCAGATTTCTAACGTCCAGCATAGGTGCAGCTCCTTTCTAACCACAGTACATTATAATCGAAACCGCATATTCCTGCAACCTAAAATTATATTGTTTCCAGATGCTGCATTTTCTAAAGAAATTCTTATGTCTTCGTTAACTTTCTATGATATCTATTGTGTCTTTAGACTAAACATAATACAATAGAGAAATATTTTCAA
>CAJTUQ010000030.1:11634-26828 GCA_910579335.1 uncultured Dorea sp. | reverse complement strand
GGCTATGAGGCTCAGAAATTTTGTCAGGGCGACAGAACCGGATACATTTATGATGATTACGAACAGCAGTGAGATTATCGGAAACGGATTCCAAAGATTCGATTAAACAGGCAATACAAATTTCTTATCATTTTCATTACTTTTTCATGTTGGATGTTTTGCGTGGGATTATTTATATTAAATACAGCTGTGAAAAACAAAAAAGGATGAAAGAGAGGAATTTGACATGGCAAATGGAAAAAAGAAAATGTCGTTGGCGGGATTGATACTGATGATATTTACATCGGTATATGGGTTTAATAACATGCCGCGTTCATTTTATCTGATGGGGTATGGGGCAATTCCGTTTTTTCTTGTATCAGCAGTTATTTTCTTTGTTCCCTTCGCATTTATGATTGCGGAGTATGGCTCTGCTTTTAAGGATGAGAGGGGAGGAATTTTCTCTTGGATGGAGAAATGTGTAAACACAAAGTATGCATTTGTTGCGACTTTCATGTGGTACACATCTTATGTAGTGTGGCTTGTGAATATATCTTCCGGTATCATGGTCCCGACCTCCAATGCGGTTTTTGGGACGGATACGACGGCAAGCTGGTCTCTTTTCGGGCTTAACGGAACCCAGACCCTGGGAATTTTGGGAGTTGTATTTATCGTTACGGTAACGTTTTTCTCAAGCAAGGGAACCGGTGCAATTCAGAAGGTGGCAAGCGTGGGCGGCATTGCGTGTATGGCACTCAATGGACTTTTGTTTATTGGTGCGCTGCTGGTGTTTTTTGGAAACGGCGGAAAGCTGCAGCAGCCACTGCCGGAGCTTTCAGATATTTTTATCTCCCCGAATCCCGCTTATCACGGAATCATCCCGATTCTGTCGTTCCTCGTGTATGCGCTATTTGCATATGGCGGGACAGAGGCCGTGGGCGGTTTGGTAGACGAGACTGAAAATCCCGAAAAAAATTTCGGAAAAGGCCTTACTATTGCGGCGGTAGTTATCGCAATCGGGTATGCTCTCGGTATTTTCTGCATGGGTATATTTACAAACTGGGATGCAGTCCTTTCGTCAGACACGGTGCACAAGGGAAATGCATCTTACGTAATTATGAATAATCTTGGCTATCAGCTAGGCGCGGCATTTGGCGCAAGTGAGTCTGTTTGTGTGCAGATGGGTAACGGAGTTGCACGGTTTATGGGGTTGTCGATTGTGTGTTCGCTTAGCGGTGCAGTGTTTACACTTATTTATGCGCCGTTAAAACAGTTGATTGAAGGAAGCCCGAAGGGTCTTCTTCCAGAGAAATTTTGTGAGATGGAAGACGGTATGCCAAAAAGGGCGCTTAAGATACAAATGGTTGTCGTCGTCGTCATGGTACTTTTTATTGCAATGGGTGGAGATTCCGCAAGCAAATTTTTTGACATCCTGACTTGCATGACCAATGTAGCGATGACATTGCCGTATCTGTTTATATCCGGAGCATTCATTAACTTCAAGAGAAAAAAAGAAATTAAGAAACCGTTTGTAATTTACAAAAAAGAAAATATTGCCTTTATATTTACCGTGCTTGTAACGTTTACTGTTGTATTTGCGAACGTGTTTACAATCATTCAGCCGGCAATTGACGGAGATGTAAAGACAACTGTGTGGAGTATTGTAGGCCCGCTGCTTTTCACGACAGTTGCGCTGGTTCTGCACGCACGATATGAAAAAAAGAAAGCATAAATGCCCATAAGAAATTCTTATAACGATTCTCCTTTTTATATAAATTCAGAGGATAAATATTGTAAATTGTTGACAATAGACAAAATACAAAAATAACTTTATCATTAAGTAACAACAAAAATATTTTTGTGTACGGACGTGAATTTTAAAGAAAAGGAGAAGAGAGAAGAATGGGAGAAACTCAAGTAAAACAAAAACACCCAAAAGGATTCTACGCATGCTGCATTACGTTTACTTTTGAAAGGCTGGCATTTTACGGGGCGAAGCCTTTGCTGCTGTTATTTTTAATTACTGCAGTTGCAGAAGGAGGGCTAGGAGTTGAGAGGACGGATGCGGCTGTCATGGCGGCGAATTTGACTGCTTATACCTATATGGCGCCGTTGATCGGAGGGGTTATCTGCGACCGCTGGCTGGGCGCCAGATATGCAATTACGCTGGGATATATCATTATGGCAATTGGATATGTCGTAGGCTATCAGGCGCAAGGGCCGGGAGGGGTCAATGCAATGATAATCCTGGTATCTGTCGGAACTGGTTTTTTCAAAGGGAATTTAAATGCGTTGATTGGACGCCAGTATAAGAGTAAAGAGCTTTTGGATACGGCATTTTCCATCCAGTATTCATATGTAAATATTGGCGCCTTTGTGGGTTCGCTGCTTACCGGATACCTGTATCTGCATCTGTTCAGACGGGGAGATGTATTAGGTTTCAGACAGTGCCTTTTGATGGCGGCAGCGTGGTGTCTTGTTGGAGCGGTCTGGTTTGTGCTCAACTGGAAAAATCTGCAGGGGCAGGGGATAAAACCATTTAAGTATCTGACAGACGAGAAAGGAAATATTATTGGTTCAACGGTTGAGGATAAGAGTGATTCCAAGAAGAATGAGCCGCTTACAAAGCTTGAGAAGAACCGCGTGCTTGCCATAATCCTTGTATCTGCATTCTCCGTGCTGTTCTGGCTGTTCTATTATCAGCAGGATTTGGCACTGGTTATTTATATGACGGATTATGTGAAGATGTCCATCGGTTCCTTTGAGATTCCGCCGTCATGGATTACGACTACATGGAACGGCCTGTTATGCGTGGCTCTCGGCGGGGTTATGGCTGCAATCTGGAAAAGGCTGGCGGCGCGTCCTCAGGGAGATATGAATATGTTCAAAAAGGTAGCGCTCAGTTTCTTGTTTGTAGGACTTGCGTTTGGAATTATGGTGGCATGTGAGTCAATCCGCGGCGTAGGAGCGGCCCCATCAGTAAAGGCGAGCGTATTGTGGCCGTTTTTGTTCTCCACGGTTATTACGGTAGGCGAGATGTGTTTTTCGCCGCTCCGCAATTCATTTGTAAGTAAGTATGCTCCGAAAAAGTACGTATCGCTTTTAATGGGAGTTATTGCGGTGTCGACCTTTGGCGCCAATAAGCTGAGCCCGTTTGTGCAGGCTTTTATCGAGAAATTTGACGTGTTTACAGTGTTTGTGGGAATTTTCGTTTTGATGCTGGTATTTGCGGCATTGATTTGGCTGGCAAATGGGAAGCTCAACAGCCTGGTCGAGGAAAAAGAATAGAAAAGATTATAAAAAGAAGGCTTCGGGATACGGCGTTTCCCGAAGTCTTCCTTTTCCTATATCCGTACGCTTTTTTGTTTCAGGCTCCCTGCGCGTCTTCGACTGCCATTTTCATAAACTCTGCCATGCTCCTGGTAAAATACTTGTTCTTTTTATAGTAAAAGTATACGTTTCTTTCCGCAGAGGGGTCGTCCAGCTTATAGTATATTATGTTTGAATTGGGTTTCTGGCTGCGTACGACGGTATCGCTCACGAAAGAAATACCCATCTCCTTTTCCGTCATCTGGTAAGTCATTAGAAGCTGATCCAGCTTTAATGTCACCTGCGGCGCTATGCCGGCCCTCTTACAGATAGCTTCCACCCGCTCCCTGGTGTCATTGTGCGCCCTGAGGACGACGAAGGGGTCATTTTCAAAAAGTTTCAAAGATACGCCTAGAGTTTCATCTTTGATGTGTACTTGGTTTAGGATATCTTCCGCGGACAATCCCCAGGCCGCTGCGCCTTTATTGCTCTGGAAGGCAGCGGGCACTGCGAGCAGAAGGTGTTCTTTCATAAAGAATCTCTTTTCGTAGATTTCCGGATCCATAGGGTAGTTGTCGATGATTAAGTCCAAATCACCTGAAAAAAGCTTTTTTTCCAGCTGGCTGGTATGTCCTTCCACTACGTTCATTTTTACGTTCGGGTAGGTTTTGTGAAATTTTTGTATGGCATTCGGAAGGACGAACGCCATAAATAAGAAGGTTCCGCCTATGCTTAAGCGTCCGGTGCGCAGTTCGTTTAAATTTCCTACGTAGCTTGCAAATTCTTCCTCCATGTCCATCATTTTTTCTGTTATTTTAATATATTTTTTCCCGCATTCCGTGAGCTGTACAGGCGTCATGCTGCGGTCAAACAACGGCATTCCGATTTTGCTTTCTGTTTTTTTGACAGTTGCACTGAGTGCGGGCTGCGAAATATATAAATTTTTTGCGGCTTTGGAAAAGCTGCCTTCTTTATACACTTCATAGATATATCTCATATTGGAAAACATGGTATCCTCCTTGGTAGTAATGTAAATGGTTGTGTTATATCAATTTTAAATCAGTTTTTTTCCCTCTGCAAATAGATGAAACAAATAATATTTATAACTGCGTAATTATAATCCTATATGAATCTGTTATAAATAGCAACCGGATATTGGGCGGCGGATTACTGTTTTCTTTGTATGCTTCCCGTCAGCGTGTTTCATATAAGTTTTTTCGTATAACTTTTATACAAATATCGGTATTTGTCATAAAGCGGCATCCTCTTTATAATGGGGGCAACAACAAACGAAAGGGGCAAAAAATTATGAATCAGCCTGTTAGTGCGCTTTCTAGATCCGAACTGGAAGAGCGGCTTTCTGCTCTCTCCTGCCAATATGAAGACGTGAGGGCAAAAGGGATGCAGCTGAATATGGCGCGCGGAAAACCGGCGGCGTCTCAGTTGGATTTAAGCATGGATCTGCTTCATCTTCCTGTGGACTGTACGCTGGAGGATGGAACAGATGCGAGAAACTACGGAATCCTGGACGGGATCAGCGAGTGTAGAAAGCTTTTTGCAGATTTGCTCGGCCTTAAACCGGAACAAATCATTATCGGAGGCAATGCCAGCCTTAACACGATGTTTGATACACTTGCATCGCTGGTTTTGTTCGGTACGCAGGGACATAAGCCGTGGGGACGGCTGCAGTACGAAGGGCATGCTGTAAAGTTTCTCTGTCCGGTGCCAGGGTATGACAGACATTTTACAATGTGCGAAGAGCTGGGTATAGAGATGATTCCGGTTCCGCTTTTAGAAGACGGGCCGGATATGAAGATGGTATCTGAGCTTGCTGCGGCAAACGAGGATATCAAAGGGATTTGGTGCGTTCCGGTTCACTCTAATCCCCAGGGCGTATGCTATAGCGATGAGACGGTAAGGGCGTTGGCATCGATGGAAACCGCGGCCGGAGACTTCCGGATTTTCTGGGACAATGCTTATGCCATCCATCATATTTACGAGGAAAAGTCAGTACTTAATATTATTGAGGAATGTGAAAAAGCGGGCCATCCTGACCGTCCTTACTTTTTCTTTTCAACTTCAAAAATAACCTTCCCAGGAGCCGGAGTTTCTTTGATTTCTTCCAGTGACGCCAACATCAAGGAATTAAAGGGACATATGAAGGCCCAGACGATCGGGCATGACAAATTGAACCAGCTGCGGCATGTCCAGTTTTTTAAAACGCCGGAAAACATCCGCCTGCATATGAAAAAGCTTGCAGGAGAGCTGCGGCCGAAGTTCGACATGGTGCTGAACCGTTTTGATGCGGAGCTTAAGGGCAGCGGACTTTTAGAATGGCATAACCCGAAGGGCGGATATTTTGTCTCTGTAGACACCCTTCCAGGATGCGCAAGACGTACCGTTAAGCTTGCGAAAGAGGCAGGAGTTACACTGACCGAAGCAGGAGCCACTTGGCCGTACGGAAAGGATCCGAACGACAGGAATATCCGAATCGCACCTTCCTTCCCGACGATTGACGAGCTTGAAAAGGCTGTTGATATCTTTATTCTCTGCGTAAAGATTGCAGGAATTGAAAAGCTGCTTGAAAAATAAATCAATGATAAAGGAGAAAAATTATGAACAAACAGTACAACCCATATGATAATGTATTAAAAGTAGTAAAAAATGCAGCAGATGTTCTTGGATTTTCTGACAGTGACATCGAAGCAATCAAATATCCGGAGCGTGAACTTCAGGTATCGATTCCTGTCCGCATGGACGACGGCTCCACAAGGGTATTTCAGGGATACCGTATTCAGCACTCCACATCGCGCGGTCCCGCAAAGGGCGGAATCCGTTTCCATCCGGCCGTAAACTCTGATGAGGTGCGTGCGCTTGCAGCATGGATGACTTTTAAATGTGCAGTTGTAAATATTCCTTATGGCGGCGGCAAGGGAGGCGTTATCTGTGACCCGAACGAACTTTCTGAAAATGAGATTCGCGCTATCACAAGACGTTTTACGGCAGCGATAGCTCCTCTCATCGGGCCGGAGCAGGATATTCCGGCTCCGGATGTAGGAACAAATGCGAAGGTTATGGGATGGATGATGGATACATACAGCATGTTAAAGGGACATTGCATCCACGGTGTAGTAACCGGAAAGCCGATTGAGCTTGGCGGGGCGCTGGGAAGAAATGAGGCGACCGGACGGGGCGTTATGTTTACTGCAAAAAATATGCTTAGAAAACTGAATGTTGATATGAAAGGCACTTCCGTCGCTATTCAGGGCATGGGCAATGTAGGAAGCATCACTGCGAAACTTCTCCACAAAGAGGGAATGAAAGTGGTCGCCGTCAGCGATGTTTCCGGTGGAATCTATAAAGAGGAAGGTCTTGATATCCCGGCAATCCTTGAGTTTCTTTCCAAGGACAGGAAGAATCTGTTAAAGGATTACAATGAAGAAGGGATTACGCGCATTACCAACAGCGAGCTGTTGGAATTGGACGTCAAAGTACTTGTTCCGGCTGCGCTTGAGAACCAGATAAATGAAAGCAATGCGGATAAAATCAGGGCGGAGATTATCATTGAAGCTGCCAACGGGCCGGTTACCGCAGAGGCTGACCAGATTTTGGAGGAAAGAGGAATCGTAGTCGTTCCGGACATCCTTGCCAATGCGGGCGGCGTTGTAGTATCTTATTTTGAATGGGTGCAGAATATCCAGTCCGTAAGCTGGACCGAGGAATCCGTAAATGAAAAATTAAAAGAGATTATGGATCCGGCATTTGAAGCGGTATGGAATATTGCCCATGAAAATAATACGACTCTTCGAATGGGCGCTTATTTAATTGCAGTTAAGCGCGTTGTAGATGCAAAACAGGCAAGGGCAATCTGGCCATAGGAAAGGCTTAAGGATACTTATCAAAATATAATAAGATGATGCGGTTCTGCCATGATGCGGGCAGGGTATATGTACAAGGTGCCCTGCCCGCTTTTGTTCTGTTAAATGCATGACACAGCCGTTAAAAAAACTACTTTTGCAGAAACACTTACAAATTATGTTCTTGATGATATAATGGGCTTACGTAAATATAAATAAAGTATTTGTATTGGGGAAAATCTGACGAAAGAAGGTATGATAAGAATGAGCAGACTAGAGCTTGATTCGCCTAAAAAAGCCCGTATTGTCATGGAAGAGCTTTACAAGGATTTAGAGCGGAGAATTGAATCAAGTCCTCCGGGACTGTGTCCGGTTGATATGTCACGCGCATTTCTGGAGCTGTGCCACGCACAGACCTGTGGAAAATGCGTGCCGTGCCGTATCGGGCTCGGACAGCTGAACCATTTTATTAAGGACGTGCTTGACGGAAAGGCGACGATGGAGACGCTGGAGGTTATGGAACAGACCGCGCTTTCCATTATGGAAACTGCAGACTGTGCCATAGGGTATGAAGCGGCCAATATGGTATATAAGGGACTGATTGGGTATCGTGACGACTATATCGAACATATTAAGCATGGACGGTGCACTTGTACATACAGCCAGCCGGTACCATGCGTATCTTTATGTCCGGCGCATGTGGACATCCCAGGTTACGTTGCGCTGGTAGGGGAGGGACGCTATGCGGACGCCATCCGGCTGATACGCAAAGACAATCCGTTCCCGACCACCTGCGGCTTTATCTGCGAGCATCCATGTGAGGCAAGGTGCCGCAGGAATATGATGGATGATGCGGTAAATATCCGGGGACTTAAGCGGGTTGCCGCAGATTTTGCCGGAGAGGTCGAGCCGCCGGCATGCGCTCCGTCCACAGGTAAGAAGGTAGCCGTCTTAGGAGGAGGGCCGGGAGGCTTAAGCGCAGCGTATTATCTGCAGCTTATGGGTCACCAGACGACCGTTTACGAGATGCTTCCCAAGCTTGGAGGAATGCTCCGGTACGGCATCCCGAACTATCGTCTTCCGAAGGACCGTCTTGAGGATGACGTGAATGCCATCATTAAGACAGGAGTCGAAGTGAAGCATGGATTAAAGATTGGCCAGGATATTACGATTCAGCAGCTTCAGAAAGATTATGACGCAGTGTTGATTACCATCGGCGCAAGCACGGACAAGAAGCTTGGGCTTGAGGGGCAGGATGCCGAAGGAATCTTTTCGGCGGTACAGTTCCTGAGAAATGTCGGAAAAAATATTATTATGGACCTTACAGGCAAAGAGGTTGCCGTAATCGGCGGCGGCAATGTGACGATGGATGCCGTACGTACAGCAAAGCGTCTCGGCGCAAAGAAGGTCAGCGTTGTATATAGAAGACGCGTGGCGGATATGACTGCCCTGCCGTCGGAGATAGAGGGCGCTATTGCAGAGGGAATCGAAGTACAGACTTTGAAGGCTCCGTCTTCTCTTGATATTGACGAGAATAACCACGTAAAGGGTATCTATGTATCTCCGCAGATGATTAGTGCGATTAAGGACGGACGCGCCAGCATCAGGCCGACAGGTGAGGAGGACGTATACATCCCGTGTGATATTTTGGTCGTTGCTATCGGACAGAATATTGAGACAAAGCATTTTGAGGATGCGGGGATTCCGGTGTCGAGAGGAAAAATCGTTACAAAGAATAATGGGGCGATTGAGAATCTTCCGGGCGTGTTTGCAGGCGGGGACTGCGCCAGCGGGCCGGCGTCCGTAATTAAAGCGATTGCGGCGGCTAAGGTTGCTGCTGCAAATATTGACGAGTATCTGGGTTACCACCATGAGATTTCCTGTGACGTGGAAATTCCGGAAGCACGTCTTGACGACCGCACACCATGCGGCAGAGTGAATCTGACCGAACGCGAAGCATGTGAGAGAGTAAAGGATTGGGACGGATGCGAGAACTGTATGACCGAGAGAGAGGCAAAACAGGAAGCAAGCCGGTGCTTGCGGTGTGATCACTTTGGATATGGAATCTTTAAAGGAGGCAGGGAGAAATTATGGTAAATCTTACAATTGACGGGAAACAGATATCTGTACAAGAAAACACCACGATTATGGAAGCTGCCGCACAGAACGGGATTCCGATTCCGAAGCTCTGCTATTTGAAGGGAATCAATGAAATTGCAGCATGCCGTGTATGTGTAGTGGAATTAGAAGGAAAAGAAAAACTGATTACTTCCTGCAACAATGTTGCCGAGGAAGGCATGGTCATCTATACGAACAGCCCGAAGGTCAGAAGACACAGGAGAAATACGGTAGAGCTTATCCTCTCCCAGCACGACTGTCTGTGTGTAACGTGTCCAAGGAGCGGCAACTGCAGCCTGCAGAAAGTGGCTAACGATCTTGATATTTTGGAAATTCCGTTCAGGCAGGAGCTTGAGCATCAGCCGTGGAATAAGAATTTCCCGCTGATACGGGATTCCGCTAAATGTATCAAATGTATGAGATGTATACAGGTATGCGATAAAGTACAGGGACTTCATATTTGGGATTTGGAAGGAACAGGTTCCCGCACGACGGTAAACGTATCCGGCCATGTAACGATAGAAGAATCCGCATGTTCTCTGTGCGGGCAGTGTATTACCCACTGTCCGGTGGGAGCGCTGCATGAGAGAAGCGATACAGGTAAGGTTTGGAAGGCGATTGCAGACCCGGAGACAATCGTAGTTGCACAAGTGGCCCCCGCAGTCCGTGCGGCATGGGGCGAGCAGCTTGGTCTGGCTCCTGAAGATGCAACAGTCGGGAAAATTTTGGATTCCCTGAAACGCATGGGAGTGGATTATGTATTTGACACCTGTTTCTCGGCCGATCTTACGATTATGGAAGAAGGGACGGAATTTGTCAAGAGATTTACTTCGGGAGAACTAAAGGAACGTCCGATGTTTACCTCCTGCTGTCCGGGATGGGTGAGATTTATCAAATCCCAGTTCCCGCATTTGGTAAAATATCTGTCTTCCGCAAAATCACCGCAGCAGATGTTCGGCGCAGTGATGAAGACTTATTTTGCACAGAAGCTTGGAGTGAGTCCGGAGAAGATATTTACAGTTTCCGTTATGCCGTGCGTTGCTAAGAAGGCAGAGCGTGAGATGGAGCTTTTCTATGAGGAATATGCAGGGCATGACATTGATGTGGTTGTTACGACAAGGGAGCTTGTAAGGATGATTCGTTCCGCACATATCAGCCCGGAGACGCTGAAAGACATTGAGAGCGACCGTCCGATGCAGGAAGGAACAGGAGCAGGCGTAATCTTTGGCGCCACCGGCGGCGTGATGGAAGCGGCGCTCAGAAGCGCTTATTTCCTCATCAAGGGAGAGAATCCTCCGGCGGACGCCTTCAAAGCAGTCCGCGCTCAAGGATTTAATGAGAATAACGGAGTTCAGGAGGCGGAGTTCAAAGTGGATGATATCACGGTGAGAACTGCGGTAGTCAGCGGACTTGGCAATACGAGGGCGCTTCTTGAAAAGATAGAGCGGGGAGAAGTGCAGTATGACTTTGTAGAAGTTATGGCATGTCCGGGCGGCTGTGTAGGCGGAGGCGGCCAGCCTATCCATGACGGAGAGGAACTTGCGTTTGAGAGAGGCAAGAACCTTTACTATCTGGATGAACATGCGAAGCTGCGGTATTCCCATGAGAATCCGGATATTGATTTGCTCTACAAGGAATTTTTCGGGGAGCCGAACGGACACAAGGCGCATATGCTGCTGCATAGTGATCATCTGGACGATTTGGCGAACGGCAGATAAAAAAGAAATAAAGAATCCCCTTCCGGCCTGCGGGCCGGAAGGGGATTCTTTATTTCCTGGAATTTTTTACCGGTCTCTCAGCCGGAATTTTGCTACTAAATCTTTCAGCATATTTGCCTGGCCGGACAGCTCTTCGCTGGCTGCGGCGCTCTTTTCCGCCGTAGCCATATTAGACTGTACCACGCTGGAAATCTGGTCGATTCCGCTGATGACGGCTTCTGTAGCCTCTGCCTGTCTTGCAGAATACTGTGCGATTCCGTCAATCAATTTTGTTACCTGTTCTGCCAATTCCACAACTTCTAACAGAGACGTGGTAGTGTCATTTGCAATGCTCATTCCCTCTTCCACGGCTTCAACCGTCTGGTCAATCAAAGCGGTCGTGTTCTTTGCCGCTTCCGACGACTTGCCGGCAAGGTTGCGGACCTCGTCTGCGACTACAGCAAAGCCTTTTCCGGCGGAGCCTGCCCGCGCAGCTTCTACTGCGGCATTGAGGGCAAGAATGTTAGTCTGGAAAGCGATATCCTCAATGGTTTTGATAATATTATGGATTTCTGAGGATTTTCCGCTGATTTTTTGTATCGCCGTATTCATCTGGTGCATCTTTTCGTTGCTTTCTAAAAGCTTGCTTCCTGCGCACTGGGCAATATCATTTGCTTTTTTAGCGCCTGCGGCGGTTTTCTGGATTCCGTCGGACACTTCGCTGATATGGGAAGCCAAAAGCTCTACCGCATCCGTCTGCTGCGAGGAACCCTGTGAGAGCGTCTGTGCTCCGTCAGAGACATAACCGGAGCCTTCCGCAACCTCTCCGGCGGCTTTATTGATTTGTCCCAGTGTGCCATTGAGAGAGAGAGAAATCTTTTCCAATGACTCGCGGATTTTTGCAAACTCGCCGACATAGTCGTGGGAGAGTGTGAAAGCCAGATTACCCTGGGCAATATCCTGCAGTTTTTCTGAAATCTCGTCAATATAGTCCACATAATCACGGAGCCGTATAACTGTGCGCCCGAAATTGTCCGCCAGCTCGCCGAGCTCGTCGTTGGAGCAGTGGCTGATAGTCTGGTTTAATTCGCCTTCCGCAATCTTAGCGGCAACACCGTTCAATTCTGCCACAGGTCTTCCGATGATTTTCCTTACAAGAATGATAATCAAAAAGACCGCAATGATAACGGCAATTACTGAAACGCCGGCCATAATACCGGTCAGCACTCTCAAATCGTTCAGCACTTCAGCTTTGGAAACATAGGATACGGCCGTCCAGTCGCTGTTCGGTACGGGAGCCACCTGTACGTACATGTCATCGTTGTAGAGAGATAACCCGGTTGCTCCGTTATGAATCTGCTCTGCCGCATATGCGTACATGTCCCCTTTAAATTCGCTCAGGGCTTTCCCGGTGATTTCTTTGTCGCGATGGCCGATGATGGTGTCTGTCCTGGTGTCCACAAGGAAGATTCCGCCGGTTTTTTCTAACCGGATGTCCTGCACGATGTCTGAGATAGAATCCAGATATACATCTGCGGCAGCGACACCCCGTACCTTTCCATTGGAGTCTTTTAACGCACCGGAAGCGCCTACGACATAGGACTGGCTGTCTTCGTCAAAATATACATCACCTAAAATAAATTTTTCCGATTCAATGCCGTTTATGTACCATGATTTCTCTAAAGCATTGAAATCCGGTCCCGGAACGAATGACGCATGGTACAGGGAGCCGTCTGTCAGGGCTACATACAGACCTGCAGGGTATGCGCTGTTCTGGTCCACCGTATGCTTTATGTAGTTCTTTATCTCCGGGACATCCATATTCTCATACTCAATGGTATCCTTCTGCATATCGAGCATGGTTACGGTTTTGTTGATCCAGGCGCTGGTCTCCTGAAGTGCCTTATCGGTCGTTTCCGTCAACAATTTTTCGCTTTTTTCCAGCAGCGTGTCAGAAACCCGGTTATATACAACTGTCAGAAGGACTGCTACCATAATAGCAATAGTCACTACAATTGCGCTTGTCAGTTTCCGCGTGATTCCGTGTTTCCCCCTTCCCTTTCTTGCTGCTGCTTTGTTTTTTGATAGTTTCTTTTTCTTCATTTTTTTGTCTCCTTTATTAAACTTGGCTCATTCTCCTGAGCGGAGCAATCATAAATGCTGCTGCTGCGAAATTTCTGCATCAGCAGTATACTATTTCTATTATACGTGATTTTAGAGAGAAATACAATAAATCTGTTTCATTAATATTAGTTGCAAAAGAAATTCAATATGTATTATACTTAAAAATAAGAAGACATTTATTGCAGCACTGCTTAATGGAAAGAAGGAATACTTATGAAACTGGAGAAACACAATCTGATTGTAAAGCGTTCTTACAAGGAGGTATATAAAACGGATGAGGGAATTGTAAAAATTTTCGAGACGATACATCCCAAATCAGCTATTTTTAACGAGGCGCTAAACACGGTCAGGGTGGAGGAGACGGAACTTAACATTCCCAAATTAAAAGAGGTAAGGCAGATTGACGGGAAATGGGCGATTATTATTGAGTATAAAGCCGGAAAGACATTGGAGGAGCTGATGGAGGCCGAGCCGGAAAATCTGGAAAAATATATGTCTGACTTTGTTGGACTGCAGTTAAATGTACAGAAAAAAAGAGCGCCGATGCTGAATCGGCTCAGAGACAAGCTTGCAAGGCAGATAGCCAGCCTGACGGCGCTGGATGCGACGCAGAGATATGAATTGCAGATGCGGCTTGAGAGTATGCCCAGGCATGCAAAGCTGTGCCACGGAGATTTTAATCCCAGCAATGTTATTGTGGAGAGAAACGGCCGGATGACGGTCATTGACTGGGCGCATGCAACGCAGGGCAACGCCAGTGCAGACGCGGCCATGACTTATCTTTTGCTTGCGTTGGAGAATCAGGAGAAAGCAGAGCTTTATCTTAACTTGTTCTGCAAAAAGAGTGACACGGCAAAACAATATGTGAAGAAGTGGCTTCCAATCGTGGCGGCTTCACAGCTTGAGAAGGAAAACGAATTTAGGAAGGACTTTCTTATGCAGTGGATAGATGTGGCGGATTAGGAACTGGAAATTTTACGTAAAAAAGGAGCTATGAGACAGACGGACTCATAGCTCCCCTTAATATTTGGAAATTATTGCAGCCGCTTTGTCTTGGCGCATAGACATGCGGATTTACCAGAATACATTATCTCCCACGATTATTCCCTTATGGCCGGTATAGGACGCCCAGAAGAAAAGGCATTTTTTAACTTTGCTGTTGCGCTCTCCGGCAAGCACTGCTTTGGCCGCCTTGTAAGCGGAATCCATAGGCCCCTTTTCCAGAACCTCGTCAAGCTTGCCTGACCTGACCGGAGAAAACTGGCCGGATTGGTAGATGACACCTTCGATGGTGTTTGGAAATTTGGCGCTTCCGACCCGGTTCATAATCACTGTGCCGACAGCAATCATGCCTTCGTAGCTGATGCCGGCTTCGCATTCAAGAATGGCGGCCAGCAGCACGATCGTATCCGCATCTGCATTGCGTGCGGCTTCAATGGCGGCTTCTGCCGCTTTTGCTTCCTCAAGCTGGGAGGTGTAATCCTCAAGCTGGCCGGAGGTTTTTGTAAGGCGCGAAGCCAGCTCGTCCTGCTGTTTGTTCAGATTCTTTTCCAGCTTCGACAGTTCTTCCAGTTCTTTTTCCAACTGTTCCTGCTTGGTTTCGACATTTTTACAGACCTTTTGGAACTCGTCCAGCATATTGCGGTCATAATCGCTGATTAAAGTGACGTACTCCGCATTGTTGAGGAAATCCGCCATGCTTTCGGATGTCAGAAGAACTTGCAGCAGAGATATGCTGCCGCCTTCATACATAAATTTGATGCGCTCCTTCATGGCTTTATAATGGCTCTCTTCATTAAGCTTGGCGGCGGAAAGGTCAAGCTTTGCTTTTTCAATTTCCTTCGCTTTTTTCTTGATTTTGGAGGATGTGTTTTCCAGTTTTGTACTCAAAGTGTCAAGCTCGTCATTCATGGTATCAATGTCATCCTGAAGCTCAGAAGTTTTTTCTTCCAGTTCTGAGGATGCAGGTGCGGCGCATACAAGACTGCCGGTAAAAACAAGTGTGAGAACGCACAGTAAACCGGTAAATTCTTTGAGCATGCGATGATATCTTTTTTTTAGCATAGAAATTCCCTTTCTGTTTCTAAATAATAACAACCTTGAAGTGCAC
>CAJTUQ010000030.1:11347-11620 GCA_910579335.1 uncultured Dorea sp. | reverse complement strand
TATTTTGCGGCACTGGCTTTTATTATACATCACGTTGCACTATAAAGCAAATTTTGATAAAATATTTAAGAAATAGATAATAATCTACGCTTGAAAGGAATATACAATATGAAGAAATATGAAGAAGAGCATTACCGGTATGAGAAGATAAAGGACAGAATTTATCCGTGGATTAAGAAAGAGATAAAGGACAGCCGTGTCTTGAACGGGAAAAATATATTAAAAAATGCGGCGGCAATTGCGTTTACAGGAGATTTGAAGATTGTTTTTGCA
>CAJTUQ010000030.1:0-11261 GCA_910579335.1 uncultured Dorea sp. | reverse complement strand
AGATATAGAAGAGATGTATCACACGGCATGTGAGAATCTTGTAAGAGATGTTGAATTTGTGTTTGGAAATACGTGGGACGGCGCATACAGTATTATTGCGGATGGCATCCATGAGGCCAGCGCAGTCTGTTTTAAGCATATTTGGCAGGTCTGCGTGAATAAATTAAAGGATGACCTTGTTATTATGGTGCCTTGTAAAGATACCGTGCTGTTTGCTCCCGCAGGACAAAAGAAAGTCGTGGAAGGCATGCTTTTGCACGGCAGGCAGGCGTATGAAAACGGTGCGGACCGCATTACGGATACGGTGTTTTTATTTTCACGGGAAAGAGAGGAACTGACAGTCTATGAAGCGTAGAATCCGCATGGCAGGCTTTGATTTGGACGGTA
Organism: uncultured Dorea sp.; assembly: GCA_910579335.1. Classification (GTDB taxonomy): domain Bacteria; phylum Bacillota; class Clostridia; order Lachnospirales; family Lachnospiraceae; genus MD308. Next base: position 10,874 of record CAJTUQ010000030.1, on the reverse strand, counting down.
CGCTGCTGACCACAGATAAAAGGCTGACGGAATATACAAAGGAAATTTTAAAGGAGGCGGCCGGCAGAGGCATAATCCTGCTTCCGGTTACGGGACGGCCCCTTAGCGGTATTCCGAAAGAGATTTCCGGATTTGAAGGGATACGGTATATGATTACTTCCAATGGGGCCAGAATCATAGAAGAAGGGAAGACAATATGCGAAAATCTTTTATCCGTCGAAAAGGCACGAAAAATCTTGGATATTTTTGAAGATTATGATACACTACGAGATATATATTATGACGGGCAGGGATATATGCCGAAGGATTTTGTGGGACGTATCGGCGAGTACGTGACGTCGCCCGCTATGGCCCGGTATATTGCATCAACGAGAGTTCCCATTGAAGATATCCGGGTAAAATTTGAAAAGGAGAACAGAAGCCTCGATAAAATACAAGCTCTTTTCTGTAAAAAAGGAGAGCAGGAGGAAGCGTGGAAGAGGGTGGAGGCGCTTGGAGACGTAGAAGTCACAGGGGCGCTTGATACTAATATTGAGGTAAATGCCGGCGGCGTCCATAAAGGTGCGGCGCTGCTGTGGCTGGCAGAAAGGCTAGGGATTGAAAAAGATGAGGTTCTCGCATTCGGGGATGGCTCCAATGACCTGAAGATGATAAAAGAAGCAGGGACCGGCGTTGCTATGGCAAACGCCATACAGCCTGTTTTAGACGCTGCCGATATGACGGCCTTGTCCAATGACAAGGACGGGGTCGCGGTATTTATAGAAAAACATGTATTAAGCATGTATTAAAATGTATGCCGAAGAATATTTGACGAAGAAAGGAAAGTGCGACATGCTGGATGTGTTAAAGATTTTTATTCTTGGAATTGTGGAGGGGATTACGGAATGGCTGCCTGTGAGCAGTACGGGTCATCTTATCCTGGTGGGGGACCTGCTAAAGCCCGGTTTAAGTGATGCGTTTATGGAAATGTTCAATGTAGTGATACAGCTTGGCGCAATTATGGCGGTCGTAGTGCTGTATTTCCATAAGCTCAATCCATTTTCGCCGTCCAAGACAAACAAGCAGAAGATGCTTACCTGGCAGATGTGGATTAAAGTAGTGATTGCTTCGGTTCCGGCGGCTCTTATAGGGTTACCGTTTAATGATATCCTTGACGAGCTGTTTTATAAGCCGCTTCCGGTTGCGGTTATGCTTATCGTATATGGCGTGCTGTTTATTATCGTTGAGACGCGGAATGCGCAAAAAAAGCCTTCTGTCAGGAGAATTTCGGATTTGACTGTGGGAATGCTTGTATGGATTGGTATTTTCCAGATGCTTGCATTGATTCCGGGTACTTCGCGTTCGGGAGCGACGATTGTCGGTGCGCTGATGATTGGAATTTCAAGGGAAGTGGCTGCGGAGTTTACGTTTTTCCTTGCGATTCCGGCGATGTTTGGAGCTAGCCTCTTAAAGCTTATAAAGTTCGGCTTTAAGTTTACCGGTCAGGAACTGGGGCTTTTGCTGCTTGGCTGCGCAGTTTCTTTTATTGTCTCTGTTTTTGCAATAAAGTTCCTGATGGGTTATATTAAAAAGAATGACTTTAAAATATTCGGATATTACCGTATTATATTGGGCGGCTTAATTGTGCTGGTGACATTGATTCAGATGGTTTTTGTGTAAATATGCATATTAGCAAGTGGGTTTTTAATGAAAATATGTGGAAAAACCCACTTGCTTTTTGTTTGGAATATGATAAAATATTTGTTGTAATGTATTTTTATGCAAATAGTGGAGGAGCTAATTATGAATATGAAGAAGTTAACCAGTATGTTATTAATTGCAGCCTGTGTATTTTCTATGGCGGCATGCGGCAGCAGTAAAGACGAAGGCAGTAAAGAGGAAAGCAAAGAGGAAAAGAAGACGCTTGTTATGGCGACTAATGCAGAGTTCCCGCCGTACGAGTTCCATGAGGGCGATGATATCGTAGGTATTGACGCTGAGATGGCCGCAGCGGTTGCAGAAGAGCTTGGAATGGATTTTAAGATTGAGGATATGGCGTTTGACTCTATCATTCCGGCGGTTGACAGCGGAAAGGCAGATATCGGCGTGGCAGGAATGACCGTGACGGAGAGCCGTCTCCAGAATGTAAATTTCTCTGATACTTATGCGAAGGCCACACAGGTCGTCATTGTAAAAGAGGACAGCGATATTGCAGGGCCGGACGCCCTTACCGGGAAAAAGGTAGGCGTTCAGCTTGGGACGACAGGCGATATCTATGCAAGCGATATTAAGGATGCGGAAGTCGAGCAGTACAATAAGGGTTTTGAGGCAGTACAGGCATTGACTCAGGGAAAAATTGACGCGGTAGTGATTGACGGAGAGCCGGCGAAGGAATTTGTAAAAGATGCGAAAGAGCTTAAGATTCTTGACGAGGCATTCACAGAGGAAGAGTATGCCATCGCTATTGCGAAGGACAATGAGGAATTGTTAGAGAAGGTAAACGGAGCGCTTGCAAAATTAAAGGAATCCGGAAAGCTGGATGAAATTGTTGCAAAGTACATTAAGTCAGATGCTGAGTAACAGCAGATAGGGATAAGGTATGTTTGAGGGAGTGCAGAACAAGTTTGTAAATAATTTTATTACGGATGACCGGTGGCAGTATATTGCGGACGGCCTTATCACGACCCTGCAGGTAACGTTCTTTGCGGTTATCATAGGTATCGTGCTGGGATTTCTTGTAGCGGTCGTGCGTTCCACTTATGACAAGACGGGAAAGCTTAAGATTTTAAACGCCTTGTGCAATCTGTATCTGACGGTTATCCGCGGGACGCCTGTGGTCGTACAGCTCTTGATTATTTACTTTGTAATATTCGGAAGTGCAAGGGATATCAGCAAGGTTACGGTAGCTGTGATGGCTTTCGGCTTTAATTCCGGCGCTTATGTGGCGGAAATCTTCCGCTCCGGCATTATGTCCATTGACAGCGGGCAGTTTGAGGCGGGGCGGAGCCTTGGGTTTAACTATGTCCAGACAATGCGCTACATCATTATGCCGCAGGCATTTAAAAATGTGCTTCCGGCACTGTGCAATGAGTTTATTGTCCTTTTGAAGGAGACTTCTGTTTCCGGATACATAGCGCTGCAGGACCTTACAAAAGGCGGGGATATTATCAGGAGCCGTACCTATGACCCGCTTATGCCTCTGCTGGCAGTCGGCATTATCTATCTGACGATGGTAATTATATTTACAAAGCTTGTAAATATACTGGAGAGGAGGCTGAGGAGCAGTGACCACTAATTACGGAGATACTTTGATTAAGGTACAGGATCTGCACAAAATATTCGGGGAACTGCACGCCCTTAACGGGATTTCCGAGGAAATACACAAAGGCGAGGTCGTGGTAATCGTCGGTCCGTCAGGCTCCGGGAAATCAACTTTTCTGCGCTCTTTAAATCTTTTGGAGGAACCTTCGAGAGGCAAGGTGTTTTTTGAGGGTGCGGATATTACGGATAAGAAGGTGGATATCAATAAGCATCGGCAGAAGATGGGGATGGTATTCCAGCATTTTAATCTGTTCCCGCATAAGACGATTCTGCAGAATATCACCCTTGCCCCCGTGAAGCTTTTGAAAAAGAGCAGGGACGAGGCTGAGAAAAGGGCGATGGAGCTTTTGCGCTTAGTTGGATTGGAGGAGAAGGCAAATGCGTATCCGTCGCAGCTTTCGGGCGGCCAGAAGCAGAGGATTGCGATTATCCGTTCGCTGGCAATGGATCCGGAGGTTATGCTGTTTGACGAGCCTACGTCGGCATTGGACCCGGAGATGGTGGGCGAGGTGTTGGAGCTGATGAAGCGGCTTGCCAGAGATGGGATGACAATGGTAGTAGTCACCCATGAGATGGGGTTTGCCAAAGAGGTGGCTACAAGAATCATCTTTATGGATGAAGGGCAGATTAAGGAGCAGGCAGGACCCGAAGAGTTTTTCGAGAATCCGAAGGATGAAAGACTGAAGGAGTTTTTGTCAAAGATTTTATAAATGAAGAGACGGGACCGTCATGCGGCAATGGGATATGCCGTACGGCGGTTCTTCTTGTTATAAAGAAAGCATAGTCATTACAAAATGTAATGATAGAATTATAAAATAGATACAATAAATAGGTTGTAAAACAGAAAAACCAGTGATAGAATAGCAATGTTTTACGGTGGAACAGCTTTTGCCGAAATTAAGGAACAGGCAGTATTGTAGGAGAAAGAGGGAAATCAAAAATGAGTAATCAATTATCTGCAAAGAGAAAGGAATGGCTGGCGCAGCTTGCCTATTCGGTAGGAGGCAATTTGATTTATTGTCTTGGATTTAATCTGTTAATTGTCCCGATGGGCTTTTACAGCGGAGGCTTTATGGGTGTTTCGCAGCTGGCGGGACTGTTTCTTACGCAGGGGCTGCACCTGCCGATACCTCCTGAGGCCAATATTACGGGTATCATATATTTTGCAATCAATGTGCCTCTTCTGTATCTTGGGTACCGTGTGCTGGGGAAGGAATTTGCTGTTAAGACGCTTCTTATGACAGGTATGATGAGTGCGTTCCTTGTTGTAATCCCAATACCGAAGACGCCTATCGTAGAAGATTTCCTGACGGCATGTATTATCGGAGGCATTGTCTGCGGGCTTGGAAGCGGACTGGTATTAAGAGGCAGATCGTCGGCAGGAGGACAGGACATCATCGGACTCTGCTGTGCAAAGAAGCTTCCCAATTTCAGTGTAGGTAAAGTTACCATTATTATGAATATCTTCGTGTACGGTGTCTGTATGTTCCTGTTTGATATAGAGATAGTCATCTACTCGCTCATTTATGCAACGGTGCTTTCTGTTGCGGTAGACCGGGTACATATCCAGAACATTAATACGAGCGTCATGATATTTACAAAGAAGATTGGTATATCGAAAGCGATTATGGAGCAGACAGGGCGCGGAGTGACCAACTGGGACGGGGAAGGAGCGTATACAAACAGAACCTCTTACATTTTGTTTGTCATGATATCAAAGTATGAGGTGGCGCAGCTGAAAAAGATAGTCAGAAGCCTTGACCCCCATGCGTTTATGATATTTACTGAAGGCTGTTCGGTGGACGGCAATTTTGAAAAACGGCTGTGATAGAAGGTTAATATAGAAATAATCCGTTCTCTGTCTGTACATTTGCGGGCATTTTATATATAATAGCAGTAACGATTATATATAAGGGAGGTTTTCGCCAATGGAAATCAGAGAAGGCTATATGCCGTACTTAGAGTACAAAACATATTACCGTGTTGTGGGGAAAAAGACCGGTAACAAGAAACCTTTGGTTCTTCTGCACGGAGGACCGGGTTCTACACATAATTATTTTGAAGTGCTGGACAGGCTTGCAGAGGAAGACGGACGTGAAATCGTCATGTATGACCAGATTGGATGCGGGGAATCTTATGTGGAGAACCGGCCGGATCTTTGGAATGCCACGACATGGATTAATGAATTGATTGCGTTAAGAGAACATCTCGGACTTGATGAGATGCATCTTTTGGGACAGTCCTGGGGCGGAATGCTGCTTCTTGATTATGTATGCAACCATAAACCGGAGGGGCTTAAGAGCCTGATACTTTCCAGTACCCTTCCGGCATCCTGGATGTGGGGAATCGAGCAGCACCGTATGATTAAAGAGCTCCCGCAGGAGATGCAGGATGCGATTGAGAAAGCGACGTCTACCAACGATTACAGCGATCCTGTTTATCAGGCGGCAGAGACAGAATACATGCTCCGTCATGCGGCAGGCGCAGTTACGGAGGAGTCTCCGGAGTGCTTAAGACGCCCTGTTAAGAAGGGCGGCGAGGCGTACGTCGTAGGCTGGGGGCCGAACGAGTACACGCCGATGGGTACGCTCAAAGAGTATGACGTGACAGAGCAGCTTAAGGATATCAAGGAGCCAGCGCTTGTAATCAACGGCGGCAATGATCTGTGTACGCCGTATATTGCAAAATACATGTATGACAGGATTCCAAATTCTGAGTGGGAGCTTTTCCGTACCTGCCGCCATATGTGTTTTGTTGAGGATAATGACAGATATGTAGAGCTTATGAAGGAATGGCTGAATAAGAATGATTAAGATACGTTAAAACGAGAAAGGATATTCCGGGTAAAGGGGGTATCCTTTTCTTGTTTATATGTGATTTCATTTATAAATTAAGTATAAAATTTATCTAAATGAGCAATAAAATCAAAGCTTCCAACTCATAATTATACATTGCAATTCTTGCCAATTAAAATATTAGGTGCTATTATTTACGTATTAGTTTTTTCGATAATCTATCATAGAAGGAGTTGTCCGATGCTTTCAAAATTCAGTGTAAAAAAACCATATACGGTCGTGGTAGGCGTAGTTTTGATTATAATTCTGGGCGTCGTTTCTTTTTCAAGGATGACGGTGGACTTGCTTCCGAGCATGAACCTTCCCTATGCAATTGTAATGACTACATATCCGGGGGCAAGTCCGGAGGAAGTTGAAGAGATTGTGACAAAGCCCGTGGAACAGACAATGGCCACGGTCAGCAATATTAAAGATATTATGTCTGTGTCCAGTGAAAATGCGTCCACGGTAGTTATGGAATTTGAACAGACATCCAACATGGACTCCGTGACGATAGAGATGAGGGAAAGTCTTGACCAGATTAAGGGGTTCTGGCCGGATGAGGTGACGAATCCCATCATTATCAAATTGAATCCGGATATGATGCCGGTGCTTGTCGCTGCGGTGAGCGCAAAGGGAGACAGTACGTCTCAGGTAAGCAGGACGATTGAAGATGAGGTGATTCCGGAAATTGAGAGCGTTGAGGGCGTCGCATCGGTATCGGTGACCGGAAGTATTGAAGAGACGGTTGAAATTGTACTGAATGAGGATAAGATAGATGAAATCGGCGACGATATCAAGGCGGAGATGAAAAAACAGCTCGATGATGCGAAAAACGCCCTGAATAAAGCCAAAAAGCAGGTGAAGAGCGGGAAAAGCGCATTGGAGTCGGGAAAAAAGAAGGCGGCTGCCGGTATGGAGAAAGCAGAAGCCCAGGTGTCTGTCAAGAGTGAGGAGCTTAAACAGGCACAGCTTGAACTGACTGAAAAGAAGGCGGAACTGAATGTGCAGGAGACACAGCTTAATCAGAGCCTTGCCCTGATACAGGCAGGAAAAAGCGAGGCGCAGGCACAGCTTGATAGTCTGACGGAGGCGAAGGGCGCCTATGACACTTTGAAAAAACAGTATGAAGCGATACCGGATGGAACGCCGGGCAAAGAGGAGATGGGAGCGCAGCTTGCCCAGATGGAGGAGGCGCTCAAGGATTACGACACTGCGTACCAGACACTGACGGAGACAATCAAGCAGCTTGATGCGCAGGAAAGACAGATGCTGAATGCGAAGACGCAGATGAGCGCAGGAAAGGACAAGCTAAGCAAGATAGAAAAGCAGGTAAATGACGGCGCCATGTCTTTGGCTCAGGCAAGGGGGAAGCTTGCCTCGGCCCAGCTTCAGGCGGCAGTCGGAATCGGGGAAGGGACGGCTCAGATTGCAGCAGGGGAATCTGCGATAAAAATGCAGGAGGAACAGCTGAAATCGGCGGAAAAGGAAGCGGAGAACAGTGTAAAGGTAGAGGATGTCCTATCTGTCGACACGGTAAAGACAATGCTTTCCGCCCAGAATTTCAGTATGCCCGCCGGCTATGTCAAAGAGGACGGAATTGATTATCTTGTGCGTGTCGGCGACAAGTTTAAAAGCGTTGACGAGCTGAAAGATTTTACTCTTTTAGATATGGAGGATATAGACCCGGTAAAGCTTACGGATGTTGCATCAGTAAAGCTTACGGATAATGCAGATGAAACCTATGCAAAGATTAACGGAAAGCCGGGGTTGATGCTGAGCGTCCAGAAACAGACGGGATATTCGACAGGAGATGTCAGCGACCGTGTGTTAGAGAGATTTGAACAGGTGCGGAAAGATAATGAAGATATCCGTGCGGTAACGCTGATGGATCAGGGCGTGTATATCGACATGATTGTAAATTCCGTCCTTCAGAACCTGCTTTACGGGGCGGTGCTTGCAATTATTATCCTGCTTTTCTTCTTAAAGAGCCTGCGTTCTACATTTGTGATTGCATGTTCGATTCCGATTAGTATTATGACAGCGCTTGTAGCGATGTATTTCACGGGGATTACGCTGAATATCATTTCCCTGTCAGGACTGGCGCTTGGTGTCGGCATGCTGGTGGACAATTCCATCGTAGTCATTGAGAATATTTACCGCATGAGGAACGAGGAAGGCGCATCGGCAAAGAAAGCGGCCATGTACGGGGCGCATCAGGTAAGCGGTGCGATTATGGCGTCTACGCTTACAACGGTCTGCGTATTCCTGCCGATTGTATTTACACAGGGAATCACAAGGCAGTTATTTGTAGATATGGGCCTTACGATCGCCTATTCACTGCTGGCAAGCCTTTTGGTGGCTCTTACGGTCGTGCCGATGATGTCCGCCGGGCTTCTGAGAAAGACGGAGCAAAGAGAAAGTAAATTTTTTGTTAACATCAAAGAAGTATATGGAAAAGTTCTTGCAAAGGCTTTAAAATTAAAAGTGTTAGTACTTCTCGCAGCATTTGCATTGTTTATAGGAAGCGCTGTGCTGGCCGTATCCAACGGGACGGAATTTATGCCGCAGATGGAGAGCACGCAGATCAGCCTGACGCTCCAGACGGAAAAAGGGACGAGTCTTGAGGATACTGCGAAAGAAGCGGACAAAGTGATGGATATTCTTGGAAAGATAGAAGATATTGAAGAAGTAGGTGCGCTGGTATCGTCGTCAGATATGATGGGGACGAGGGTGGAGACGAACAACATTTCCTTCTATGCGATTACAAAGGAAAACCCGTCTCTTTCAAACAGGGAGCTTCAAAAGAAGATTGAAAGTTCTACAAAGGATATTGACGGAGAATTGACGGTCAATATGTCGAATATGGATATGAGCGCTTTGGGAAGCTCCGGAATCAATGTTGAAGTCCGGGGGAAAGATTTGGACAAGCTTCAAAAAATTTCGAAGGACATCAAGAAAATTGTAGCGGATACAAAAGGCACGCAGAATGTGTCCGACGGAACGGAAGATAATACGGGAGAACTCCGTGTTGTGATAAATAAGGAGAAAGCGGCCAAGCACGGGCTTACTGTTGCGCAGGTATATCAGGAGCTTCACGACAGAGTGGCACAACCTTCGTCGGCAATGACGCTTGGGACGGATACGCATGATTATGATGTGTATGTAAAAGATGACGAAAATGAGAGCCTGACGAGGGACGACATCCGGAAGATGAAGCTTACGGTGACAAAGCAGGACGGCTCCACAGAGAAGGTGAAGCTATCCAAGGTGGCGGATTTCGTGGACACGTCAAGCCTTCAGTCCATCAATCGGAAGGCACAGACGAGGTATATGTCCGTGACGGCGGAGATTCAAGAGGACGACAATATAGGCCTTGTCAGCAGCCGTGTAAAGAAAGCGTTGAAAACCTATGATGTCCCGGACGGATACGAGGTGGAGATGACCGGTGAGGATGAGACGATAAATGAAGCGATGACAGAGCTTTTCAAGATGCTTGCGCTTGCGCTTGCATTTATGTATCTGATTATGGTGGCTCAGTTCCAGTCTCTGCGCTCTCCGTTTATAATTATGTTTACGGTGCCGCTGGCGTTTACGGGAGGATTTCTTGCGTTGTGGATTGCGGATATGCCGGTCAGCGTGATTGCGATGGTAGGATTCGTTATGCTTTCAGGTATTATCGTGAATAATGGAATCGTATTTATAGATTATACAAATCAGCTGATTGAAAGCGGAAGGCCGAAAAAGGCGGCGCTTGTGGAGGCGGGAAAGACAAGGCTCAGGCCGATTGTTATGACGGCATTGACTACGATTCTCGGATTGTGTACAATGGCGGTAGGAGTCGGGATGGGCTCGGATATGGTGCAGCCGATGGCGGTAGTAACGATCGGGGGACTGATATACGGAACCGTATTGACGTTAATCGTTGTTCCATGTATATTTGATTTGTTTCACAGAAAGGAGAAGGCGAGACTGAGAGAGGGAATAGAAAAAGGAGAATAAGGCGGCAGTCTGGAAATTGGAAGGTATATAGCGAGGCAGCATAGGAATGAAACGGGGACCGGGAATGTCAGAAGAGGAGATTAGAATGATAAAAAAAGCGAGGGAATTTGCGGCGAAGGCGCATGAAGGCCAGTTCCGTAAGGGGACGGACAGACCTTATATCGTGCATCCCATCGAGGTTGGGGATATTGTATCGTCTATGACGCAGGATGCCGAGGTGATAAGCGCCGCACTGCTGCATGATACCATTGAGGATTGTGCACATGTATCAAGGACGCTGCTTGCGAAGGAATTTTCAGAGCGGGTGGCGGACATGGTTGCACAGGAGAGCGAGGACAAGACTAAGACATGGCTTGAGCGCAAGCAGGCGACAATCGAGCATATCAGGTATGCGCCGCATGAGGTGAAGCTTATCTGTCTTGCGGATAAGCTGTCCAATATGCGCGATATTGACAGGGATTACCCTGTACTTGGGGACGAGCTGTGGAACAGGTTCAGGATGAAGAATAAGGATACGATTGGGTGGTATTACAAAGGCGTCCGGGATTCTTTAAAAGTGAGTCTGGGGGCTATGGAGCCTTATGAGGAGTATTGTATGCTGATTAGAAAGAATTTTGGATAAGAAAGCGGGCTTTTAAGCCTGCTTTTTATTTCGGGGCAGGGGTGTAAAATTTGAGTTTCCCCATTTTTTATACTCACCATAAGTGCAGTTGTCAAAATAAAAATGCAAAAACACTT
>CAJTUQ010000029.1:8728-28081 GCA_910579335.1 uncultured Dorea sp. | reverse complement strand
ATCTGATGGAACTTTTAATGGAACATAAAACGGGAGCGGCGGATAACAGCAGGAAAATATGGACAGTCTATGTTTTTCTTGTATGGTACCATGTTTTTTTTGAATCTCATGGAAAGATGGATTATAATGAGTATAGAGAGCATGGAGAATGTACGGCAAGGGGACGGATGATATGAATACGGAAAAAATCAGAATACTGGTCATAGAAGATGAAAAGCCCATTGCAGATATTCTGGAATATGATTTTAGTAAAGAAGGGTATGAAGTCAAATGTGCCTATACCGGAGCAAAGGGTATCCGGATGGCAGAAGGGTTCGCCCCTCATCTTGTCCTTTTGGACTGGATGCTTCCTGACTTAAGCGGGGTGGATATCCTAAAGCTATTGACCGAGAAATACAGGATGCCGGTTATTATGCTGACGGCGAGGGGAGCGGTTGATGATAAAGTTTACGGTTTGTCCTGCGGGGCGGATGATTACATTACGAAACCTTTTGAACTCAGAGAAGTCAATATGCGGGTGCAGGCGGTGCTTCGAAGATTTAAGAAAGCAGAAACGGCCAGGGAGAAGGAGGAGGGACATACAAAACCGATCAAGGATGCCGTCATTCATATTTCTGAGCGGACTGTCATACAGTGCGGGGAGCCTGTTGATCTGACGCCGAAAGAGTTTGACCTCCTTCTGTGGCTTGTGTCACATCCCCGGTTCGTATTTACAAGGAGCCGCCTGTTAGATGAGATTTGGGGCTATGATTTCGCAGGGGACACGCGGACGGTGGATATACATATTCAGAGGCTTAGGAAGAAGCTTCATGCAGGAGAAGCAATTATTACAGTATTTGGCGTGGGGTATAAATATGTACCGGAAAAAGATTAAGTTTTATAACAGCATCCTGTTCCGGATGAGTATTCTGGTCTTGGGGCTCGGCGCAGGCGGCATCCTGCTTATTACCTGTTTTGTGAAAATGCAGATGCGCTATAACATCGAGAAACAGGTGACGGAGGAAATGCAGCAGATTCGGGACAACAGCCTTCTCTATGTCCACCAGATACTTCTTCTGAACAATGCCGTCGTGGAGAAAGAGGGATTTGAGGAATGTGTGCAGTCGGTCATGGAACAGTTAGAAAGCGTTGGCTACAGGGAGACCGCTTATTATAATCTGGACGGCGAACTTTTAGAAAGCAGCGGAAACAGGTTTGACAAGGACACAGAGAAAGAAGATTTAAAAAAGGCTATGGAAAAGGACAGCACTTTTGCTTTAAGCTATAAAAAAGGCAGTCGGTGCGAAGTGTATTTTACGATGCCTGTGGAAATTATAGGAAAAAGGATTGGATATATCCGCTATTTCTTTGATTACGGGAAGCAGTACCGCAGGGAATGGAACACTTTTGAGCGGACGATATGGATAACCGCCGCTGTTTTCGCACTTATTTGTTTTGTTACATGGGTGATGCTTTACCGTATGCTTTCCGCCATACAAGATTTAAGCGGCGCAACCAGCGAGATATCTTCCCGTCTGGCGGACGGGGAATTTGACCGGGAAGCTGCAAGATATTTAACGGCGGGCGGCCGGAAAGACGAGATTGGGGAATTGTCCGGGAATTTTGCCAGGATGCTTTTTGTGGCCGAGAGGCAGTTTCAGAAAATACAGGAAGATAACCGCCGGATACGAACACTTTTAAACAGCCGCCAGGAATTTTACAATAATGTCACCCATGAGCTGAAAACTCCTCTTACCACGATTTCAGGTTACGCCCAGCTTATGGAAAAGAATGGTCAGGAGGATACAGAGCTGTTCTTTAAAGGGACAGGACATATCTTGTAGTACAGCTACTTGAAATGCAGGAGGAAAAAGAGGCTGATGAAAAAAAACGGCTGAATCTGACGGAGCTTTTAATGAATGTGGCGGATACTATGCAGCTGAAGGCAGGGCGCCGGCAAAACAAAATCGTGCTGGAAGGGGCTGAAAAGGGCTTTCTCATAGAAGGACGGGAGGATAAACTCAGGCAGGTTTTTATCAACCTGATTGACAATGCCATCAAATATGGAAGACCGAAGGAGAGCATACGACTGAAAATTACCGGGCAGAAAGGTTCTGTTAAGATTTCCGTGGCAAACCGGGGCGAAGGAATTAGAAAGGAAGACGCTGAAAGTATTTTTGAACCGTTTTTTTGCGCGGACAGAGCACTTTCCAGAGAGCTTGGCAGCACGGGGCTCGGACTTTCCATCTCAAAAAAAATTGTGGAAGAACATGACGGAACAATTAGCGTAACGAGTACGCCGAAAGAGACGACGGTCTTTACCGTGTGTTTTCCCGATACAGGAGGTGAAAAGGAAATATGAAAGAGCGAATGAGAAGGCAGAGGATACGGCCTGTCCGCCTCGTGTGCATTTGTCTGGCGGCAGGAGCCATGCTGTGCGGCTGCTCCCGGCAGGAGACGACGAAAACGATTTCTCTTCCGGAAGTGAAACAGCAAGAAAAGGGGATTCCGGGAATTATCATCAATAATATACGGGAATATGTCTATGACGGGCACAGTGAGGACCATCTGCAGCTTAGCTTCGAAGAGAGGGGCGCAGATGCGGTGTATCTGCTCAGGTACGGCGAAAAGGGCTATACCTACCGGAAAATCGATATCAATACAAAGAAGACTATAAATGAAACATTTGTAGACGAGCGTACACTTTTTAATATCCAGATCGCCCCCGGCGGCAGATATTTTTCTTATGAGGCGGAAACAAAAGCCAATGCCCCGGAACTTGTCCTGTTTCTCGCAGAGGAGGGAAGAAGCGTCGTGCTGCGCGAATGGACGGAATGCCTGCAGGGATTTTCCTATGTATGGAGCGACGACGGGACAAAGCTTTTTTCATGGCAGGACGGGGAAGACTATGCTTTTTTGCCGGACAACGACTGGAGCGTGACCTGTTATGACATGGAATCGCTTCAAGAGGACGATGAAGGACGGCTTTCCATCGAAAAAACAGTGATACAGATGAAAGGCGGCGGTTATGCATGGAGACATGTCCTGCCGAATGCCGACGGTTCGAAAGTGTATGTAAGAGTAGAGTATGAGACGTTCTCGGACAGTAAAAAAAGGGAATCCATGCAAAGAAACGCAGAAAGAGAAAAGATGATGCAGGAAAACAATGTGAATAAAGTAGATTGGGGAAATGAAGGTGAAAAAAAGGTGGCGGAAAACTGGCTTCTCCTGCCGGACAGCCATGAAAAGAAAAAAGTGGAGGAATATGCAAAGGAGCCGGTTTGTCCTGTTAAATATACAACGAAGGGGTTGTATTATCAAAGCGAGGATGGGAAGCTCTTTCTTGCAGAAAATATAGAAGAGAAACCATCGGTAACAGAGCTGTTTTCTGTAGCAAATCCCGAAATTTGTATCTGCAGCGAAGGAGACCATCTCTTTTTCATTGAGTGGACGGATGACATGCAGACGCTTCAGCTTAGCGGTGTCAGGATGGACGGTGCGAAACCGACGGCAAAGCAGGTGCTTTACAAGGAAAAATGCGAGAGTGCCGCTTATTCTGTCACGGCAGACGACTCGGCAGTCATACTTAAGGTACATGAATATTTGGGAGAGGACAAGTACGCTTTCAAAATTACAAAGCTCGGATACTGAGGTATGCCAAAAACAGCAGAATGTCTTTACAATAGAAGAAATAATATGTCAAAATGATGGAAAGAGGAGGTGGATGTGTATGAATTATTCCGAAAATGAAAAACAATATCACATTCAGGTTGGAGAGGGAGACGTGGGAAGGTACGTAATCCTGCCCGGCGACCCGAAGCGCTGTGAAAAAATAGCCCGGTACTTTGAGGGTGCAAAGCTCATAGCGGACAGCAGGGAGTACGTTACCTACACAGGATATCTGGAGGGCGTGAAGGTAAGCGTAACTTCCACAGGCATCGGAGGCCCTTCGGCCGCCATAGCGGTGGAGGAGCTTGTGAAAGCGGGAGCCGATACATTCCTTCGGATAGGAACCTGCGGAGGGATGCAGACGGATGTTTTGAGCGGCGATATCGTCATTGCAAACGGGGCTGTACGGATGGAAGGGACAAGCAGAGAGTATGCGCCCATTGAATTTCCGGCAGTGCCGGACATTCAAATTGTAAACGCCCTTATTGAGGCGGCTAAAAAGCTGGGGCAAAATTATCATGTCGGGGTCGTCCAATGTAAGGATTCCTTCTATGGGCAGCATTCGCCGGAGACAAAACCGGCGGGGTATGAGCTTGTTCAAAAGTGGGAAGCGTGGAAAAGAATGGGGTGTCTTGCATCAGAGATGGAATCGGCGGCGCTGTTTATCGCTGCCGCAAGTCTTAAGGTAAGAGCCGGGACTTGTCTTCTCGTACTTGCCAATCAGGAGCGTGAAAAGGAGGGGCTTGAAAATCCGGTCGTCCATGATACGGATATGGCAATTCGGGTGACGGTAGAGGCCCTGAAAGGGCTGATCCGGGAAGAGAAATAAAAGCCATGAAATATCTGCATCTGCAAAGAGGGAAAAAAACGCCTGGTTTTGCCGGTACTGCCGGCGAAACCAGGCGCATAGGCTAGGGCTTGTCCGCCGTCCACCTATCTTGCGTTATCATATTCGACAAAACGATCTACTTTTGGCTGGGAGCCGCATCCCGGCACAAACTCATTGGTAAGAAATTCGGTTACGAACATCTCCCTCTCCTTGCTTCCCGTAGTAAATGCCCCCATGCAGATAATGTTTGCATCATTGCTTAGGCGTGCCCTCTGTGCGGAATACACGTCAGATACAAGTGCGGCATAAGCGCCCTTTACCTTGTTCGCAGCGATAGAAACCCCGATTCCGGTTCCGCATACAAGAATCCCGCGGTCGTATTTTTTTGCGGCAACAGCTTCCGCAACCTCGATTGCAACATTGGCGTAAATCGGGTCTTCGCTTCCAAAATCAGTCACTTCGCCGTAACCCTTTGCCTCGATAAATTTGATGAGAGCTTCCTTTTCGTTCTGCGCATTGGGATCGCAGCCGATTGCAATTTTCATCTTCCATTCCTCCTAATAAAAAATTTGTTTTGACTTCTGTAATCTTATTTTATCATTTCATTTTATTTTTGTCCACTTTCGATTTCTTTCGAATTAGATATATTTCAATAAAATCATAACAAACTATAGAGAACACTCTCTACCGACTCCGTCTGCCTGTCTGCATATTTTTCTACTCCTTCGGCACAGTTGCTCATGGCATAGCCAATTCCCGCCATCTTAAGAAGTTCAATATCGTTAAACTGATCGCCGAAAGCGATTCCGTCTTTTAAAGGGATGCCCAGATGCTTCGTAATATCATAAAGCCCGGAACCTTTGTTGGCATTTGGAGCAATAAAATCTATCCAGAGATTGCCGGACGTGACTACCTTGATTTCCGAAGAAAACCGTTCCTTAAAGATGCGTTCCGTCTCGGCGGTTCCTCTAAAGTCAAGAACGGCAAGCTTTAGAAAAGGTTCTTTGATGCTTAAGAGACTGGGGACTTCCTCTATTTTATATTTGATTACATTGTGCATGTGATCGAGAAACCTCGGATCCGTAGAATCTGTATAAGCTGTCGACTCACAGGAGAGCAGGCAGTGAAAATCAGAATACTTTTTTGCCTCTTTTATAATCCGCAGCCCAAGCTCCCTGTCAATCAGCCCTCTTGAGACGACCTTATGGTTATGGATGCACAGAGAACCGTTTTCCGCAATATAAGAAATATCATCCTGTACCGGGCCGAACAGACGGTATAGATTATCATACTGCCGTCCGCTGGCGGCAATAAAACGGATTCCTTTTTCTTTGAGCTTTAAAATCAGCTCAAAAACTTCAGAATTAAGACTCTGTGCGCCGTTTCTCAAAAGAGTCCCGTCTAAATCACTGGCGACATATTTTAACATAATTACAACTCCTTCTTCGTATGTTTCCGCTGTATTAAAAAGAATCACCTGCACATTATAATATAAAAATACAATATTTGGAAGAAAAAGGTAGAAGTTCTTTTCACTTTTCATACTTTATTATGCCGCTATCTAATGCAAATGAGCTTTGTATATGTTATGATGGACACAAGTCGTATCAGGGTTCTTTCCAACAAGGAAAGGAGCGGATGTCATGCACGCCGCCTGACGGACGAAGAAAGGAAGGAGCAGGGATGAAAGCGATAGTTGTTGTGGACAATATAGAGGCAGACGGCATCAAGGGAGAATGGGGACTTTGCATTTATATTGAGTATAATGGAAAGAAAATACTTCTTGATACGGGAGCCTCAGGGTTGTTTGCAAAGAATGCGAAAAAGCTTGGACTATCTTTGGATGATATCAGCTATGCCGTGCTTTCCCATGCGCATTATGACCACAGTGACGGCATGAGAGAGTTCTTTAAGATAAACAGGAAAGCAGAATTTTATCTTAGAGAGGACTGTCAGGAAAACTGTTATGCCAAAAAATGGATGTTCAGCAGATATATCGGTATCGGAAAAGGTATTTTAGAAGAAAATAAAGAGCGGATAAAATATGTATCCGGAGACTTTACGATTATGGACGGAGTCAGCCTTATTCCGCACAAGACAAAGGGTCTTTCACAAATCGGAAGGAGGGAAGGAATGTATCGGAAGGAGAAAGGAAAATGGGTTTTGGACGACTTTTCCCATGAACAGAGCCTTGTATTTGACACGCCAAAGGGTCTTATTATCTTTAACAGTTGTTCCCACGGCGGCGCAGGCAATATCATCCGCGAGGTGATGCGAAGCTTTCCTGGGAAAAGAGCTTTGGCGCTGATTGGAGGATTCCACTTGTATAATAAGCCGGAAATATTTGTGAGGGAGCTTGCAGGAGAAATCAAAAGAACAGGAATTGACACGATATACACCGGGCACTGCACGGGCGAAAAAGCGTTCCGGATACTGAAAGAGGAGCTGGGCGAAAGAGCCGTCCGGCTAAAAACCGGACTTGTGATGGAATTTTAAAGGGAACTAAAGAGCACAACGCCGTCCCCGGCGAACAAATCTAAAATCTTTCATTGTTTTTCAAGAGGAAAAATGATAGGATAAGTAGAGCGGCAGAGTCATATCTGCTATAGATGGAAGGGTATACTGTTATGCAAAAGATTCTTATAATTGGCGCAGCCATCCTTGACATATTGGTGCGTCCGGCAGATGCTTCGGTTTTTGAGACAGGCTCTCATCCGGCGGAGGACATTTGCATGTCACTGGGCGGAGATGCTCTGAATGAAGCGCTGGTACTCTCAAGTCTTGGGAAAAACGTCCGGCTTGAGACAGTCGTCGGAGAGGACTGTGCAGGCAGATTTATCATAGAACAGTGCCGTGAGAGAGGTATTGTTATTGAACAGCGGCAGATACGGAAAATCCCTACGGGAATCAATGTTGTTCTTGTAGGAAAAGACGGTGAGAGAAGCTTTCTTACGAACCCGAACGGAACGCTTCGGGGACTTGTGCCGGGGGATATCCGGATGCCCTTTGACAGCGAAACGGATATTTTATGTTTTGCCAGTATTTTCGTGTTTCCTCAGATAAAGGCCGAACACCTTGTACAGATATTTTCCCAGGCCAAAAAGCAGGGGATTACGGTGTGTGCGGACATGACAAAACGAAAATGCGGCGAGACTGCGCAGGATATGCAGGAAGCATTGTCCTATGTTGATTACTTGTTTGCAAATGAGGAGGAAGCCTGTCTCCTGACCGGGGAGACGGATATGAAAAAGGCGGCGCAGATGCTTCTCTCCTGCAAAACGAGGCATGTAATTATAAAATGCGGAGCAAGAGGGTGCTTCGTGTCGTCTGAGAAAGAATCGTACATGGTTCCGGCAGAAAAAGGGACGGTATGTATAGACACGACCGGAGCCGGGGACAGCTTTACGGCAGGCTTTCTCTGTGCGCTGTCAGAAGGAAAGGGACTATACGAATGCGCCCGGTTTGCCAATAAATGCGGGGCAAAAGCCGTAGGAGCACTTGGCGGGGCGGCGTGGGCGTCACGGCCGGCATGAACAAAGTCCCTGAAAAGGAAGGAGTTATTATGACATTTAAAGGAAAAACAGCAGCATGGTGGTATATTGCCACGGCAGCTTTAAACGGGGTGGCGCTGGCTGCCGCAATCAATCAGAAGCTTACCGTTTTTTTTGTGGGCAACCTGATTCTTCTGGTGCTTTTGGATTTGTTTTTTGTCCCGGTAATATTTAAAAACGAAACGGTTATCGGGAAGAAAGAGATTGAAATCAAGTTCGGGCTGCTCACAAAGACGATTCCGATACAAAGCATTACGAACGTCAAGGTGATGAAGAGTTATTCGGCGTCTTATGCCGCATCCGTTGACCGGATAGGGATTGAATCCAGCACTGCGGCGGCAGCGGTATTTATCTCATTGGAGGATAACGATGCATTTGTAAAAGAACTGATGAAGAAGAACCGAAGGATTAAATATCTTATCTAAAAAAACAGGTGCCATTGGGGACGGAACAGAGAATACCTATCCGTCCCTAATTCTTTTATGGACAGCCTGCGGCAGAGGAGCTCATAAATATGGATGACAGACAATTTTTAGAGGAAACAGAATATTTAAATGAAATAATACGGAAAATCAACCGGAGAATCGAGGAGACGGAAGCGGTTCTTATACGGGGGCAGAAAGAAATTGACAACATGCACGATTATTACTGGCAGAATTATACGGAGATGGATCAGTACGGCTATGAGGATTATGATAACCAGCAGGCGCTGCTTGAGCAGGTGAACGCCAATATGCAGCAGGCTATGAGTAAGAGAAAGCTTATGCGTATGCTTGATTCCCCGTATTTCGGCCGGGTAGATTTTACGTATGAAGAGGATGATTTTCTTAAGACCTTTTATATCGGCATCGGCAGTTTTGCGGACAAACGAGGGGCCGTGCCTCTTATTTATGACTGGCGGGCGCCGGTTTGCGGGCTGTTTTATGATTATGATAAGGGGCCTGCGTCATATCAGGCGCCTTCCGGCCGCATGAAAGGCGAAATTTACAGAAAACGCCAGTATAAGATTAAAAACGGGCAGTTCATTTATATGTTTGAAAGCGACACGAAAATAGACGATGAAATATTAAAAGAAGAGCTTGGCGGCAACAGCGACGTACAGCTTAAAAATATCGTCCGCACCATCCAGAAGGAGCAGAATGCCGTCATCCGCAATACAAAAGACCGTATCCTTGTCATTCAGGGTGCGGCCGGAAGCGGAAAAACTTCCATCGCCCTCCACCGCATCGCTTATTTATTGTACCATGACAGGAAACATTTAAAATCATCGGATATTTTAATCCTGTCGCCAAACAGCGTATTTTCGGACTATATTTCACATATTCTTCCGGAGCTTGGGGAAGAAAATATCCAGGAGATGAGTTTTGACCTGTTTGCGTACAAAGAGCTTAAAAGCATCGCAGGGGACTGTGAAGACCGCTATGATTATTTAGAGCGCCAAATAAAGTTTCCGGATGAAGAAGAAAGACGCCGCTATAAAGAAAAGCAGTCTCCGTCGTTTATCGGACGGATGGAGGGGTTTTTGGCCGTGCTGGAGGAAGAACTTGTAGAGCTTCGCCCGATGGAATACAAAGGGTTTAAAAAGACCGAGGAGGAAATCATCCGGCTGTTTTATTTCAAATTCCAGAATACGCCCCTTTTAAAGCGGATGGATGCGGTTATGGAATATTTTACCGACGAGTATGAGACGCTCTATGGCCGGGAGCTTTCCGAAGAAGAACGGGAATATATACAAGGAAAATTTGATAGGATGTATGTAAAAAAAGATGTCTATCTTATTTATAACCAGCTGCTGGGCTCCTGCGGCTTTGAACTGCTGCCGGATGTGGAGCCGGAAAAGAGAAAAATTCCTTATGAGGACGTCTATCCGCTTTTGTATTTGAAATACCGTCTGTACGGCAAAACCGCCCGCAGGGAAATCCGCCATCTTGTGATTGATGAAATGCAGGACTATTCATATCTTCAATACACGATTTTAAACCAGATTTTTCCCTGCCGTATGACAATTCTCGGCGACAGGGCGCAGACGCTTGACGACGAGGTCTCGGATGTCCTTACCTTTCTTCCAAAGATTTTCGAAAGTAAGCTTAAAAAAATCATTATCAGCAAAAGCTATCGCAATACTGTGGAGATAGCCCGTTTTTCGGCAGACCTTGTGAACCTTAAAGGCGTTTCATTTTTGGAGAGGCATGGCAGGGACGTAGAAGAAAGACATTTTTCAAATTCTGACGGACTTTTAAGCGCTGTTTCGGAAAATATTTCGGGGGAATATGAAACCGCCGCCATCCTTACATTGTCAGAAGAAGATGCGTACGACCTATACCGCCTGGCAAAGAAAAAATTTGAGAAAAGAGGGCTTCCCGTTCATTATATTGACAGGAACAGCACCGTATTTGAGAAGGGTTTGACGGTAACAACCTATTATCTTGCAAAGGGGCTGGAATTTGACCAGGTATTTATCGCCTTCCCTCAAAAAGAGCACTCTTTTTTGCGGCAGGCATCCTATATCGGCGCAACGAGGGCTCTGCACGAATTGTATGTATACTGGCTGCACCGTTTATAGAAAACATGCGGGCCGTGAAATTTTCTGTCATAGTACACGCCTCTCTTACATAGATTACAATAAAATCTGTGAATGGCGTTTGTATGAAGGCAAAAAGACAGATACCGGACCGCAGAGAACGGTCCTTTAAAAATAGATTGTCAGAGCTGTCTGAACTCCCAAAGGACGTAGTGCTTGGCATTCCAATGCTTACGATGGTAGGGCAGATGGAATTGAATATTGAAAATTACAGAGGGATTATCGAATATACGGACTGTCTAATACGAATCCACACAAAGGACGGGCAGATACGGATAAGCGGAAAAAATCTGAAAGTCGATTATTATACGAATGATGAAATGAAAGTCACCGGACATATCGTTTCTATTGAATACGTGAATCTGACGGTGCCAAGCTGAATACTGATTGGAAAAGCATAATCAAATCCAATAGGAGGAATTATCGTTGCTGTCACGACTTATCTGTTTTATCCAAGGGTATCTGCGCATCCGAACCACGGGCTATTCTACGGAAAGATTTTTGAATGCGTGCCGTCACAGGGGAATTTACCTGTGGGGGCTCCAAGCGGTTTCGGGAGCTTACGAAATGAACATTTCCATCAGCGGCTTCCGGAAATTAAAACCGATTATCAGGAAGACAGGAACAAAGGTTACAATTATTAAAAAGTCCGGTCTTCCTTTTTATTTATTCCGTTATAGAAAGAGGAAGCTTTTTTTTGCCGGGGCGTTTTTTTTCGTCTTCCTTATTTTCTGGATGTCCCGCTATATCTGGAATATTGATATTACAGGAAATCAATCGCGCACGGATGAGACACTGCTGGAATTTTTAAAAACAACGGATGTCAAAAACGGCATGTCAAAATCAAGCGTGGACTGCCAGAGGATTGTAAAGGACATCCGGAAGGAATATGACGATATTATCTGGGTTTCCGCATCGATACGGGGAACAAGGCTGATAATACAGATAAAAGAAAATGAAGACTCTCTTCCTGCGTCATCGGCGGACAACGATGAAAATCAAAAAGGAGGAGAGCGGACAGGACAGCCGGTGGATATCGTGGCGGATAAAAACTGCACGATAGAAAGCGCCATTGTCCGGAACGGCCTGTTTCAGACAGAAATAGGGGCAAAAGTAAAAAAGGGCGATGTGCTTGTCTCCGGCCAGGTTCCGGTCAACAATGACGCCGGGGAAATTACCGGATACCAGTACCATATATCCGATGCGGACATAATCGGGAGAACCGTACTAAAATATAAAGATTCCTGTGCGAATACTTATATTGAAAAAAAAGAATATGAGGATGTCGGCAGACTGGAATACTGTTTGAAAATTGGAAATATCCGGTTTTCCTTGGGAAGTATTAAAAATGACTATGAGCATTTTACAATGGTGGGAGAGCAGCGGCAGTTTAAAATTTTTGACAACTTTTACTTTCCTGTCTATTATGAGAAAAGGGAAGCGATTCCTTATGTCCCTCACGAAAAACCGCACAGCGAGGAAGAAATCCGCCGGATACTTACAGAGAGATTTCGAAGATACTGTGAAGATTTGGAGAAAAAAGGGGTAGAAATTATCGAGAATGATGTTAAAATATACACAGAGCAGAAGAAATCCACGGCCAAAGGCAGACTGACGGTCAGAATGCCGATTGGCAGAAAGAAAGCTTCCAAGCTTATAGAGATACCCAAAAAAGAGGAAGCGGATGAAAAAGAAACAGGAGACGGGACGAATGGGAATGACGGAAACAGCCATTGATATTCCAACAGAACATGAAAGCAATGTGTTCGGGCAGTTTGACGCACATATGAAAAAAATTGAGCATACCCTCCATGTGACGCTTATCGCAAGAGATGAAAACATTAAAATCATGGGGGAAGGCGTAAGGGTTGAAAAGGCAAAGAAGGTGCTTTCCCAGCTTACGGAATTATCTAAAAGAGGAAATGTCATACAGGAGCAGAATGTAGACTATGTATTGGCCAATGTTATGGAAGATTGCGGGGACGACATACTGGAAATCGACAAGGACATTATATGCCACACTCTCGCCGGCAAACCGATTAAGCCAAAGACAATGGGACAAAAAAAATACGTGGACGCCATCCGAAGGCAAATGATTGTCTTTGGGCTTGGGCCCGCCGGAACCGGAAAGACATACCTGGCGATGGCGATGGCCATCACTGCGTTTAAAAATAATGAGGTGGGAAGGATTATCCTGACGCGCCCGGCTATCGAGGCGGGGGAAAAGCTAGGGTTTTTGCCAGGGGATCTGCAAAGTAAGATAGACCCGTACCTGCGGCCGCTATATGACGCCTTGTACCAAATCATGGGAGCGGAAAGTTTTTTAAAAAATTCGGAGAGGGGATTGATTGAGGTCGCCCCTCTTGCATATATGCGCGGAAGAACTTTAGACAACGCATTTATTATACTTGACGAGGCGCAGAACACAACACCGGCGCAAATGAAAATGTTCCTTACAAGAATCGGTTTCGGCTCTAAGGTAGTCGTCACAGGAGACGAGACGCAGAAAGACCTTCCGCCGGGACAGTTATCCGGTCTTGACGTGGCCGTAAATGTGGTAAAGCAGATTGAGGATATCAGCGTCTGTCGCCTTTCTAGCAAGGACGTCGTGCGCCATCCGCTTGTGCAGAAAATCGTAAAGGCGTATGAAGCGTATGAAGCCAGCGCAGACAGGAATAAAAGGAAAAAACAAAGGAGAAAGTAATGACACTGAATTTTGAAGAGGAGGGGAGCATAAAGCTTCCGATTGAATGTGAAGCCCTTGCCGGGAGGGTAGCGGCTGCGGCGCTTGACTATATAGGCTGTCCCTATGAAGCCGAGCTGAACCTTCTTCTTACTACAGACGAGGAGATTCGCCGGATGAACCGGGAATTTCGGCAGATTGACCGTGCAACGGACGTACTGTCATTTCCTATGGCCGACTTTGACAGGCCGGGAGAATTTGGGTTCCTTGAAACATGCACCGGCTGTTTCCACCCGGATACAGGAGAACTTCTTTTGGGCGACATCGTAATTTCAAAAGAGAAGGTGCTTGCTCAGGCGGAAGAATACGGACACAGCGTTGAAAGGGAATTTGCTTTTTTAATCACACACTCCGTACTTCATCTGACAGGATACGACCATATGGAAGACAAGGACCGTCTCCTGATGGAGCGGCTGCAGAAAGATATTTTACAGAAATTACAAATTATGCGGGTATGAGCCGGGCATAAGTATAGAAGGAAGGACAGCGATATTATGATGGGGTTAAATTATGGCCAAAGTTAAAAAAAATAAAGACAAGTCATTTATAGTACAGGGTTCGCTTCTTGCAATTGCCGGAGTAATTACAAAGATTATCGGAGCCGTATACAGAGTCCCGCTTGTGAATATCCTCGGCGATAAAGGGATGGGCTATTATGGCGTGGCCTTTCAGATCTATGCCATTGCGCTGACGCTGACCTCTTACAGCCTGCCGCTTGCAGTATCAAAGCTCGTCTCGGCAAGAAATGCAACCGGACAATACCGGAATGCCCATAAAGTATTTAAAATTGCCCTTACGTTTGCTTTTTGCGTAGGAGGCGGAGCGGCGCTTCTTATTTTCCTCGGAGCCGATTTTATTGCCACACACATTATGGCAATGAAGCTCAGCGCCTATGCGTTGAGGGTATTGGCGCCGTGCATATTAATCGTTGCGATATTGGGCGTTTTCCGGGGATTTTTCCAGGGAAACAAATCCATGATTCCCACTGCGATTTCACAGGTATTAGAGCAGATCGTCAATGCGGCCGTTAGTATTTTGGGAGCGTATTTTCTGCTGAAAATGGCAAAGGCGGCTTCAAAAAGCGACAGTTATGCTTTGGCTATGGCGGCGGTAGGAGGCACGCTGGGGACGGTTGCCGGCGCAGCTTCCGCACTTTTATTTTTGATGTTTATCTTTGCGGTATACCAGAGAGTGATGAAAAGACAGCGCCGCAGAGACAGGACAAGGAAAAGGGAGAGTTACGAGCATATTTTCCGGGCGCTTCTTTTTACGATTGCGCCGGTTCTGCTAAGCTCTACCGTCTACAATTTAAGCGGCGTGGTAGACAACGCCATGTTCGGGAAAATCATGTCTGCACAGGGGCATGCGGAAAGCGATTATGCGGGGCTGTTAGGCATCTTAAGCGGGAAATATGACACCATGATAAATGTCCCGCTGGCTTTTTCCAATGCATTGGGGGCCTCTCTCGTCCCCAGTCTTGTAGCCACGGTAAAGTCAGGAAACCGAAGGCAGGTAAATGAAAAGATATCTATGTTTGTCCGTTTTAATATGCTGATTGCCATTCCAAGCGCCGTCGGGCTCATGGTTCTGGCAAAGCCGCTGCTGGATTTAATCTTTTTTACGGAGAACAATAATGTGTCGGCAAAGATGCTGCAGATTGGTGCGGTTTCCGTTGTTTTTTATTGTCTTTCAACAGTTACCAATGCCGTACACCAGGGACTTGACAACATGATGGTGCCGGTAAAGAGCGCAGCTATCTCTATTGTAGTACATATTGTATCGCTGTTCGTTATGATGGTGGTGTTCCAGTGGGGAATCTACGGCGTTGTGGTGAGTAAAATCGTATTTTCATCCTGTGCTTCCATGTTAAATTCCCATGCGCTGCGGCAGAAAATCGGATATGTGCAGGAACAGAAACGGACCTTTGTCATTCCTCTTCTTGCATCTGCTATTATGGGAATTGCAGCACTGGGCACTTATTCTCTTTTCAAACTCCTGATCGGGGCAAAGATTGCGACTCTTATCGCCATGCCGACAGCCGTAATTGTATATGGCGTCGGGCTCGTATTTTTAGGCGGAATTACAGAGACCGAGATGATGGAGATGCCAAAAGGCGCCATGCTTGCGAAAATATGCCGCAAAGTACATTTATTCCGTTAGAAAACTGCGATTGTATAAATCTTTTAGAAATGCCAATACTTTATAGAAAAAAGGAGTTGGCATTATGAGGAATAAATATGGGCTTGGATTTCTCTCTGTCATACTGATTCTTGCGCTGGCAGTTACATTCGCCCTTCAGTATAGTTACCGGTCTGCAAGGGAAAAAGCGGAAGCAAGAATTGCGGCAGCCGAGGAAGTGAAAAGCGCCCAGCCGGAAGAGACGGTGGCGGCGGACGGTCATGCCTTGAAAGAAGATTGTTATTATCTTAAGAATGTAAACGGATATGTCGTCGTTTTTTTGAGTGATAAAAAAACAGCTTACGAATATACGGACATTCTTTGCGAAGAGCTTCCGAAATCCGTTCAGGAGGAGCTTGTCAACGGAAAATATATTGAGACGCAGGAGGAGCTCTATGGGTTCCTTGAAAACTATTCCAGCTAGAGAAACATACGGAAGAGGCCGAAAGATGGCAAAAGAGAAATTAGAGGTAGACTTTCACAGCATTTTAGTGTAAGATAAGAAAAGTTTTCGATATACAGCAGAGGGTGATAGGATGGATGATAAAAAGATCGCGCGTATAAATGAACTGTACCATAAATCGAAAGAGGAAGGTCTGACGGAAGCTGAGCTTAAGGAGCAGCAGATCTTGCGGAGAGAATACGTAGATTCTTTCAAACGCAGCTTGAGAGGACAGCTTAATAATATTTCTATCAGAGAGGCTGATGGAAGCATTACAGATTTAGGTGAGAAATTTGGAAACAAAACAGGAAATTAGGAAACAGATACGCAAGCTTCGCAGCAGAATCAATGCGGACGAATGGCAGGCGGCGACAGAGGCCATCGCAGAAAAGATTATCGGAAGCGACAGCTTCAGGGAAGCGACGGACTTATACTGTTATATGGATTTTGACGGCGAAGTGGGAACAGAACGTATCATTGACGAGGCCTGGAGACTTGGAAAGGATATCTGGCTGCCAAAAGTATCAGGAGATGAGATGCGGTTTTATCTTGTCGAATCGGAACAGCACCTTGTACGGGGCATCTTCGGCATACTGGAGCCATGTGGCGGATGTGTTCAGGCTTCGGGCGAGGACGGGCTTGCCATCGTTCCGGGGATTGCGTTTGACCGCCTGCATAACCGTATCGGATACGGAAAAGGCTACTATGACCGTTATCTCAAGGCTCATCCGAACCTTGTCAAATTCGGCATCGCATTTGACATTCAGCTTGTGGATAAGATACCCTCTGAAGAATGCGACTGTAAAATGGACAGGATATTTACGGAAACAGTGGTATACTGAAAACAGAAAATGGAGAGAAATCACGATGGATATGAATTTGCCAAAAGACCCTGTGCTGCTGTTAAGCATTGTCAATACAGAGCTGCGTGATTACTATCCTTCCCTGGATGCCTTCTGCGAAGACAGGCTTGTGGAGAAGGAACTGATTATCCGTGCGCTCAAAAGCATAGACTATGAATACGACAGCGTGAAGAACCGATTCGTGTAGGCTGTTGTTTATGGAAGCCGTTTAAAAGGACGTTCCCCGTCCGCCTGCGCTGCGGCTTTCAGCTGCCTTGAATTTTAAGTATTTTGATTTA
Organism: uncultured Dorea sp.; assembly: GCA_910579335.1. Taxonomy (GTDB): domain Bacteria; phylum Bacillota; class Clostridia; order Lachnospirales; family Lachnospiraceae; genus MD308. The sequence continues at coordinate 10,968 of CAJTUQ010000029.1, read as the reverse complement.
TGATAGAAAGGTAAAAAGTCAAGAGAAATGTATCAGGAAATGGATATTGAACGAACGGATATAAATGCGGAACCGCCCATAGAGGAGCCAGCCAGACAATATTATTACATAGGGAAATGCAGGCAGTATGTAAAAAAATTTTTTGATGAAAAAGGACGCTCCCCGTCCGCCTGTGTTACGACTTTCGGCTGTCAGATGAATGCAAGGGACTCGGAAAAGCTTCGGGGAATCCTGCGTGAAATCGGCTATATTGAGGCTGCGGAAGACAAAGCGGATTTTGTAATCTACAATACGTGCACGGTCCGTGAGAATGCCAATACAAGAGTCTATGGAAGGCTCGGCCAGCTAAAGCCACGCAAGCGCGCACATCCGCATATGATGATCGGCCTGTGCGGATGTATGATGCAGGAACAGGAAGCGGTGGAAAAGCTGAAAAAAAGTTATCCCTTTGTTGATTTGGTATTCGGAACGCATAACATTTACAAATTCGCAGAGCTTTTGGCCGCACGTTTTGAATCCGTGGGAATGGTCGTTGACATTTGGAAGGATACCGACAGGATTGTGGAGAATCTTCCGAATGAGAGGAAATATTTTTTCAAATCCGGCGTAAATATTATGTTCGGCTGCAATAATTTCTGCAGCTACTGCATCGTGCCGTATGTGCGAGGGCGCGAGAGGAGCCGGAGCCCGAAAGCAATCGTACAGGAAATTGAACGCCTTGTGTCAGACGGGGTAACGGAAGTCATGCTTTTAGGGCAGAATGTAAATTCATACGGAAAAACTCTGGATACGCCGGTTTCATTTGCAGAGCTGCTCACTGAAATCGAAAAAATCCAGGGATTGAAAAGAATACGGTTTATGACGTCTCACCCTAAGGATTTGTCTGACGAATTGATAGCGGTCATGGGGAACTCAAAAAAAATATGCCGTCACCTCCATCTTCCGGTACAGTCCGGCAGTACGCGGATTCTTGAAAAAATGAACCGCCGGTATACGAAAGAACAGTATCTTAAACTTGTTGAAAAACTCCGGAAAGCCGTGCCGGATATCTCGCTTACTACAGATATTATCGTAGGATTTCCGGGAGAGACGGAAGAGGATTTTAAAGAAACGCTGGATATAGTAAGAAAGGTACGCTATGACAGCGCCTTTACTTTCATCTATTCAAAACGGACGGGAACGCCTGCCGCCGCAATGGAAAATCAAATACCGGACGGCGTCATCAAAGACCGTTTTGACCGCCTGCTTCAGGAAGTACAGGCGATTGCCAAAGAAGTATGCGCCGTACATGAAGGGAGCGTAAAGGAAGTTCTTGTAGAGTCTGTAAGCGAACAGGATCCATCGATGGTTACAGGGAGGCTGAGCAACAATCTTCTCGTACATTTTCCGGGCGGACAGGAATTGATTGGAAGCTATATGAATGTACGCCTGAGAGAATGTAAAGGATTTTATTATATCGGAGACTTAATGGGCGTATAAGGAAATGACCCCAGTATGAAATTACCATCTATATTATAAAGCGAAAACGCTCAAACTATGTAAAAAGAACATAAGTGAGGGCGTTTTTTACATGAAAAAATTAAGCGAGTATTTATTTTTATGGGCGGCAGGGGGATGTATATACTATGCGTTTGAATTGATTTTCAGGGGTTTTTCTCATTGGAGCATGTTTGTGCTCGGCGGTATCTGTTTTGTATTTTTTGCGGTGCAGGGCAGGCTGCTTCTCTGGCAGGATCCGCTGTGGATACAAATTGTCCGATGTATGGTGTTTGTAACGGCAATGGAGTTTATGACAGGGATTATCGTAAACAAATGGCTGCATCTGCAGGTATGGGACTACAGCCGCCTGCCCCTGCATCTCTTCGGTCAGATATGCGTACCGTTTATTATTATTTTTTCCGGCCTTGCGGCTCTGGGAATCATACTGAGCGGTTATCTGATGCACTGGCTCTACCAGGAGCCAAAACCGCATTATTATATTTTGTAAAAGTCAATTTGTACCTTTCAAATTCTGCCGGAAAATGCTATACTATTGATACAATTACAGACGGAAGAGGAGATTTTAGCGTGAGCGAATTAACACCGATGATGCAGCAGTATTTAAAAACCAAAGAGGAATATCCTGACTGCATTCTCTTTTATAGATTGGGTGATTTCTATGAAATGTTTTTTGATGATGCCGTAAAAGTATCGAAAGAACTGGAACTTACCCTGACCGGAAAAAGCTGCGGGCTTCCTGA
>CAJTUQ010000029.1:2818-8717 GCA_910579335.1 uncultured Dorea sp. | reverse complement strand
TGTGCGGAGTTCCGTACCATTCAGTGGACGGGTATCTGAACCGTCTCGTCTCCAAAGGCTACAAGGTTGCCATCTGTGAACAGATGGAAGATGCCGCAGAAGCGAAGGGGCTGGTAAAGCGCGATGTCGTACGCATCGTCACTCCCGGAACGAATCTGGATACGCAGTCGCTTGATGAGACGAAGAATAATTATATTATGAGTGTCGTTTATATCGCTGACCGCTATGGGATTTCTGTGGCGGATGTCACAACCGGCGACTATTTTATGACAGAGATTGAAAACAGCCAGAAATTATTTGACGAGATTTTTAAATTCATGCCCTCAGAGCTTATTTGCAATGAGGCTTTTTATATGAGCGGGCTGGACTTTGACGATTTGCGGGAGCGTCTTGGAATTACGATTTATGCATTGGACGGATGGTATTTTGACGATGCGCTCTGTAAGCGGACGCTGAAAGAACACTTTCAGACGGGAACCCTTGAAGGACTCGGTATTGCTGATTTTGAATTTGGCACGATTGCATCAGGAGCGCTGCTTTTATATTTAAAAGAGACACAGAAAACCTCGTCATTGTCGCAGCTTTCAAAGCTTACGGCATACACTGCCGGGGCATTTATGCTGCTTGACAGTTCCACCAGACGCAATCTGGAGCTGTGCGAGACGCTTCGGGAAAAGCACAAGAGAGGTTCCCTGTTGTGGGTGCTGGATAAGACAAAGACGGCAATGGGTGCGCGCACACTGCGCAAATATATAGAACAGCCGCTTATCAGCAGGGCGGCAATCGTCAAACGCCAGAAAGCGGTAGAAGAACTGAAGGACAATGCGATTGCCAGAGACGAAATCCGCGAATACCTGTCGCCGGTCTATGACTTGGAGAGACTGGTCAGTAAAATTACCTATCAGTCCGCCAATCCGAGAGACATCGTTTCTTTTCGAAGCTCTCTGTCTATGCTCCCGCATATTAAATATATACTGGGGGAGATGAAAGGAGCGCTTCTTAAGGAGCTGTATGAAAAGCTGGACCCTTTGGAAGAGCTTTGTGAGCTGGCAGGCCAGGCGGTCATAGACGACCCTCCCATTGCCATGAAGGAAGGCGGCATTATTAAAGACGGCTATAACGAGGAAGTAGATAAACTCCGCCGTGCAAAATCGGACGGAAAAGAATGGCTCGCTAAGCTGGAGCAGAAAGAGCGTGAAAAAACAGGTATTAAAAATCTTCGGATAAAATATAACAAAGTGTTCGGCTACTATCTTGAGGTTACAAATTCCTTTAAAAACATGGTGCCGGATTATTATATGAGAAAACAGACATTGGCCAATGCAGAGCGTTACATCATCCCGGAACTTAAAGAGCTTGAGGATACGATTCTTGGTGCCGAGGATAAGCTGTTTGCATTGGAATACCAGCTTTACTGCGAGGTGCGCGAGCGTATCGCCGCCGAAGTCGTGCGGATTCAAAACACTGCAAAAGCCATCGCCCATCTTGACGCCCTGGCTTCTATGGCAATCGTTGCACAACACAATAACTACGTCTGCCCGAAAATAAATGAAAAAGGTATCATCGACATTAAAGAGGGCCGTCATCCGGTCGTTGAAAAGATGATTCCCAACAATCTGTTTATCACAAATGATACCTATCTTGATGATAAGAAAAAACGGATTTCTATCATTACCGGTCCTAATATGGCTGGAAAATCTACATATATGAGACAGACTGCGCTAATCGTACTGATGGCGCAGATAGGCTCGTTTGTTCCTGCCGCCTCGGCGGATATCGGTATCGTCGACAGGATTTTCACAAGAGTCGGAGCTTCTGATGACTTGGCTTCCGGCCAGAGTACTTTTATGGTAGAAATGACCGAGGTTGCCAATATATTAAGAAACGCAACGAATAAAAGTCTTTTGATACTGGATGAAATCGGGCGCGGAACCAGTACTTTCGACGGCTTAAGCATCGCATGGGCGGTTATTGAGCATATCAGTAACAGCAGGCTTTTGGGGGCGAAAACACTATTTGCCACACATTATCACGAACTGACTGAGCTGGAAGGGAAAATAGACAATGTAAACAATTACTGCATCGCCGTCAAGGAAAAGGGAGACGATATCATATTTCTCAGAAAAATCGTGAAGGGCGGGGCGGACAAAAGTTATGGGATTCAGGTTGCCAGGCTTGCCGGCGTGCCGGATACCGTTACAGACCGTGCAAAGGAAATCGTGGAAGAGCTCGTCCATGCAGATATTACGACACGGATCAAAGATATTGCAGCACATGGGGCTTCTCCTAAAATCAAAACGAAAAAATATGACGAGGTAGACTTGGCACAGATGTCCTTGTTTGACACGGTGAAGGATGACGACGTATTAGAAGAGCTGAAAAGCTTGGATGTCAGCAATTTAACGCCGATTGACGCTCTCAACACACTGTACCAGTTACAGAACAAATTAAAGAACAGGTGGCAGATATGAATAAAATTCAAGTGCTGGACCAGATTACAATTGATAAAATTGCCGCAGGAGAAGTGATAGAACGTCCGGCTTCCGTTGTAAAGGAGCTTGTGGAAAACGCCATTGACTCCGGGGCATCTTCGGTTACCGTTGAAATCAAGGAAGGGGGCATTTCCTTTATCCGTATTGCGGACAATGGCTGCGGAATACCGAAAGACGAAGTGCGCTATGCATTCCTTAGACATTCTACGAGCAAAATCCGCTCTGTGGACGATTTGTCCCATATCCGTTCCCTCGGTTTCCGCGGCGAGGCCCTCTCAAGTATTGCGGCGGTAGCCCAGGTAGAGCTTCTCACAAAAACAAAAGAGGAGCCTTTTGGGACAAGATACCGGATTGCGGGCGGAAAAGAGCAGAGCTTGGAGGAAGACGGCGCCCCCGACGGCACTACATTTTTCATACGGCAGCTGTTTTATAATGTTCCCGCCAGAAAGAAATTTTTGAAAACCGCCATGACGGAAGCAGGACACATCGGAGACTTGATGACCCGTCTCGCCCTGTCACGCCCGGAGATTTCCTTTCATTTTATCAACAACGGCCAGTCAAAGATACATACTTCAGGCAACGGGAATTTAAAGGATGTCATCTATCACATCTACGGAAGGGAAATCGCAGCCAACCTGCTTCCTGCCGAATATGAAAAGAACGGGATCCGCATATCCGGCTTTTTAGGAGCACCTCTGATTTCCAGAGGAAACCGCAATTTTGAAAATTATTTTATCAACTGCCGCTATATTAAAAATCATATGGTGTATAAAGCGATTGAGGATGCATACAAGGACTTTACAATGCAGCATAAATTTCCGTTCACAGTGCTGCATATCGAGATGGGCGGGGACGAGGTGGACGTCAACGTCCATCCGTCCAAACTTGAAATCCGTTTCCACAATCAGCAGGGTATTTACAATGCCATATATGAAGCGGTGGAATGCGGACTGCAGAGGAAAGAGCTGATTCCTCATATCACGGTGGATGCGCCAGAGACCGGGAAAGATAAAGAAACGCCGAAAAGTACGCAGGCGCACAACGTAACAGAACCGGAAACAGCGAAAAAATCAAATCCTCCGAAAGAGCAGAGGGATCTGGATTACTTTATGGAGGAGATGAAAAAAAGAGTCACCTCTTACCATGAGCAAAATTCTTCTGCGGAAATCAGAGGGAAGAGCAGCATTTTCAAACCGGAGCGCCAGGCGGACCGCATACGGGAGGCTGCGGTATCTTACGCCGTACCACCGAAGGATAAGCCTGAGCCAAAACAGCTTGACCTTTTTGAAGAACGGTTTCTCGACAGGAAGGCAGCGGCGGAATACAAGCTGCTCGGACAGGTGTTTGACACTTACTGGCTGGTGGAGTATCACGAAAATCTGTATATTATAGACCAGCATGCCGCACATGAGCGCGTGCTCTATGAAAAGACGCTTGCGGGAATGAAAACAAGGGAATTTACCTCCCAGATGATTTCCCCGCCGATTGTCCTGAATCTGACGATGCAGGAGCAGGAGGCATTTCTCCGGCATATGGAGCGGTTTACAAAAATCGGATTTGAATTTGAGGAGTTCGGGCAGGGGTCTTATGCCGTCCGCGCAGTGCCGGATAATCTGTTCTCTATCGCAAAGAAAGAGATTCTTCTGGAGATGATAGACAGCCTGTCCGGTGAAATCAGCCGAAACCTTCCGGCGGAAGCCGTCGATGAAAAAATTGCGTCTATGTCTTGCAAAGCAGCGGTAAAAGGGAAGATGAAACTTTCAACACAGGAGGTTCATGCTTTGATTGGAGAGCTTTTGACACTGAAAAACCCGTACCACTGTCCGCACGGAAGACCGACCATCATCGCCATGTCCAAACGCGAGCTGGAAAAGAAATTCAAAAGAATCGTGTGATAAAGGGGGATGCTGATGAAAAAAAGACCATTAATAATCCTGACCGGCCCGACGGCGGCCGGAAAGACGAAGGCATCCATCGGGCTTGCTAAGGCAGTGGGCGGAGAGATTATCTCTGCAGATTCCATGCAGGTGTATAAGGAGATGGACATCGGTTCCGCAAAGATAAAGCCGGAGGAGATGGAGGGAGTTCCCCATCATTTGATTGACGTGCTTGAGCCGGATGAGGAGTTTCATGTCGTCCGCTTTCAGCAGATGGCAAAAGAAGCAATGGAAAAAATATATTCAGACGGCCATATTCCTATCGTAGTCGGAGGAACCGGATTTTATATCCAGGCGCTGCTTTATGACATTGATTTTACGGAGCATGAGCGCAGTGACGGCTACAGGAAGGAACTTTTGGATTTTGCAGAAAAAAACGGGGCTAAGGCTCTCCATGAAAGGCTGCAGGCAGTTGATTTTAAAGCGGCAGAGAAAATCCATTTTCATAATGTAAAAAGAGTGGTGCGGGCGCTTGAATTTTACCAGCAGTCAGGCGAACCTATCTCAGAGCACAATGAGAGAGAGCAAAATAAGGAATCCCCCTATCAATTCTTTTACTTTGTGCTAAATGATGACAGAGAACGCCTGTATGAGAGAATCAACCGGCGCGTGGATAAGATGCTGGCGGAAGGGCTTTTAGAAGAAGTCATGGCGCTTAAAAATAAGGGGTATACAAAAGAACTGGTTTCCATGCAGGGACTTGGCTATAAAGAGCTGCTTGATTATCTGGACGGCGCATGTACATTCGAGGAAGCGGTTTACAAAATCAAGCGGGATACAAGACATTTTGCCAAACGCCAGCTTACGTGGTTTAAACGGGAAAGGGACGTAATCTGGATTGACAAGAAGGCCTGTGATTATGATGAAAACAAAATATTAAATACGATGTTAACGTATATGGAGGGAGTTATATGTTACAGAGATTATTCGGAGGTTCGAAATTTTTAAAAAAGATGAATACACTGATGGAGCTTTATGCAGTGAGCCACAATGCGGAGGCCGCCTATAAAGAGCTCATGGGGCTTGAGCCTTATATTAAGACGAATGGCGAGAGGGCATGGTACAACCTGAATCAGGCGGCGCTCCTCTACGATTTGAAGAGGTTTGAGCTGGCGGCGGATATAATAAGGGAGATAAGGCCGCTTAATCCGGAGTTTGACGCCCGGTGCGCAGAAGTGAAGACGAAAATCATGAATGCGTTATAGGGATGTCCTGTGACGGTATTTACATAGAAAGGAAGATTTTTGCTTTATGGACATAGAAAAACTATATCAGCAAATGGGCATCCGCCCGTCGGTATTAGAATTTGGCTCCGCCGTTGAAAAAGATTTAAAAATGCGGTTTGACGCGATAGACCGTACCGCTGAGTATAACCAGCTGAAGGTTATAAAGGCGATGCAGGAGAACCGGGTGAATGCAGACTGTTTTCATTTTGCCAGCGGCTATGGGTACGATGACGTGGGAAGAGAT
>CAJTUQ010000029.1:0-2784 GCA_910579335.1 uncultured Dorea sp. | reverse complement strand
GCCTCCGTATTCCACACAGAGAGCGCCCTTGTGCGCCCCCAGATAACATGCGGGACACACGCGCTTACGCTGGCGCTGGGCGCGAACCTGCGTCCTGGCGACGAGCTTTTATCGGCAGGCGGTAAACCTTACGACACGCTGGAGGAAGTAATCGGCATCCGCCCGTCAAAAGGTTCTCTGGCGGAATACGGCATTTCTTACCGGCAGGTGGAACTGCTTCCTGACGGAACCTTTGATTTTGACGGAATAAAAAAAGCAATCAATGATAAAACAAAAATCGTGGAGATTCAGCGTTCCAAAGGATACCAGACAAGGCCAAGCTTTTCTGTGGCCCAGATTGGAGAGGTCATTCGCTTTGTGAAAGGGATAAATCCGGATATTATCTGTATGGTGGACAACTGCTACGGTGAATTTGTGGAAAGATTAGAACCAAGCGACGTGGGGGCGGATATGGTGGCCGGCTCTCTGATAAAAAATCCGGGCGGTGGCCTTGCGCCCATCGGAGGGTACATTGCGGGACGTAAAGATTTAATTGAATCGTGCGGATACCGCCTGACCTCTCCAGGGCTTGGAAAAGAGGTGGGCGCGTCCCTCGGAGTAATGCAGTCCTTTTATCAGGGCCTTTTCCTTGCGCCGACTGTCGTAGCCAGCGCTTTAAAAGGAGCCATTCTCGCCGCCAATATTTACGAAAAACTTGGCTTCAAAGTAGTACCAAATGGTACCACGGACGGCCGCCACGACATTATTCAGGCAGTAGAGCTTGGAACGCCGAAGGGCGTGATCGCATTCTGCCGGGGAATCCAGGCGGCGGCGCCCGTGGACTCCTATGTGAGCCCGGAGCCGTGGGCGATGCCGGGTTATGACAGCGACGTGATTATGGCTGCAGGTGCATTTGTCCAAGGCTCCTCCATCGAACTGAGCGCCGACGGTCCGATTAAGCCTCCCTATGCGGTCTATTTTCAGGGCGGGCTTACCTGGCCCCATGCAAAACTCGGCATACTGATGTCCTTGGAATATCTGGTACGGGAAGGGCTTGTGAATCTGTGATGAAAAAAATCGTGATTATCGGCAATCGCAGCGGCCGAAAGAAACAGCGGGGCCAAAATCCATATTCTGGAGCATAAAGAGATAGTAGGAAAAAAACTGCTTTCTACCGGGAACGGGCGCTGCAATTTCACAAATGACAAGATGGACGCCGGTTGCTATTACGGCGGGAATCCTGAAATTATCCGGCAGCTCCTTGAGCGTTTCGGAAAAGAGGAAACACTGAAATTTTTTCGAGAACTTGGTATTTTTTCAAAATCAAAAAACGGATATTACTATCCCCGTTCCGAGCAGGCGGCCGCCGTCAGGGAGCTTTTTGAACTCCGGCTTAAAAAGCTGGGCGTTCACATCCACACGGGAGTGCATGTAAAAAGCGTAAAAAGGGAGAAAGACGGCTTTCAAATGATTATCAGCGAAGCGCAGGGCAAAAGAAATCCATCGAAAACCGCCGTGACAGCAGATAAGAAAACGGACGGTACGATAAATGCCGGCAAAGTTATCCTGTGCGCCGGCGGAATGGCAGCACCGGCTCTTGGTTCGGACGGCAGCGGCTACGAGCTTGCAAGGCGGCTGGGACATACGATTATTCCCGTCGTTCCGGCTCTGGTACAGCTTCGTGCGAGGGCGAACCCTTTAAAAAAGGCATCCGGAGTCAGGACTGATGCAACGGTTCGTATTTATGAAAATCAAAAGCTGATGGGGTCTGATACCGGGGAAGTGCAGATTACCGATTACGGTATTTCAGGGATTCCCGTGTTTCAGGTGAGCCGTCATGCGGCAAAATCCCTTTATTATAAGCGTCCTGTGAGAGCCGAGCTCGATTTTCTGCCGGAGCTTCCTCTAGAAGCCGCAGCAGGTATGCTGCGCTCCCAAAAGGACAGGAATTGTCAGAAATCGACGGCCGAGCTTCTTCTTGGAGCATTTAACAAAAAATTAATTCCGTGCATTTTAAATAACGCCGGCATTCCTCTGTCCTCCAGGCTTTGTGACTTAAGCGTCAAGGAGATGGAACGCCTCGTTCATACCTGTAAGCATTTCAGGCTGGACATTGATTCCGCAAATGGTTTTGAACATGCACAGGTATGCGCCGGGGGAGTGGATCTTAATGAAATCAACCCGGCAACAATGGAATCTCTGCGCTGTAGGAATCTTTACCTGGCGGGAGAAATTCTCGATGCGGACGGCATCTGCGGAGGATACAACCTGCAGTGGGCATGGGCAGGCGGCTATCTGGCAGGATGGAATGCCGCTGCCGATTAAATGAACTTTTATAGAACGATATCCAGGGAGGAATTATTATGGTCAGGCTTCAGCAAATCAAATTAAAAATCCCACACACCGACAGACAGCTCTATGAAAAGGTCTGTAAGCTTCTTTGCGTCGACAAAAAAGCATTGATTTCCTGTAAAATTACAAGACGCTCCCTTGACGCAAGGAAAAAGCCGGAATTATTCTATGTATATACGGTAGAGGCCGAGCTAAAGCAGGAGGCGGCCGTAAAGAAGAAAACGAAAAATAAAAATATCCTGTTTATAGAGAAAGAAGCACCTTACTGTGCCGTTCCGTCAGGGACGCAGGCGCTTCCCTGCCGTCCTGTAATCATCGGAACAGGCCCGGCAGGGCTTTTTTGCGGTTATCAGCTTGCAAGGCTTGGATACCGCCCCATTCTGCTGGAAAGGGGCGCAGATGTGGAAAACCGGATAAAGGATGTGGAAAACTTTTGGAATACCGGACACCTTG
>CAJTUQ010000028.1 GCA_910579335.1 uncultured Dorea sp. | reverse complement strand
AATATCCATACTGCACCTCACTTTTTGCCTAGCCAATCGTCTTGGGCACTTTAAAGCCATGTTTTTTTACGAGAGGCGCATTGGCAAGTGCGTCTTCACTTCCGTCGCCATTCTCTACGATATCTTCGCGAAACACATTATTCACGGCAAACGCATGGGACATTGGTTCAATCCCCGCCGTATCAAGCTCATTTAATGTATCAATATAATCAAGCATTTTCTCCATATCGGACTTTGCATTCTCTTTCTCCTCGTCGGATAAATCAATTTTTGCTAAAATACCTACATATTCTATCGTCTCGTCTGATATCCTGCCGTCCATACTGCATCCTCCTAGTTATAATAATCCTCATATGTCTGCACATCATCTTCAGATGGTATGTGAGGACTCGGTACCATAGTCATATGAAGGCTGTCCTCTATGCCGTCTGAGTTATCTTCAATCACGATTTTCGAACCCTCCGGCAGAAATACATTCCTATACTCCATGCCGTCCGGAGCATCCTCTCCCAAAACAATTCCTGTTTCCATCGAATCTATCTTTACATTCACGCTTCCCCAGCCTTCATTAGCATATAAATCATAGAACCCTGCCTCAAAATCCACACCGGCGGTTTTTTCCGTATTATCGCTAAATTCATAAGTTTCGGTCAGAGGATTCTCTATGCTGCTTACAGTCTGCGCATTTTCCGTGATAAGGCATACCGTGTCAGACGTTGATATTTCAACTAACGCACCGTCAAAAAGCCGAAGATCATTCAGATAGCTGTCTCCCTCCTGGGCTTGATACTCATACAAATATATAGAATGTTCGTCATCAACGACCTGCACAGAATCATAATCATTCGTTACGTCAGCATAATAATTTCCTGCCGGAATATGAACCCCCACAATATATTTTCCGGACGGCAGCGTAAAGTCTTCATCCGAGCCCTCCTTGGGCAGATTGACACCCATGTCGGAAAGCTGCTGGTATGGATACGGTTTCTCATAATTTTCATCGGAATCCTCAAAAAAGCTTTCCTCTGCCCATATATCCGCTACACTTCCGATAATCGTTCCCAATATAGATACAACTACAAAAGCCGTCGCAGCCCTTGCAGCCCATCCCGCTTTTTTCTGCCGGCTCCTCGGTTTCGCCGCCATCCCCTTCTTCCATGCAGTCTTTTCCTTCTGGCCGGAGTTTCCTGTCCCTGTATCCGCCTGCCGGTATGTCTGCTGCGCCGTATCCGCCTGCCGGTATGTCTGCTGCGTCGTGTCCGCCTGCCGGTATGTCTGCTGCGCCGTGTCCGCCTGCCGGTATGTCTGCTGCGCCGTGTCTGCCTGCCGGTATGTCTGCTGCCCCTTTTCTTCTTCATGGACATGGGTCATAGGCTGGCCGTCGCAGGAGCCTTTATTTATCTTATAGTTTTTCTCTGACTTGCTGTTGTTTAGTCCGCACTCGGTGCAAATCTTTCTTCCGTCCAGCTTCCCTCCGCATAAAGTACATCTTTCTCCAAACATAGGCTTTCCCTCTCAATCCTTGAATTATGGTTCCAATCGGCTTAAATCTCTCGGAAACAACGTTGTCTCCCTTACATTATCCTCCCCAACCAGCCTCATTGTCAACCGTTCCAGCCCAATTCCCAAACCTCCATGCGGAGGCATGCCATGTTTGAACGCACTAAGGTACTGTTCCATTCCTTCTTCTGTCATTCCTCTTGCCTTTATTTTTTCCGTCAGCTCTTTGTAGTCGTGAATGCGCTGTCCCCCGGTCGTAATCTCCATCCCTTTGTATAAAAGGTCAAAGCTCAATGTATATCTCGGATCCTCCGGGTCGTCCATTGCATAGAAGGGACGCTTTTTTGACGGATAATGAGTCACAAATACAAAATCACTCTCCCACTCCTCTTTTGCGTACCTTCCGATAAGTATCTCCTCCTCCGGTTCCAAGTCAAACGGGTTCCGTATGCTATGTCCGTACTTTTGTGCCGCCAATTCCTTAATTTCACTGAATTTCACTGCCGGAATCCTGTCCGTCCCCGGAAGCTCAATTCCTAACGTCTTTATCTCTCCTGCATACTCCTTTGCAAGCAGCTTCATCGCATATTGAAGATATCCGGTTTCCATTTCCATAATATCCTCAAACCCGTCAATATACCCCATTTCAAAATCAAGGCTTGTATACTCATTCAAATGCCGCTTCGTATTATGCTTTTCCGCCCGGAACACCGGCGCAGTCTCAAATACCCTGTCAAAGACTCCCGCCATCATCTGTTTATAAAACTGAGGGCTCTGCGCAAGCACTGCAGGCCGGTGAAAATATTCAAGCTTAAAGATATTCGCTCCGCCCTCTGCTCCTCTGGCTCCAAGCTTCGGGGTATGGATTTCCGTAAATCCCTGTCCGTACAAAAAGTCTCTGAATGCCCTTGTAAGCCCTTCCTGAATCCGGAATTTTGCCCGCTCCCGCACATTTCTAAGGGAAATCGCCCTATAATTGAGCTTCGCCTCCAAAGATGTGTTAAGCTTCCATTTGGAAATAGCAAGAGGCATCCGCTCATCCGCCGGCTCACTTAACATACGGACTGATTTCATATGGATTTCGATACCGCCTGGGGCTCTCTCATTCTCCCTCAGCGTACCCTCCACTTCGATTGCCGCCGCCTCTTTAATGTCTCTCAGGAGAAACTCTGCCTTTCCTTCCTCATATACCGCCTGTAAAAGCCCTTCTCTTTTTCTCAAGATAACAAATGCCACAGTCCCCATATGCCGGATCGTATGAACCGCACCGTTTACCCGCACGGTATCCCCCGCCTTCGCCGCTTCTAACAGTTCTCCAAGCTCCATTGTCTTTTTCTTTGTTACACCTGCATAGTAATCCATATCTGGCCCTCCTTTTTTACAGCGGGACGGATACGACACGAAAAGCCCATTTACAGCAGCTCCGTCTTGGAATAAAAAATCCGCCCTGCGCTGTAATTAAGACATAATTATAGCTGCAAGACGGATATCATCATCGTTATCCGCGGTACCACCCGCTTTGAACCCTAAACTTCAGGATTCCTCTTTTTGCGCGTAACGAGCGCTCACGTACTGCCCTACTTTGTTTCAAACAGTCTGCTCCGGAGTGTTCCCTATTGTCCTCATTCCTCAAAAGGCGCTCTCAGTCGGTGACGCCTTATTCCTGTCAAGTTCCAGAAGACAGAGTCTCTTTCATCGCTTTCGTTTTTTAATTTTTAACCATATTAGCACATGGGAGGACAGATTTCAAGGATTTTTACACAGCTTTTTATTGTTCAGAGGTAAAGTAATCCTTTGAAGCGCATAGTTTTTCCATTACATCATGCACTCTTGCCATATCCCGTTCATCCATCAGCATCACGATTACGTCTCCTACCTGCAGCCTTGTCGTCCCTCTGGGAATAATCTCCCTGACTCCTCTTTGAACAGAAACCACAAGACAGTTCTCCGGCCATTTTATCTCACTGATGAGCGTTTCATTTAATGCAGAATTGTACTGTACAACAAAGTTTGTAAGTATTTTGTGCCCGCAGGCCGCCTCCTTTTTCTTTTCTTCCCGCTCCCCCTGCAAGACCTCCTCCTGCTTTAGAAGAAGCCTTTCAAGAAGGCTCTCATATATCGGCTTAGATTCCAAAAGCGTTGCAACAATGTAGGCAATAATGGACACGATGGATAAAGAAAGCATCTGCGTCAGAGAACCGGTCATCTCAAAAATCAAGATAATCCCGGTAAGCGGAGCCCTTACAATTGCCGAAAAATATCCGGCCATAGCAAGGACTACAAAATTGTTGATATAAACGGCATCCATCCCGAAATACTGTACTCCTGCCGTCGCAAAGACACCTCCTATAAATCCGCCCAATACAAGCAGCGGAAAGAAAATGCCGCCCGGCGCTCCTGATCCGAAGCATATTGCCGAAAACAGAAACCGGCTGATGAATATAAAAATAATTGTACTTAACAGGACATCTACATTTGTCAGATATTCAATCAGCTTATGTCCGCTTCCTAAAAGCTCCGGCGCCGTAACGCCAAGAATCCCTGCACAGATAAACGGTATTACCAGCTTTGTCGTCGTATTAAGAAACTTTGCATGGTTGTACAAAGACTGCACCTTGAGTGTAAACCAGTTGTAAAACGCCCCAAGCAGGCCTAACAATCCGCCAAGCAACAATATCATCCCATAATATTGCACTGGAAGCGGCTTTACAATATCAAACGTAAATACCGGAGTCATGCCAAACACTGTGGATGCGAGAAAATCCGCCGTAAGCGAAGATGCCATAACCGACATCAGCACCGATACGGAAAAATTTTTATGTACTTCCTCCAGCGAGAACATCACCCCCGCCAAAGGTGCATGGAATGCTGCCGCCAGCCCTGCGCTCGCTCCACAGGTCAAAAGAAATTTTTCCTCTGTTTTCCCACGCTCAAGCCCCTTAGACACTCCCTTTCCAGCCATCGCTCCAAGCTGGATAGACGGACCCTCGCGCCCCAGTGCCATACCGCCCAGCAGACATAAAAAACCTCCCAGAAACTTGCCGCCGATAACCTTCCACCAATTCTGGTCAAGCTTTCCTATCATCTCCCCTTCAAGCTGAGGTATTCCGCTTCCCGAAATCATCGGTTCGGCGGACACGAGTTTTCCAACAATCCATGCCAGCACGATTAATATAAAAAACCATCCTGCAATTCTAAGCGGGTGATCTGCAATAAAATTCAGCACCTGTTTCAGAGTATCATCTGCAAACTCAAGTATCATACGATAGAGAATCACCACAAATCCGGCAATTCCCCCTACGATGACTCCCTCTCCGATTAAAACCACCTTAAAATGCTCCGCACGGCGAATCGTGCTGGACGTATCCTTATCCACGGTTATTCCTCCCTCGTATCCATATCTTTTCAAAAGACAGTTCTCTGCGGCAGATTATCATGCCGCACCTGATAGCATTATACCATAGAAAGGCAAAAAAACCCAGTATCTATATATCCCTCCCGAAAAATAGGAGCTTTATTTTATCCCATTTATCTCTCTGATAATTGACATTTTATACAAAGTACTGTAAAATATAAAAACGTGCAGCCGGGGTGTTAGCGGTACCTTGTACCTGCAATCCGCTATAGCAGGGGTGATGCTGCGCAGAGGGCCTGCATTTGCAGGGCTGCCCTTGGAAAGTGGCGTCGAGGCCTGGGTCTTACGCGACGGAAATCTGTGAACCGTGTCAGGTTGGGAACGAAGCAGCACTAAGCAGAATCTTCCGGGTGCCGTGAGGGTGCCTGAGCTGAGTTAACTGCCAAGGTAACGTCTGTGAATACAGGTTCGAAGCGCAGCGCACATTAAAATGATATAATTATTATAAGCCAGGTCAAAAAACCCGGCTTATTTTATATTCTCCTGTTTCTTCTTTTTATTCTCCCTCAGCTTCTTAAAAAAAGACTTCATCATCTGACTGCATTCTTCTTCCAGTACGCCTGTTGTAAGCTCCGCCTGATGATTAAACTCCGCCATCTGCAGAAGGTTTAATACTGAACCGGCGCATCCGGCCTTTGGATTCATACAGCCCACTACGACTCTCGTCATTCTGGACTGCACAATTGCACCGGCGCACATCTGGCACGGTTCAAGAGTCACGTACATCGTACATCCCTCCAGGCGCCAGTCTCCCATCTTCCTGCTGGCTTTTCGAATCGCAATCAACTCTGCATGCGCAAGCGTATTTTTATCAATTGTCCTGCGGTTATAACCCCGCCCTATGATTTTGTCCTGATATACAATAACGCAGCCTATCGGCGTCTCATCCAGCGCATATGCCTTTTTCGCCTGCCTGACTGCCTCTTTCATATATTTTTCGTCTGTACTTTGCATTTTGTTACTCCATAGATTTTATTCCCATTTAAATGCACGTTTTACCGGCCTGCACCAATATCCGAAAGGATGGTCTTCATTGCATTCCTCCGGGCTTAATTTAATATCCAGCCTGTCTTTCGCAATAAACTCCGCAAATCCGAAAGCTCCTGCCGCTGCTGCCTCCTTCTCATGGTAAATTCCCGGCACTCCCAGCATGATCTGTTCTCCTCTCTCAAGAAGTATCAGATGGTGATAATTATAATATCCGTGCAAGAGAAAATTATTATTCGCCAGACGCCATTCACAGCGCGCAAGCTTGGCGAGCTCCGTACGCTGGATTTTTTTCGTCTGCCACCCTTTCTTTATCTGTGGCTTTCCTTTCTCTTCTGTAAAGAAAATCCCTTCGCTCTTAATAATCGGCACCGCGTCCATGACACTGCCTAAGTCCTCCTGCTCCGCATCCTCTGCCGGCATTTCCCTCTGCTCTTCCTCTTCCGGCATCTCCCTCTGCTCTTCCTCTTCCGGTATCTCTCTCTGCTCTTCCTCTTCCGGCATTTCCCTCTGCTCTTCCTCTTCCGGCAACTCTCTCTGCTCTTCCTCTGGCGGTATCTCTCTTTGCTCTTCCTCTGCCGGTATCTTTCTCTGTTCTTCCTCTTCCGGCATCCTCTCTGCATGCTCTACAGATATATCTGCAGTATCTGCTTTTGGCACCTCTTCCTCCGGTTCTTTCCATATCCGCATATTAGAGATGTCCATCGGCGTGTCATTCCAAAGAGCCGCATACCGCCGCCCGTCCATATTTTCCAGCAATATGCCGTTTATCCTCTCGTAATTTTCCGCCGTCCCCGTCTCCTCCGCCGTGTAGCTGACACATTCGTTCAAGGCGGGATTAATATTATCTGCCTCTCCCTGCCATATACCAAAACATGTTCCTTCATCTTCAAAAAGGAGATAAATCTGCAGGCTTTTTTCGCTGCCCATGCGAAGCCCCTTTCCATGTACGTGAACCGTACACTCATCCTCTCCCTGCTCTACCTTCACGAAGCCGACGTTACGCATACGCTTTCCCTGCCCGTATTCATACAAATAGCGGATAAATCGTTTCAATACCCCACTTCCATTCTGGACTTCATTCATCATAATCTATTCGCTTTGTCCGCTATTCATTCCACTATTTCTACTATTTATTTTTTTATCACTAAAATATCTTAAAAGAATCCGAGGCTGTATGCTTACACCATCGCATTCAATTCTTGGTACAGCCGTTTTGCATAGCTGTCCGTCATGCCGCAGATATAATCCGTCACCAAAAGAAGGCGCAGATAAAGCTTTTCTTGCTCTGTTTTTCCCCTTGCCTGCCTGTGGTACGCATTCTTATAATTATCAGAAATAAACCATATCATGCGTGATTCTATCGTTCCAAGCTTCTGAGTACTGTCGTCATATTTGACCGCTGCTGAGACAAACTTATCCATTAAATAATCAAGCATTGCCGATTCTGACACTTCCATGCGATATATCGCATCGGAGGTAAATACTTCCCGGAATGCGAAATCACCGAGCAGCTCCATAAGCTTTTCCGCAAATGTATGATAAAACAGGTCATGTTTGTACGTCCCGTTCATAATCGCCCCATAATTCGATGTAAAGCCATAGGTTGCACATCCCAGCAGAAATCCCTGCACTCTGACGATCCAATTTTTTATTGCAAATTCCTCCGGGGCATCCACATGGCGTTCCTTTCCGATAAGATAAAGTTCCTCCAGCTTATCCGCCGGATAAAAAGCGCCCGGCCCATCCTGCCGGTACAGCATCTGAAGTTCCTTAAGCTCCTCCAAAAGCCGGTTGTAGCTGATAAACCCTTTTACAAATGCATCCTCAATATCCGCTGTTTTATACGCAATGTCATCCGCCGCTTCCAAGATAAAGGCAAGCGGATGCCTGCTTCCGTCCGTCCCGGTCTCCTTCTGGATATCCTCAAAGATTTCCCTGTCCGCATAGTAATAACCCATCTTCTTATCCTTAATATCTCCGGAACGGCTGTCCGCCTGTATAGACGATACCGGATATTTTATGATTGTCCCAAGCAGCGCATAGGTTAAATTCATGCCATTATCATCCACCAAAAAATGAAGCTTTGTCACAAGCCTTAACGCCTGCGCGTTGCCCTCAAAATGATATAAGTCCTGCTTCATCTGCTCAGACAGTACCTGTGCAATAGGCGTCCCCCGAAACCGGCGCACGGAAAGCTCTCTTTCAAACCACTCTCTGATTTCCACCTCCCCGAAATGTCCAAAGGGCGGATTGCCGATATCATGAATCAGTCCCGCACACTGCAGGATATTGCATATATCTTCCTTCATTTGCGGAGTAAACCCCGGATCTCTATGATAGGTCAATATATTTTCGCCGATATTTTGTCCCAAAGACTTCGCAAATGACGACACCTCAAGGGAATGGGTAAGTCTGGTCCGGATAAAATCACTCTTATCCAGCGGAAATACCTGAGTCTTATCCTGAAGTCTGCGAAACGAAGCGCTTCCTATAATCCGCTGGTAATCCTTTTCAAACTCGCTCCTTAAATCACTCCCTGTTCCCCGCCTTCCCGATGTCCTTCGGCTTCTTTTTGTCGATAATAACTGTCTCCACTCCATAACACTCCTCAATCAAGATAGATTGGCGGCTCATAATCCTTTCCAAGCAGTACCTTTTTCCGCTCCTGGTACCCTAAGAAAGCCCATTCTGTCATATCTGTCCATTTATGGTCCTTCCTGTTATATACTTGTACATACCCGATTCGTTTCGGATGCATCCGGACACTGTTTGAAGCGTACTCTCTTCCGGTATATGGATTCACGTCACCCGCTTCCAGATCCTCCTCCTCATCCTCGTACAGCTCCTGCCAGTCATTATCCTGTCCTGTATATTCCTTTATGCGGTCCGAAAAAGAATTTTTTGTTTCTGACGCAGTCCCTTCCTGACCATCAGCCTCATTGCCGGTCTCCTCCGTGACAGGCGCACCTTCCCCGTCCATCTCGGATATCGGATCCGGCTCGTCAGCAACGGGCTCCGGCCCTGACTGCTCCTCGCGTCTCCTGAAAGGAAAATGGGACATCCATCCTCCCTTTTTCTCGGTCTTTTTCTCCGCTTCCTCTTGTTCTTTTTTCCTGCGGCGCTTCTCCCACTCGATATTTCTCTCTTGTCCCTCGCGCTCTATAGAATCCATCTCCGCAAGAAGCTCCTGCATCAGCTGCTCCTGGGCAGATTCCCCTGAACTCTTACGTATTTCAAGAAATTCTCCTACTGTGATATCTCTGCCGGAACTGCCGTCTTCTGTCTCTGCCCCCGCTGCGTCTTCCAAACCATCCTCTTTTTGTACCTCTATAACGCTGTCCTGCGGCGTCACTGTCTCTGCTTTTCCGCCGGCCTTTTCCGCTCCCGTATCAGCCGGTTCAAGTTCTCCTGTCTCAGCCTCTATCGCTGCAATCTCTTTCTCAACCGCCTCATGGCCTGCTTCATCCGGAGTATCTTCACCAAGAATGCTCAATCTAAACGGGCATTCTAAAATAGAAGCAATCATACGCATGTCCTGTTCCTGGAAATTATCCCGGCCAAGTCTCTGCGTCAGATTCTGCCTCGACATCTTTCTGCCTGTACGCTGTTCTATCATTTCCGCAAGCTCTTTAATTGTCATCCCTTTTCTGCCGAGGACAATCTTCACCTGCTCCCCAAATGTTAAATCCGGCATACTTTACCTCCTTCTTTCCCACTCTATACCTTGACGAATCTTATCCGTCCGCTCCGCAGGAGCATATATTACGGGATGCCCTATGGAGATATTTTAGCAAATCAGAAAATATGCGTCAACCGGATGCCGGAAAAAGTAATGAATAGGAGACAGAGAACAGCCGGCGCAGTTGTCTGCTCCGGCTGTTCCCCATAGATATGCACTACAAATATTAGGTTATCGGCTAATTAATATAAAACGGAATTTTATCGGCTGATAATCTCCTACACCTACCGGAAGCGGTATGCCGGCCTTCATAAGAGCGGCGCCCGTATAAACTTCTCCCGTTGCTGTGTCTTTGTAGTGTTCATGCGGCTTAAGCCCTTCCAGATAAATCAAATGAATATGCGGATTTGCTTCATTTCTTAACTGAACACCGTTGACAACAGCCTCTTTTTTATCTTTGGAGACAAACTGCCAGATAACATAATCATCATTCTTATAAGGATTGGATAATCTATAATAGTCACCCGTCTGAACCAGGTGCTCTATCTCTTTATATTCCAAAATCTGCTTTTTCGCAAGCTCCTTCTCCTCTTTTGTGAGATGCTCAAGATCAAGCTCATAACCAAACGTACCTGCACTTGCAACCACCGCCCTCGTCTCAAAAGGAGTCGTGCGGCCTGTCTGGTGGTTCGGACAAATGCTGACATGCGCGCCCATCGTACTGATTGGATAGCCAAAGGACGTCCCGTACTGGATTTTCAGACGGTCAATGGCATCCGTATTATCACTGCACCAAATCTGCGGCGAATAATATAGCATTCCCGCATCAAACCTGCCGCCGCCGCCGCAGCAGTTTTCAAACAGCAAATCCGGATATCTGCTGACAAGCCGTTCCATCATCTCGTACACTCCAAGTACATAACGGTGGAATACTTCGCCCTGCCTCTCCGGAGGAAGCGCAGACGAATACACATTTGCCACGCTCCGGTTCATATCCCATTTTACGTAGTCGGCTCCGCAGCTGTCCAACACGGCAAATATCTGCTCCATCACATAATCCCGGACTTCTTTTCTTGTTATATCAAGGTTCAGCTGATGACGGCTCCTTGTCATATTTCTCTGCGGAATCCGGAGTACCCAGTCCGGATGCTCTCTATACAGATTGCTGTCCTCGGATACCATCTCCGGCTCAATCCATATCCCGAACTTCATGCCAAGAGACTTAATTCGTTTCACAAGCTTGGGCAGACCGCCCTTTATCTTGTCCTCATTTACTATCCAGTCTCCAAGTCCGGAATAATCCGTGTCGCGCTTTCCGAACCATCCGTCGTCAAGCACAAACATGTCAAGCCCGATATCCTTTGCTTCTTTTGCTATTTTATACAGCTTTTCCTCATCAAAATCAAAATAAGTCGCTTCCCAATTGTTTACCAGTATCGGTCTGGGAGCTTTCACATATTTACTCCGAATCAAGTTGGAGCGGTACGCATCATGGTAAATGCGCGAGAGACGCCCCAGCCCTTCATCTGAATATGCCATAATTACTTCCGGGGTCTCAAATACATCCCCTGTATTTAAACGGAAAGAAAAATGATACGGATGAATCCCCATCACAAGCCGCGTCTGTTCCATCTGGTCCACCTCAATCTCACAGCGGTAGTTGCCGCTGTACGCAAGCGCAAACCCGTAACAGTCCCCATGCTTTTCCGACGTCATCTTATCACACAAAATCACAAACGGATTATGCTGGTGGCTGGACATTCCCCTTTTGCTCTCTACAGACTGAACCCCATGATGAAGCGGCAGCCGCTCCGTCATACGCTCCATTGTGTGCCTTCCATAGAAATGAATCAAGTCCATGTGCTTGTTCGTATAATCCATCTCCAGAGACATTGCACGCTGTATCGTAACTGTCTTCTCTCCCTTATTTTCCATCCTGACTGCCCTGGTTATCACATCAAGGTCATAAAACACTCCGTATAAAAGGTGAACCTTAAGGTTCGTAATCCTGTCATACAATGTAATCTCCAGAGTCTCTGCTTCTTCTTCATTACCGAACATACAGGGAAGTCCCTCAAGCGAATACTTTCCCTCCATCATACGGTAACTCTCGTAACGCAGATGGACTGCGTCACTTCCATCTTCATGGGTCATCTCCATTGCGTTAATTCTATAATCCCCGTTCCCATAACCGGAATACTCCTGCGGCAGCACATCCAAAGAGAACGTCCTGTCCTCCCCCGCCTCATAAGGATTCCCCGAAAAACCGCGGTCCAGACAGATAATACGATGCGCGGCTTCCGTATCCCCGATATCAGCACCATAATATAGATGTGTCAGTGTATCATATGCCCTCACCTGCATCTGATACATACTGTTTTTTGTGCGCAGAGTAAAAACTTTAGTCTTTTCATTATAAGTAATATGTTTCATGTCCTTCCCTCTCACAATTCTTTTTCTTAAAATACATATTGATCTGTCCCTAACTCTTCATAACCCTTTGCTCCTTCTGCCTCCGGGAAATATGGTTTAAACAGCTTCCATAAAAACCATGAATCCGCAAGTGCCGTCAATGAAAATCCGCACAATATCCAAATCAGCAGATACACCGGAAACAGCTTCGCATCAACTAATGTAAAAAACATCGGCGCAATCGTAATCGCCGCAACTGCCAGAGTATATATTATATTCTTAATTGAAAAATATAATGCATTCATTGCCAGCTTTCGTATTTTATTGTCAAATGCCGCAACTGTCGGAAATATATACAATGCAGTCATAATAAGCGGAATGCAGGCCGCTATTAACAAATAAGAAAAAATCACCGGCATGATTCCCGGCATAGACGGAATCGTCTTTCTCTCGAAATAAATAATCACTGCCGTCAATATCATAAGCAGCCACACTACGGTTGACTGTTTGAAATTTGCCCTGAAGCTTTTGAAAAAGTCTTTAAATGTCCTGCAGTCCCCGTCCTTATGGATTTTTAATGTACAATAAAACAATGCCGTTGTTGAGGCTCCGGCTGTAACTACAGGAATAGAACATAAAATCCACAGCAGATTGAGCGCAATCAACTGACCTAAAAAACCAAATATTCTTGAAAACAAGCCGCCTTCATTAAACATATCTGTGCACATCTCCTTTTCTTGGCACCCATCCCTTAAAAATGCGGTGCATCCATATACGTCAACCCGGACAGAAAACACCCGGTCTGCGAACAGACCAGGTGCCCTCAATCTAAAGACTTCGTTCGCCTTACAAAATCATATGTTACAGCTTTCCGCCGGAAGTAGCAATACCTTCGATGAACTGTTTCTGGAAAATCAGGTACAGAACAATCATCGGGATACATGCCAGCAGCGACGCTGCCATCAGCTGCGGATAGTTGCTTGCGTACTGTCCCTGCATCTTTGCCAACGCTGCGGACAGCGGCATTACGTCTTTGTTACAAATTAACGGCCACATCAGGTCTTTATATGCAAATACTGCCGTAAAGATTCCAAGCGCTACCATCGACGACCTTGTCAACGGCGCCATGATGTACAAAAATGTCTGCGGGATGTTGCACCCGTCAAGCCTTGCCGCTTCCTCAAGGTCTCTCGGAAGCCCCATGTACGCCTGCCTTAAAAGGAACGTTCCGAACGCCGTTACCAGTCCTGGGAACACCAGTGCGAAAATCGTGTTCAGCATTCCCATATTACTTACCATTAAGTACTGCGGGATGATGAAAATCTGCCCCGGCACCATCATCTGGAACAATACCAGCGAGAACATGAAGTTCTTTCCCCTGAAGTTCAGACGGGCAAATGCATATCCTGCAAGCGTTGCCGTAAGTACCGCCGCTACCACGCGTCCTAAAATCAATAGAATCGTGTTTAAGTACAGCATCGGAAAGTCCATATTTTTAATTACTTTTGAGAAGTTATCTGTTATCCACTCAGACGGGAAGATAACAAACGGGTTTACCGACGTTGACTCTGACAATGTCTTGAAGGCCGTCAAAATCATCCATAAAAACGGAACTAACATCGTGATAGATATCAGAATCAGGATGACATGTATCAGCACGGTCGTTGCTTTCTGTTTTGCTTCCATATCAATCCCTCCTTAACTATAGTGAACCCACTTCTTCTGGCCCCACATCTGGAATACGGTAATTACCATGATGATAGCTAAAAGAAGAACTACGATTGTTGAACCATAACCCTTGTTGTTCTCTACGAAGGAGTTCTGGTAGAACAGGTATACAAGTGACTGTGTCTTTTTCAGTGCAGGGTTGTTTCTGTCAATTACCATGTAAATAAGGTCAAACACCTGCAGTCCGCCGATAACCCTCGTAATCATTACGAAGAAGATGGTCGGCGACAGAAGCGGGCATGTAATGTGCCAGAACTGCTTGATTCCCGTGGCACCGTCAATGCTTGCCGCCTCATAGTAGTCTCCCGGAATCTCCTGAAGACCGGAAATAAATAGTACCATGTTGTAACCGATGATGGACCAGATACCGATGACCGCAATCGCAAAGATTGCAATTTTCGGATTGGATACCCAGTTCGTCTTTGTCCCGAATATATGGTTCAAAAGACCAAACTCTGCGTTGAACAGCCATCTCCATACCATAGCGATAGCGGCCGGGGCAGCTACCATAGGCAGGAAGAAGATAGTACGGTATACCGCGCGCCCCTTCATCTTGCGGTTTAAGAGCACCGCAAGTACGAGCGAGATGATGATAGAGAACGGAACCTCTACAATCGCATACTTGAAGGTATTGATAAGCGCCTGCCAAACCTCTCCGTCACCAAACATTTTGGTATAATTCTGAACACCTATAAAAACGTTGCCTTTTCCGAAATCTCCTGTTTTAAAGAAGCTTTCATAAATGGTTTTAAATATCGGATAAATATTCAGGACAATCAAGCCTATCATGGTCGGAAGGATAAAAATCCATCCCCATACAAACTCGTTGCGTTCCTGACTTGTACCTTTCTTTGGATTAGCCAAGTCTCTCACCCCTTTTCTTTAAACAGGCCGGTTTAGTAGTTCTCTTCCGCAATCTTTTCATTCATCATACTTGTGATGTTCTTACATGCATCCGCCATAGCTTCTTCGTTGTTCCAAACTTTTACAAGCTCTTCACACATCGGGTTCCACCATGCTAACGTAGAATTTGTATGAGGTCTGAATACAGTGTCATCCATAGCGTCAAGATACGGCTGAAGGTGGAATACATCTGTATTGTTTACCCATGCGTCAGATACTCCGTCGTAAGCTGCCATTGTTACGCCAAGCTCTGCCTGCTTCAGCTGCATATCCTTAGTTCCGAACCACTCGATTAACTGGAATGCTTCATCCGGCATAGCCGTTCCTGCTGATGCAGCCCATCCAAGACCATTGTAAAGAGATACGCTTCTTCCTGTTTCCGCATCCTTAGGAAGTCTTGCAACATCAGCATTCTCTACTAAATAGTCATTATCCTTGAAGCCTGCTACCATCCATGAACCCTGGGAAATCATAGCAACCTTACCGGACTGGAATAATACGTCGGTTCCTGTCTCGGACATTGTGTTGGAATCCGGCATTACGTTCTTTACGCACTTGTCAAGAAATTCCATTGCCCTAAGTGTGTTCGGGTCGTCAAAGCCGGACTTGTTGTCGTCTGTCACAATTGTTCCGCCCATTGAATAAACCATATTCATCCATGTATCCTGCTCATTAGACGGCTGTGCTGCAAATCCGAACTGGCTTCCGTCGTCTTTGGTAAGCTTTTCAGCAATCTCATAGAACTCATCCCATGTCCAGCTTCCGTCCGGATAAGCGATACCTGCATCATCGAACATCTTCTTGTTGTACCACATTGCAATCGTGTCTCTGTCCTTCGGAACTGCGTATACTTTGTCTTTCCATGTATACATATCCTTCAGATCCTGTGGGAACTTATCCATCTCAAGCTTCTCGCTCTTTGACACTTTATCTGTCAAGTCAAGAAGAATGTCATTGGACATGTACTTAACCGCTTCGTTCGAATGCATCCAGAATACGTCCGGCATGTCTCCGCCTGTTGCACCGGCTTCGAGAAGTGTCCAGTACGCACTCCAGTCAAGAACCTGAAGCTCTGCCTTAATGCCTGTCTCTGCTGTGAAAGCGTCGATAATCTCCTGGAGACCTGCCTGCTGGTTGGTATCCCAGATCGCTACCGTCAACGCATCGCCCTTTTTCTTGCTTCCGCCGTCGCTGCTTCCGCCGCCGCAAGCCGTGAGCATTCCTGCCACCATTGTAGCTGCAAGTCCAGCTGCAATCAGTCTTTTAAATTTCATAAACTTCCTTCCTCCTTCTTCGTCGTTTTGACGTTTTTTCTGTGGATTATTATACATTTACATGCATTTTTCATAAATGGAATAATTAAATGTATTTATGTTATTTTCGATATAGAAAAATCGAAGAATTTATGTTACAATAGAAACAGACATCAGCAAGAGCACCGTTTTTGCATTATATAGTGAATCATGATAGGAATATAGCGAGTTATGCCTTGTTTATATTCCTATATCATTTTCATTGTTCTGCATCTATGTCCGCAAATGCATTTGGTATGCATATTTTTGCGGGACAAGCGGGCCCCGTCCGTAAAAGTAAAAAAAGAAAAAGGAGAATCGACTATGCGCAATGTGAAATATACAGACAGTGTCACTTTCCGTTGTCTGGAGCATTTAAGAGAGACATCCTTAGATATCAGCCTTATCCATGCCGGAAGAGAACACTGCAAACCACTGCATATCTGTCCGGGAAAACGTGAAGAATATATTCTGCATTTTGTTTTCTCAGGAAAAGGCTTTTACTCAACAAACGGCATTACCTATCCGCTGACTGCGGGGCAGATGTTCGTCATATATCCCGGCGAATCTGTCACCTACGGCTCCGACGCCGTAGACCCGTGGCACTATGCATGGATAGGCTTCAACGGAATCAGAGCTGACTCAATCTTAAGGCAATGCGGCTTTTCACCTAAAAAATTAGTTCTCCCTTCGCCGCTTCAGCCAGAAATCATCATGGACTGTATAGACAATATTCTGGATTGCAAGGCTCTCACCTTCGCAGATGACCTGCGCAGGGAGGCGTGGATGCTTATGCTGTTTTCCAGGCTCATCGACAACCGCACAATGCTGCGCCACAAGCATTCACCGGAAAGCCATAATTATGGTTCCAATGTCTATATGGAGCTTGCTGTGGAGCACATAAAATTCTACTATAAAGACGGCATCAATGTATCGGATATTGCCGGGCATATCGGAATCAGCCGCGCATACCTAAACCATGTATTTCAGAAGGAACTTGGCATATCCATACAAAAGTTCCTGATTGATTTCCGGATGCACAAAGCAGCCAATCTTCTCGTCAGCACCAATGACACGATTAAAGAAATCTCCCGCGCCGTCGGCTATGAAGACCAGTTAGCCTTCTCAAAAGCTTTTAAGAAAAAGTTCGAAATGAGCCCGAAAAATTATCGTACTTTCCGGGCGACTACTGTCCTTTACAATGAAAAGCAGCTGATAGACCACAAAGAAGACTTTTCCGAATAGGAAAAGTCTTCTTTGTCTGCATGAATATCAAAATATTCCTTTATTAGCTTTATAAATTTCTTTAAAGCGCAAAAAACCTTCATTATATATCTTTACATGCTCCGCATCCGGCTCAGTCACATCATCGCTGAAACAGACCATGTTCCCACAGGCTTCCTCATAATTTCTAAAATACCCGCAGCCGACCGACGCCGTTATCGCAGCGCCTAAAGACGCCTGCTCCTTTTCCCTGTTTGTTAAGACCGGGCAGTTGTACATGTCCGCCTGAATCTGGCAAAGCAGCGGGCTTTTTGCTCCTCCTCCGGACGCGATCATTCTGCTTCCTGTAACCCCAATCGATTTCAGGATTTCATAAGACTCTTTCATACTATATACAATGCCTTCCATCGTGCTGCGGATTATATGTTCCTTTGTATGCTTTAAACTGAGCCCCAGGTACACCGCTTTCGCATTCGCATCATTGTGCGGCGTCCTCTCTCCGTTTAAGTACGGGAGAAACAAAAGACCCTCACTGCCGGCAGGCACCTTCGACGCACACACATTCATTTCGTCGAAGCTTCCCATTTCAAGAATATTATCTCTAAGCCACTTTAGGGCTGCGCCGCCGCTAAGATGCGCCCCCATGATGCTCCAAAGTCCGCTGCCTGCATGACACCATGTATTTGTGCGAAAAAGCATATCATGAGCCGGTCTCTCCAGTGCGCAGGTAAGATGGCATGCGGTTCCGATCGTCGATGCCATAATCCCGTCCCTAATCATCCCATTTCCAAGCTCCATCATCAGGGAATCTCCGCCTCCGTAGGTAATCACAGTACCCGGCTTTAGTCCGCAAGCCTGCGCGCATTCCTCCGTTACTCTTCCCGCCGTCTCACAGGCTTCATGGCTTTCAGGAAGAATAGAAGCCGGAACCCCAAGCTTTTCCAGTATGCCGTATGCCCAAGTCCTTTTTTTCATATCCCACATGCCGGTTGAACTTGCATCTGACGCATCTGTTCCAATCCTCCCGCACATCTTAAAACGAATATAATCCTTAGGGCAGAAAATCTTATCGATTTTCTGAAACTTTTCCGGTTCATGCTCTTTGACCCACATCAAGGACGGCAGCGCAAAACCTGTACTTAACCGGTTAAGGTACACGGTGTCAAACTCTTCTTTGGGAACTTTTTCATATATCCCGGAAATCTCTCTTTCCGTTCTCTGGTCCGCCCATATAATTGCATTACGGATAGACTTTCCATCCCCATCAACCATAACAAGGCCGTGCATCTGCCCGGAATACCCAATCCCGCATATATCATCTTTTGACACTTTTCCCTGCGACAGCATGAGCTGAATCGATTGGACAGTGGATTCCCACAGCTGTTCCATATTCTGTTCCGCCTGGTCTATCTTTGG
The DNA here is from genome assembly GCA_910579335.1 of uncultured Dorea sp. GTDB lineage: Bacteria > Bacillota > Clostridia > Lachnospirales > Lachnospiraceae > MD308. The sequence goes on along the minus strand of CAJTUQ010000028.1, from coordinate 10,432 downwards.
CTTTATGATGTCATATTCACACTGGCCGAATGCTAACGTCCGGCCTCTCTCATCAACTGCTGCCGCCCTGACACTGGATGTGCCGATATCAATTCCCACAAAGCATGCCATAGCCATCCTCCTTAAAGACTCGTCGACTCCATATCAAGTCTCGTAATAATATCCTCCTGAATTGCCGGCGACAAGTCAAGAAAGTTTACAAAAGTACCATGTATCCTCATAATATATACGCCGCTCGGTGCATATTTCTTTGGATTTTCCAATACTTTCCTCAACATATCCGGTGTAGTGACATTTACATACAGATAGTACGGCTGTATTTTCTTGTTTGCCGGATTGTAGAACAAAGGACTTATAATCTTATCTCTGAACTCTACCCCCTTTTTTTCAAAAGTATCCGCCTTAAAATAATTAGGGTTGATGCCAAAATGGGATGCATAGCCGCCGTTCATCTTCTCGTAAGGAAGATGCATACCCGAAAGGACCCGAAATCCCAGTCCCGAATGCGCCTCACCGTACAGCGGATCCACACCGTATCCAAGCATGTCTCTGGCTCTTCTTCCATCCGGCGTCGCCCCAACCCAGTAGCCGTACAAAAGGTGCGTGGACGGCGTTGCAAAATCACTTCTGAAAGGATTGCCCAGATAGTTCTTCTTAGATGATACTATATCACTGACCCTCGACGCAATCTCTTTTGCCTCTGAATCCACCTCTTCTATATTATTTCCGAACTTGGGACAACTCAACAGATATTGATGCATCTGCGGATCTTTTTCAAAATTATTCCCAAGAGCCTCTACCATCCGGTCCGCATCCTCCGGCCGCTCTCTAAGAAGAGTGTCAATTGCAACAAACGAATCCGCAACCACTGACAGTCCGTGTATCAGGCAGCCGCTTCCGTTATATTTTGTTCCCTGTCTCTTTGTATCCCTCGCATCTATTCCCGAATCTATGCCTCCCATCATCGAGGACAAAAACGGAACCTGAAGCAAAGCCACCGCCTCCGACGCCGCATTCGCCGAAGCCGCCATCCGGTCCGCAAATTCATCTACATTCGCATAAAAAATTTCCCGGATATTCTGCAACACCTCAAGTTTGCTTTTACATCCGTTCTCCTCATCACTCTTTCCAAGCCTTTTACCGGTAATTTGAGAAATGCCGCCATTTACACAAAGCTCCAGTATTTTCCCCAGGTTCAGCCAACTATTCGTCGTGTTGCCGTTATCCTTTCCCATAATCAACGGCTCCTGACAGCCGGCTATAGAGTAATCCTGTAAATCTTCATGGGCCACCCCGCGCGCCTGCAGGATAGGGAACAGGCTGTCGTCATTAAAAAGCGAAGGGGTCAAACACCCTGGCGTAAAGAAAAACCTCCCCAAACTCTCGTACAGTTCCTGCGGTGTATCTTTATGTAATTTGACAGACAGAATCGGCTGTGGAAGATTCATATCATAATAAGCGTCCAAAAGCGCAAAGGAACACAGGTTTGTCAGGTCCTCCCCGTCACTTGACTTCCCTCCCACAATCAGATTCTGTGATATTGCCCAGCTTCTGTCGGCCACGTTGAAAAACACCAGCATATGCTTAAACAGTGCCGCTGCCGTTTCCCTGCCCATATTCGTCTTTGCACGGTACGGCTCGAAAATCCGGTCTGCATTTCCGACAGAAAAAGCAAATGGATTCGGCGTCTGCTCCAGGCACATCGTCTGCCAGATTAAAAGAAAGGATTGGATTGCCTCATAGAGATTGTCCGCGCCTTCCCTCGGCACCTTTTTCAGCGTGTCCTTTATCAGCCGCAGCCGCTCCTTGTCACTTCCTGATGCCTTTTTCTCTTTCTCCTCCGCCAATTTTGCATATCTTCTTGCCAGCAGTTCTAATGCATCCAGCGATATCTTCATCGCTTCATAATATATTCTGCGTCCGTTGCCGCACGCTTCCTGCCTGCCGCTTATCTCTTCTTTTATCCCCTTCGTTCCCACGGCCAGCAGCCGCCTTACATCCGGTATCAAATGTCCCGTCACCTGCTCAATAAAAAAAACCGCCTCGCTTGCCGCGTCGCCTGCAATGTCATAAGCCCTCCTGAGCGCATCCGCATACGGCGTATGGTTATTATACTCTTTTAGTCTGTCAATTCTTTCCTGCGTAATATCCCCGCGCGGCTCAATATCTCCAAAAACCGCTACCGGGTCGCAGTAACCGCAAAACGAGTCTACCGTAAATTCCGGATTAATCAGCGCGTAAGAGCGGGCAAATGAATCATCCTGAGTTCCGGCAAACACATGGTAATCCCCAATATGAATCGGAATATTTTTCACCACCTCGACCTGTGTCCTGGCAATACGTATACAATCTTCCTCTTCCCGGAACCGCTCGTCGCATTCCTTCTGAATCTCTTTTGCCAGAAACCACCCTTCCAGATGATTTATATTCCTCTCTTCCTGAAATCGCTTCTTAGCCAGTTCAGTAAGCTCCTGCACATTAAAAACCGCTTTGATTTCCATACCGGCATCTCCTCTCTTAGCTTCTCTTATAATTTAGTCCTTGGCTTAGTATCATCTCCCGAAACCGCTTTATTTGTTCCAGCGTCACATGGGCCCCCGCATCCATCTCATATTTTTGGCCGCATTCCTCCCATTTGCTCTTTCCAAATTCGTGATACTTAAGAATCTCAAATGTCACATGGCTTCCGCCTAGTGTACGGAACAGACTGATGAATTTTTCCATGTCCTTTTCACTGTCATTGACACCGCCGATAAGAGGAGTCCGTATATCCACCATGCCGCATTCCTTTACTGCCGCTTTAAGATTCCCAAGCACCGTGTCTATGCAAACCCCGGTATACTTTAAATGCTTCTCTTTGTTCCAATGCTTGCAATCCATAATAAGCTGGTCAATATACGGGAACAATTCCGGCAGGCGCACATGGCTTCCGTTCGTCTCGACCGCAGTATGTACGCCGGCTTTTTTAAGCATAATTAACAATTCTTTCAATGCATCAAACTGCATTGCGGCCTCTCCGCCGGTAAAAGTCACGCCGCCCCCATCGTAAAACATTGCCCTGCTCCGTATAATCTCTCCGTATATTTCTTCCAGCGATTTCTCTTCACAAGAAAGACGTATCCCTTTGTTCCGGTATTTCATACTGATACATTCCCGCTCCCTGCATCCTTCGCACAGCGTCCGGTCAAGCCGCCCGTTCTTTACCGCTCCTTTCGGGCACAGCCCTTCTGTAAGCCATTGCGCATCCGTAAGGATGACGCCGTCCATCTTCATGCCTTCCGGATTGGCACACCACGGGCATCTCATATTACAGCCCTGCAGATGATAGACCAAACGATTCCCCCGACCGTCCTGAGAATAATTGAACCCTTTCTGAAATATTTTCAGAGTCATATGCTGTCCCTCTTCTATCATTATTGTTTACAGTCTATATATCGTGATACTTTTTTGATACGCACAGAGGACGGGCAATTCTAAGTATGTCATACCACTGCACTCTGCTCATCTGATGCTCCAGCGCTTTTACGGCGCGGAGCACCCTTTCTTTTTTCCCGGTTCCCGTAACCGGTATCACCTTAACCGGAAGCCTGTAAAGCCATGCATAAAGAACCTCGTCTATGGTTTCGGCCCCAAGCTCTTCCCTGATTTCATGCAGTACCTTTACCGTCTCCAAATCTTCCCTGCTTAAATTCTCTTTGTATAACTTTCCTCCGCATGCAGGCGAGTACGCCATAAGCGGAATCTTCCGTCTGAGTGCGTCCTCCTGTGTTCCGTCCGCCAGAAAATCCATGCACTTTACACTCATCTTGACCTGATTCGTAACGATTGGAATATCCGTATATGCCTCTAGAGCGGCAATCTGCTCCGGAAGAAAATTAGATACCCCGAAATTTTTAACCTTCCCTTCCTTATAAAGCTTTTCCATCGCCTCCGCCGTTTCAGCCGGATCCATCAAAGGACATGGGCGATGGATAAGATACAGCTCCACGCAGTCAACTCCAAGTCTTTGCAATGACGCTTCACAGGCCGAAATCAGATACTCCTTGGAAAGATTGTAAGATTCACTGACAAAATACGGCCTGCGCAGCTTATCATAGACGATTCCGCCCTTCGTAATAATTTCTATTTTGTTTCTTAAAGAAGGCTCCCGGCAAAGCACCTCCCCAAAAAGAGTCTCGCACCCGCCATTTCCATATATATCAGCAAAATCATATGTAGATAATCCCAAATCAAGATATTCTTTTATTCGTTCTGACAACCCCTTAACATCCAGTCCCCACTCCAGCAGGTTCATCATACCTATGGCTATCGGCGCCGTTGTCAGCTTATCTCCCAAACATACTCTATCCATCGCCTACCTCCTTCTTTTCTCTTACAAAATATTTTGTGCCAGCAGGCGCATTTTATGCTCTGCGTAAACTGCTAAATCCTCATATGCCTGTGCGTACAAATTTGCCACGGAATAGCCAAATCCTTCCTTTTCCTGTACTCCTGCCGTTGCTTTGCCTACCGTTTTAACAAGGTCTGTAGCAAGATTCAGCTTCGTGATTCCGTAATTAACTGCTTCCGCCACTTTTTCTTCCGGCGTGCCTGATCCTCCATGCATAACAAGCGGAATCGATACTTTTTGTGCAATTTTTTGGAGTCTGGGTATATTAATCTTAGGCGGGAATCTGTATTCTCCATGTACGGTTCCGATAGACAGCGCCAAAATGTCAATTCCCGTCTGCTCCACAAAACGCTTCGCTTCATCCGGATCCGTCTGCATCGCCTCTGCCTCGTCGACGGACAGTTTCTGCTCACAGCCTGCAATCCTGCCCAGCTCACCCTCAACAGACACCCCTGCTTTATGGGCATATTCAACTACCCTGGCCGTCCGCTCTACATTCTCATCAAAAGAATACGCAGACGCGTCAATCATTACCGATTTAAATCCGGCTTCGACCGCCCGCTTAATATTGTCAAATTCCCTGAAATGGTCTGCATGGAGTATCACCGGCACATCCACGTTTTCCGCAATTGTCCGTGCCGCTGCCACCGCGTTTTTCTCCCCTCCGAAAAACTTAACCTCTGCATCACCGATTATATACAGCATCGGAAGCTTAAGCTTTTGCGCTACCTCTGCAATCGTCATGCCATATGCATACGTCCACAGGCAGAACCCTCCCAATGCGTACTTTCTTTCTCTGGCATCCTCCAGATATCCTTTTAATGGCATTAAATCTTTTGACATAATAAAATACTCTCCTTCTCCTCTTCTTTATGTGTTATTTAATATTTTCAGCACCTGGGACTTGTTGCGGAGCGCAGTCACCGCCCCCATCTCTGTCACGCTGACCGCTGCGACGGCATTCGCATACCGCGCGGCATCCCACAGATCCATTCCTTCTGTTATGCCCGCCATAAATCCGCCGACAAAATTATCCCCCGCTCCTGTAGTGTCACTTACCCTCTCCGGCCGAAACGCCGGTACTGTCTCTGCTCTTTTCCCGTCACACACATAGCACCCTTCTTCTCCAAGCTTGATAATAATATTTCTGCAGCCCTTTTCCAGAAGTTTTTCCGCCATAGCCCCCGGCTCGTCCTCCTGCGTCAGATACTGCGCCTCAACATAACTTGGAATAAAGAAATCAATCAACGGAAGATTCCTGAATACAATTTCTTTTCCCTGATTAAAAGAATCACTGGCGCAATCTGCAACCGTCAATGCACCCGCGTCTTTCGCTTTTTTTAAAAGAATAGAAACTCCGCCCGAATCAAGCCCTTTTAAGAAAAAGAAACTTCCATAGCTGACAATCCTTGCCTGCGTCACCAGTTCAAGGCAGAAATCCTCCAGACAGAGACTCTGATTATTACTACCTGCAAGCCCCAGGAAGTGGCGGGTGCCGTCCGGCTTTACCAGCGCAAAAGTCAAAGACATGCTATCCTCCTTCGAATGTACAATATGCGTTGTATCCACTCCCGCCTTCTCAAGTTCTCTGAGCAGATATTCGCTGAATGTGTCGTCGCACACCTTTCCTGCAATCGCAGTACGGCACCCAAGACGCGACGCAATGATGGTCTGCGTCATCGCAGCGCCGCCGGGAGAAACTCCTACTTCTCCAAGCAGCGTAGTGTCTCTTGTAAATACCGTCTCGTCAACAGTGCGCAGAATCATATCGTATGCTATCGTCCCGATAGCAGCAATATCATATTTCTTCTCCATAGCCCACTCTCTTTCCAATCTGGTCTGCCTTTACATAATCGGATATCCTGCCGCAAGATAGATGTTGTACCAGTCTTCATATGTCAGCTCAATATCGCAGGCTTTGCAGCAGTCGTTAAACCGCTCCTTTTTGGTCGTTCCGCACACTACCTGCATTCCTGCCGGATGGCGGAGAATCCATGCAACGGCAATCGTTGTTTTCGTTACGCCATATTTATCTGCTATTTTCTGCATCGCATCATTCACTTCCTGATAATCCGGATTATCAATGAACGTCCCGTCAATAAATCCATGCTGGAACGGCGACCATGCCTGTATCGTAATGTCTTTCAGCCTGCAATAATTCAAAATGCCGCAGTCCCTGTCAACCGCATAAAATTCATGGTTATTTGTAGCAATAGGCTGTACGCACATATCCGCATGCGCTATGCCAAACTGCATTTGATTTACTTCAATCGGCACCGGGCAGTATTTCTGTAAAAGTTCGATTCCATAAGGCACGTCATTGCTTACACCAAAATGCAGCACCTTACCCTGCTTCTTCATTGTTTCAAATGCTTCCGCCACCTCTTCCGGACAAAACAGGGCGTCAACGCGGTGCAGCAGGAAATAATCCAGATAATCCGTCTTCATACGGGACAGTGAATGATCCAGCGTTTTAAGAAGATGTTCCTTAGAGTAATTGTGATACGGCCTGCCATCCTCATAAAACGTAATGCCACCCTTAGACTGCAGAATCAATTTATCACGCAGCCCCGGATTCTCTTCAAAAGTTTTTCCGATAATGCTTTCAACAAGCCCCTCCGGCTTTCCGTAACAATTTGCAGTATCTATAAAGTTCGTACCGTTTTCCAAAGCGTTATCAAACATACCCGCCACTTCTTTCGCAGACATCGTATCAAAACGCATGGTCCCCTGTATAATTGCCGGAACCGGGGTCTTATTCTGTCCTAGATTGATTGTTTTCATAATTATACCTCCTTGATTTTATTATTAATTCTTTACCGCTCCTGCGGTCATGCCAGAAATAAAATACTTCTGGAAAAACAGCGCAATCACGATAACGGGCAGAGAGCCCAGAATACTCATTGCCATAATCTGGTTCCACTCAAACGCATACTGCCCCATAAGGGAGGCGATTCCGATAGGGACCGTACGCATTGCATTCGTCTTTGTAAGCGTGAGCGCATAAAGGTACTCATTCCAACACTGGATAAAGGTATACAGCCCGACCGAAACAAGCCCCGGAAGGCAGGAAGGCACCAGCACTCTCCATAACGCCTTAAAGCGCGACCCTCCGTCAATCAGTACCGCTTCGTCAAGCTCCTTTGGCAGAGTATTCAGATAGCCCGTCAGCATAAGGATTGCGTAGGGCAGCGTAAACACAACATATGTCAAAACTAACGCCGCATAAGTATCATAAAGCTTCAGCTGTACTACGAGTACCAGATAGGGAATCAGCAGCGTGATGGGCGGCACTGCCTGAACACTGATTATAATTGTATTCAGAATTTTCTTGCCCGGAAAATTAAACCGACTGAAGCTGTATGAAGCAAGAAGTGCTATCAGCAATGTCAACGCTACGACAATCGCAGCAATTGCATAGGAGTTGACAAAAAAACGTACTTTTTCCGAATCTGTCAGCACTGCTTCATATGCCCCAAAGCTAAAGCTTTTATCAACAAGTTTCGGCGGCACCGCGAAAATATTCTGATTTGCTTTAAATGAACTGGAGACCAGCCACAATATCGGGAGGCCCGAAAATAAAGCAGCTATAATCATCCCTATCCATAAAAAAATCCGTTTTATCAAACTTGTTTTCATAATTTCCCCCTAATCTTCCCGCGTCTGGTTCCTTACATAAAATATGGCCAGGACTATACATGCAAGCAGAATAATCACCGCCGCGGCGGACGCTCTGGAATACTGGTAATTTGTAAATGCCATCTGATAGACATAAGTGCTCATCATCTCTGTCGCATGGGACGGTCCTCCCGCCGTCAAAAGCCAGATTAATGAGAAATTCTGCGTCGTCCAGATGAAATCCAGCATCGCAATGCTAATCAGTATCGGCTTCAGCTGCGGAAGAGTGATATAGAGAAAGCTCTGAACCGAAGACGCCCCGTCAATGCTTGCCGCCTCATATAAGTCCGACGAGATTCCTTGAAGGCCGGCCAGTATACTTATCATATAAAACGGATATCCCGCCCAGATATTAATAAAAGTCAAGACCCAGAATACAATCGAGCGGTCACTCAGCCATTCAACCGCACCGGACGTCATATGGAAATTGGTAAGGATAAAATTGATGACTCCGTTCGGATTCAGCAAAAGCTTCCATAAAATGGCAATAACGGTCGCATTAAACATCCACGGAAGCATATATACAACACGGAATACAGCTTTTGCCCACTGAGCCACGCATTTTGCATTTACCATCAGCGCCAGCACCATCCCTATTATCAGATGGAAGACTACGTTCATAACAACAAATATAACCGTATTTTTCATGGAACCGACAAAAACAGAATCTGACAGAACCGTTTTATAATTTTCAAGTCCGACCCAATGCGATTCCGGCGTAACAAGGACATTATCAAAAAACGAATACCCTATTACCAGTATGATTGGAAGAAATAACAACGCAGCAATCATCACCATCACCGGCGTAAGATATGCATAAGGCGTAAGCCTCTTTAAAATATGTGTCTGCGGATAATTCTTTTTTTCTGTAATTTTCAATTTTACAAACAACTCCTTTTATCCCTGCTGTCATTGGACAAAAAGTATCTTATTATAGATTTAGCGCACGAACCGTGCGCCAAACCTATCACAACTAAAGACTCTTTTTTATAACAGCTTATTTATATGCTGCGTCAAATTCCTGCTGCACATGTTCCATCATTTCTTCTGCCGTCTTGTAGTCCCCGTCAATATACATAATCAAATCTTCATCCAAAACACGCATCAAAGCCTCTGCTGTCGGCAATGAATAAAATTCTGCCTTTCCTGTCGTCGTCTTATAAATCTCACAAATCGCTTTAAACGCATCGGATGCATCTTCATAAACAGGCTCCGAAGTCGTATTTACTGCGAATCCGCCTGCATGAACACTTAAATCAGCATTTACGTCTTTTCCTAACAGATATGCAATAAACTGTGCAGCCTCTTTCGGATGCTCACTGTTCTTTGCGATACCGCATGCCCAGTTATTGGAACGCATAAAGCTCTCGCCGCTATAACTGTCTTCGTGAGGCATGTTGATATAAGTTACATCCATATCCGGAGCCTGCTCCCGGATATTTGTCAAATGTGCAACGGAATCCGCCATAAAAGCAACGCGTCCATTTACAAATTCTTCAACCTTATCTGCATCCGTCATCGTGTACATACCCGGTGTTACGACCTTGTTGTCGAATAAAGATTTGAAAAAGTCGGTTGTTTTTATAAACATTTCATTTCCCGCAAGGAAAGGCTTGCCGTCCTCTGTAAGAATAGAACATCCGGAATTCCATGCAAACGCTGCGAAATATTCCATACATGTGGCATTGTCCGTGCTCATGTTCATTGCAAAACCGTATACGTTCTTGTCCGGCTTTGTCACTTTCTTACATACTTCAAGAAATTCCGTCCATGTTTCCGGCATCTTCTCAACGCCGGCATCTTTAAGTATGTCTCTGTTCACAGCCATCAAACACGGGAAATTTACGAGCGGCTGCGCATAAACCGTACCATTGACTGACGTCTGCACTGACACATCCTTCGTATCAAACCCAATCTCGCTAAACAGCTCATTCAAATCCATAAGCATCCCCTGCGTTGCGTAATCATAAATCCAGCTTCCGTCCAAAGCAACGACATCCGCCATCGTACCTGCAACCGAACTTGCCTGCAGCTGTGTCTTCGTATCCGCATATGGATTACTTAACAGTTTGACTTTAATCCCGGTTTCCTTGTAAAACGCATCGCAAACGCTCTGCAGGTAGCCTTCTTCCATCTCATTGTCGAACCATTGCTGAAATTCGATTTCCACGCCTTCCCCTGACGCTTCCTCTGACTTGTCGGACGCTTCCTTCGTCTCCTCTTTGCTGCTTCCACAGCCCAGGACCATACTGATTGTCATAAGGACAACTAATAGCATTGCTCCTATTCTTTTCATCTTTTCCTCCTCCTTTTCTTTCTTGTGCCGTTTTGCTCTTTTGTGAAACAAAACCTCTTAAATTTGTT